>CANLGQ010000200.1 GCA_947490265.1 Pseudomonadota bacterium | reverse complement strand
GGTGTTTAGCCCGATCCGCGAATTCAGCGGCAAGATCGCCGTGCTACAGCGGGCGGCAGCCAGCCTGGATCAGATCTTCGGCCTCCTCGCTCACCAGGAGGCCGATGCCTTGGAGGGCCCCGGAGCGACCCCCCTCCCTGGCGCGTCCCGCCCGATCGCGCTGCGCGACGTCCGGTTCGGCTACTCCCGCGGCCACGACGTGCTTCAGGGGCTGGACCTCCGGATCGAGCCGGGGCAGGTCGTCGCGGTCGTCGGTCGCACCGGATCGGGAAAAAGCACACTTGCCCGACTCTTGCTGCGAGTCTACAGCGGCTACCGGGGCAGCATCCGCATCGGCGACATCGAGCTGTCCAACCTGTCGGCGCGATCGGTCCGAGAGGCGATCGGACTCGTCGCGCAAGACGTGATCCTCTTCCCTGGAGACGTTCGGTTCAACCTCACGCTCGGAGCGCCGATCAGCGACCTCGCGCTGGCCGAGGCGATTCGACTCGCCTCGGCGGACGCGGTCGTAGAGCGGCTCGGCGGGCTGGGAGGGCGAATCGAACACGCGGGCGCCAACCTCTCGGTCGGGGAGGCGCAGCTCCTGGCGTTCGCACGGGTGTTGGCCCACGATCCACCGATGGTGATCCTCGACGAGGCGACCGCGGCGGTCGACACGCTGACCGAGGCGGCGATCCAGCGAGCGACCGAGGCGTTGCTGGCGCGCAAGACCGTGCTCGTGATCGCCCACCGGCTCACGACGGTGGCCCGGGCCGATCGGATCGCGGTGATCCACGAGGGACGCGTGGTGGAGAGCGGCACCCATGCCGAGTTGCTGGCAGCCGGAGGCCGCTACGCCGATCTCGTGGCCCACGCCCTCGAGAACGCCCGCTAAGCCCGGGATGCCGCGAGGCGCTCGAGGAACAGTCGCTCCAGTCCCCGGTCGCCCAACGAGGCCATGGCCTCGTCCGCGACCACCCTGCCGTTTGCGAGCATGACCACCCGATCGGCGACCCGCTCCACGGTCTCGATCACGTGAGTGGACAGGACGACGGTGCGCCCGGTGTCGACCACCCCGCGGAGGATGCCTTTGATCCGGGCCGCTGACGGGGGATCGAGGCCGTTGAGCGCCTCGTCCAGAAGCACGACCGGAGGCTCGCCCAGAAGGGCCGCGGCGAGCGCGGTGCGCCGACGCATGCCTTGGCTGTACTCCCGGATCGGCCGCTCGGCATCGGCACCGAGATCACAGATTGCCAGCGCGGAAGCCACATTTCCGTGCCCCCGAACCTCCGCGACGAGCTCGAACCACTCCCGGGCGGTGAGCCACTCGTACAGCGCAGCTTCCTCGGGCACCCCGCCGATCACCGCACGGGCAGCGGCCGGCTCGGCGCAGACCTCGACCCCGCAGACGCGCACCGTCCCCGAGGTGGGGCTCAGCCGACCGAACAGCAGCTCGAGCAGAGTGGACTTACCTGCCCCGTTATGTCCGATCAGGCCTAGGAATGTTCCGGGCGGGACCACGAGGTCGACGCCGTCGAGCGCCCGCGTCCGCCCGAACGACTTGCTGACGCCCTTGACCTCGATCGCGGGGGTCACAGCCTGCCTCCGGCGGCAGTAGCGAGCCCGGCGGCCAATGCCGCGGTGGGGGCGTAGCCGACCACCCCGATGCCGAGCCGACCGAGCGCAGCGGCCAGGAGGGCGGCACCGAGAATGGAGGCTTCGGTCAAGCCCGCGAGGGCCAAAGCGTCTCCCGCACCATGCCGAACGAGCACCGGGAGCGCCGGGACGAAGGCCATCGGCTGGAGCCACGCCGCGAGCACGAGCGCGCGCGCGCCGTGGCGAGCAACGGTGCGATCCGGAAGGACGAAGCGGGTAAAGGGAGGGACGTCGCGGTCCATCCAACCGGAAACCGCGCCGACCGCCCAGACCGCCGCGGCCGCGACCGACGCGGTCGTCGCGATCGAGCCGGGAGAGGCGCTCCAGGAGGCCAGCCCGGCGGCAAGCCCGCCCACCCAGGCGGCGCTGATCCACGATCGCCGCTGCCGCCAGCCGTGGCGGAGGTCCGCCAGTGCCCAGGTCCGGGTCGCCGCGGGGAAGAACCGAACCGCCCAGTCAAGATAGACGCGACGCGCGTCTTCCGGGCGTTCGAAGGCCGCATAGCGCGCGTCGATCTCCTGGAGGAGGGGTGTGCCCTGGAACCAGGCGCGGCGGGCGAGCCGCGGGATCTGGGTGGCCAACGCAACGCCGAGCGCAGCCGGGAGCACGGCCGCGACCCCGGTTCGCAGCGCCACCGCCACCATTCCCGCCGATCCCACGGCAGCGAGGGCAGCACCCGGAGCCCATAAAAGCGCCGACTGAACGCGTGGATTCTGCCCACGCAGCAAGTCGAGGAGCGGGAACCAGCGCGGGTTCTCGGACGCCTCGATCGCGAGCAGCGCACCGACGGCCCCGGCGAAGAGGGCGCCGAGTTGGACGCCGAGGAGCACCGCGATCAGGGCTCCCCACTGGTCGGGCGCAGCAAAAAGCAGGGGGATGCAGGCGAGCCCGATAGCCGGCACCAGCCACCAACGCTGCACCAACAGCCGGACCAGCTCGTAGGCGACGACGCCGGCCGGTTCGACCGGCAGCGGCGACAGGACAGCGCGATCACCCGTGCGAAGCACGACCTGGTGGGCCTCGAGGGCCATCCAGCCCCCCACGAGAAGCACCAGCCGCTGCGCGATCCCCTCCGTGCGCTCGGGCCACCGATCCGCGGGCAGCGCCAGATAGGCCAGAAACACCGGTTTCACCAGCGGGGAGAGCGCGGCCGCCACCGCGAGCGGCCCGAGCGCGGACCACAGATCGAGCCACGGCCCCTCCATGGCCCGCCGCCGCGTCGCCTGCCGTTGCCAGGTGCGCAGCCACGTTCGGAGCGAGCCACCGCTCACCGCGAGGCTTCGCCACGCGCGCTGTGCGTGAAACCCCGCGTGATGGTCACCGGGAGCGTTCGCCCGAACAGCGACGCGTCTCCCGGGAAATTGATTGCCGCAAAATCCGATGTTCTCCCCATGACGACTTCGGGATCGTGGGCCGACCACCCGTGCACGAGCACCGGAACGGTCGAACCCTCCAGCGCGCGGTGCCAGGCCAGCGACAGGGCCCGCTGGGCGTCTTGGTACCGGGTGAGGCGAGCCCCGGCGACAGCGTCGGAAACCGGATCGCGCATCTCGAGCTTCAAGGCTGGTGTTCCGGGACGCGGGCTATACTTGAAGGAGAACGTGCCGATGAACCCGACTTCGTGGAGCAGGTTCATGGTCTGCTCGAAGTCGTCGTCGGTTTCCCCGGGGAAACCAACAATAACGTCGGTCGTGAAGACCATGCCCGGGCGAGCGGCGCGCAAGGCAGCCACCACCTCGAGGTACCGCTCGCGGGTGTAGAAGCGCTTCATCCGGCGCAGCACCCGATTGCTCCCGGACTGCACCGGAAGGTGGAGATGCGAGGCCAATTGCGGGAGGTCTCGGTACGCTTGGACGACATCGTCCCCCATGTCGCGCGGGTGGCTCGTCGTGTACCGGATGTGGGTAACGCCCGGGACCTCAGCGACCTTGTACAGCAGCTGCGCGAAGGTGACGCCGCCCCCGAGCTTGAGGCCGTAGGAGTTCACGTTCTGGCCGATCAGGGTGATGTCGCGAGCCCCTCGGGCCACCACGGTGCGCACTTCCTCGAGGATTTGCTCCCACGGTCGCGAGACCTCCACGCCGCGCGTCTGCGGGACGATGCAGAACGTACAGGCATTGTCGCAGCCCTTCTGGATGGTCACGAACGCGCCGACTCCACTCTGAGCCGGATCGACCTCGGAAACGAAGGGATAGTTCTCGAGGTCGAGCAAATCGATATCGAGCACGCGCTTTCCAGCCACCGCCTCGCGCACCAACTCGCGGACATGGGGAACACCATCCGGCCCGAACATCAGGTCGATGTCAGGGTACTTCGCCATCAACTGCTCGCCGCGTTCCTGGGCCACGCAGCCGGCAACCCCGAGGGTCAGCGGGCGAGATCGCTTGGCCCGCCGGTACTCGCCGAGGACCGAGTGCATCTTCTCGACGGCCTTCTCGCGGATGGAACACGTGTTGACGACGATGAGGTCGGCCAACTCCGGATCGTCGGTCGAGGCGTAGCCGTCCGCCGCGAGCAGGGCGCGCATCTTTCCGGTGTCGTAGTCGTTCATCTGGCAGCCGAGCGTGTGGAAAAACACCCGCTTTGCCGCATCTCGCTCGCCCATGGAGCGTCTCCGGTCTCGGCGCTCCTTAGCACAAGGGGGGACCGTTGGCCCTTCCGCGGTGGGAGTGCGCTCACACGTCGCGCGTCACCGGCACCCAGATGACGCCGAAGCGCTCGACCCGCACGTCTTCCCGATCCAGCCGCACCGGCACCGCGGCGATGCCGTCGAGCGCCCTGCGCTCCTGGTTCTCGATCTCGGCAATCTCATCGCGAAGTTTGGTTTCCAGTTCGAATTCCTTTCGGTCGAGCGCTGCCAAGTCCTCCTCCACTCGCCCGACCCGCTCGTGGGCCGCGGTGGTCGCCTGTCGGTTTCGGAGCGCCCGGGAGGCGGCGGTCACTGCGGAACGATTGCCAAAAAACAGGCCGAACAGGGTCTCTCCCACATTCACCACTTCGCTCATCTGGCGCTGCCGCGCGGTGGCCGCCCGCGCCGCGCTGTCGCGGGTGAGTCGGTCACGCGACGATGCAATGCGCGCGAGTTCGCCTTCTACCTTGGATTTCAACCTTCCAATCTGGACGTCGATCCGATCCTGAACGGCCGCAGCGGCTCGCGCTCGAAAAGACTCCTCCGTTTCCCCCGTCCGGCTCGTCAAATCCCCCATCCGCCACATCACGTCGGTCTCGCTGCGGAGCAGCTCCTCGACCGCGCGTTTGCCGAGGGCCTGAAGTTCGCGGGTCTCGTCGACGAGCGCAGGAAGCGCCGCGTACCGCCCACCGGGCGGGGCGGACGGCAAGAAGTCGGTCGGTTCGAACGGGGGATCGTCCGGAGCGCCGAGCCCGTCCGCGTCGAGCGGGAACCACAACCGATGTTCCTCGCGTTCGCTCTGGAACTCTCGTCCCTCGTCGAATCTCAGCCGCACGTGGGCGTGGAGGGCTGGCTCCCAGATCCGCACCCCGTCGGGCCGACGCGGTCGGGCGACCCCGGCGAACCGGTCGCCGAGCCGCGACGCAAACACCACGCCCGGATCGAGGAAGCGATAGTCGAATCCAGCCGGAGCCGGCGGCGGATCGGCTCGAAGCTCGGAAAGGTCGTCGAGCAGCGGGGCGGCCGCCGCCACGGCTGGGGGGGCCGCGACCCCGGTGCGCCCGGGAAGCTGCTCGATCTCCCGGAGGGTGAGCGGGCCGCGCAGCCAGGACAGGGTGTGCCGGGTCGCGAGCACCCGAGGTGCAGGCGCGCTCACGTCTCGGACCAGGAAGTTGCGCGTCGGCAGAGACTCCACGATGCGGGAGAGATCCGCAGTGTCACCGCCTCCCGCCGACGCCAGGCCGTCGAGCGCGCGCGCGCGATCCTGGGCGGTGTTGAGTCGCCCGACAAACCAGATGCCCGTATTTGAAAGGGCGGAATAATCGAGATCGATCGGATTCTGCGTCACCAGCATCGTGCCGACCCCCACCGCACGGGCCTGTTTCAACAGGGTGAGGAGCGGCCGGCGGGTCGGAGGGTCTCGCGGATGAGGGGGGAGGTAGCCGTAGACCTCGTCGAAGTACACCAGCGCGCGCAGGGCCGAGGTGCCGGGCAGGCGTCGGGTCCACGCCACGATCCGGTGCAGGAGCAGCGTGAGGAAGAACATCCGCTGCGCGTCATCGAGGTGAGCCAGGTAGAGCACGCGCACCGGAGTCTTCACCGAAGCGTCGAGCAGCACGTCGAGGTCGAGCGCCGGCCCCTGCGACCAGACCGCGAACGAAGGCGACGCGGCGACGGCGTTCAGCGACATCGCCAGTTCGAGCCGATCCGGGCGCGGGAAGAAGGTATCGACCGGGAAAACCCCGATTTTTGCAAAGGGAGGATCGACCAGGCGCACGACCAGGCGCTCCAGGTCCAGGGCCTCGGACGCCGCCCAGGCCTCAGAGGTGATGCGGGCGAGAACGAGGTGGGCCGGATCCTTGACCGGGTCGGCTTCCACCCCGACGAGGCCGAGAATTGCGGCGACGGCACCGTTGACCGCGTCGGTCCAGGCCTCTTCCCCGGGGGCCACGCCACGCGGCGCACCGCGGATCGCGCCGAGGACGTCGATGGGCACGCCGGCCGCGCTCCCGGGCGTGTGCACCGTCACCTCGACCCGCTCCGCGAAGGCGACCGATCGCGCTGGCTCCACGCCGCTGGATGCGAGCCCGGCCCGCCAGGACTCGGCGAGCCGGCTCGCGAGGCCCAACGCGTCGGTGCCCTGGCGCCGCACCTCGCCCGGATCGATCCAGGGGAGAAAGTCCGCAGCAGCGGGGTCCCGAAAAGCGAGCGCCAAGTTCGCGAGGTCGCCCTTCGGGTCGATCGCGAGGATCGGCACACCGGAAAGCGCAAGCTCCTCCAGTAAGCCAACGCAGAGGCCCGTTTTCCCCGATCCGGTCATCCCGACGCAAACCGCGTGACGCACCAGACGGTCCGGCTCGATCCCGGCAGGCGCAGCGCTGGCCGTGCCATCGGGATCCACCCACCGTCCGAGATGCATCAATCTTCCTCCCACGGCGGCACGATGTCGATCACCACGTCGACCACGCCCATTCGGTCTGGATGTCGGGGTTCATCGACCTCGTCGCGATATCGCTGTGCGAGGCGCTTCAGGTACGCGTCGACCTGAGCGGGTCGGATCTCGTCGGTGGTGGCCGCTACGAAGGTGAGGCCGTCGTCGTCGCGGTGGTGCCAGGCGATCCACCCTTCGCCGTGCTCGACGTGCCCCTCGGCGGAGGTTTCGCCCTCGATCGCGTCATTCGCGGCCTCACACAGCGCTTCCCACAGCGCGTCGTCGAGTTCCCGGAAGGGAGGCTCGGCGTAGAGCGGGTCCTCAAACTCGTCGTCTCGAAAGATATACAGGCCGAGCAACATCGGACAATCCTACAAAACCGTCGGTGGCACCGCAGGTCGAGACCGGAAGCGCTCCGTGATACCACCAACTGCACCCTAGCGGAAGGGGCGGGGTCGCAACTCGGCCGGCAACGAGCAACTTACCGACACGTTTCGGCGCCCGCTTCGAAACACTCGTAAGTAGCCACCTTCGCGGCCTTGACCACCGCGGACACCCGGTTCCGATCCGCGTCGATCGCCG
>CANLGQ010000199.1 GCA_947490265.1 Pseudomonadota bacterium | reverse complement strand
GGCCTGCCCGCGCTGTCGAACGACTACTACTTCGACGTTCAGAGTCACGGCTGTACCTACTTTATCGCCGATCAGGACATCGACGTGTGCGAGGGGCAAGACCCGCTGATGGCCGACCTCCTCCTCGGGTACGACGCCGGCATCCCGGTCGGGGAGGTGGTGTTGACCGACGACCTCGGGAACCCCGCCGGCACCATCCACCTCCTGTGCGACAATTGTCCGCTCGACTACAACCCGGATCAGGCCGACCGGGATTGCGACAACAAGGGCGATCTCTGCGACAATTGCGCGACGATCTCCAACGGCGATCAGGCCAACACCGACAACCCGAACCTCGACGAAACCGGCGACTGGCTCGGCGACTTCTGCGACAACTGTCCGCTGGACAAGAACGACGATCAGGCCAACCTCGACCAGGATCTCTGGGGCGACATCTGCGACAACTGCGTGGAGATCCCGAACGACGACCAAGCGAATTCAGACTACCTCCTGTGTGGCGACGGGCCCGACCTGTTCGGCGACGTGTGCGACAACTGCCCCGACCACTGCAACGACGATCAGGTCGACCGGGACGACGACACGGTGGGGGACGTCTGCGACAATTGCCCGCAGATCCCGAATGCGAACCAGGCTGACGCCGACGCCGACGGGGTGGGCGACGTGTGCGACGTCTGCCCGTTGGTCCCGAGCACGCCCGACGAGCCCGACACCGACGAAGATGGCGCGGGCGACGCATGCGACGTGTGCATCGCGGTCCCCGATCCGGATCAGTCGAACCTCGACGCCGACCTTCCCGGCGATGCCTGTGACAATTGCCCGTTGAACTACCAGGACGAGCAGTCGGACATCGACGCCGACGGGGTCGGCGACGTGTGCGACGTGTGCAAGAGCCTGTTCGACGATCAGGCCGACGAGGATGGCGACGGGGTGGGCGACGCCTGCGATCTTTGCCCTTCAGTGCCCGATCCTCCCACGGACGGTCGCCAGGCCGACCGCGACGACGACGGCTTCGGCGACGCGTGTGATCGGTGCCCGTTCAACGCGTTCGATGGCGAAGGCAAGGCCGACCTGAACCTCGACACCGAGGGCGACGCGGTCGGCGACGCCTGCGACAACTGCCCCGGCGACGCAAACCCCGATCAGGCGGACGAGGACGGGGATGGGGATGGGGATCAGTGCGATCGGCTCGCGGTGCGCGGGGGCGGCGCCACCTGCCAGCACGCGCCCGGGCCCGGGTGGTTGGCCCCTGGCCTTCTCGCCGCCCTCGCCCTGCGGAGGAGGCCGCGGACGAGGGGGTGAGCGAGCGCGCTCAGCCTTCGACGTAGCCCTGGACTTCGGGTTTGCCGAGCATCATGAACGCGAAGCCGCTGCCGGCCAACGAGATCGGGTTGAAGCTCAGGACCGAACCCACGAGCCCGACGATCGCCGCCGTTTTGCCATTCTGAACCCGCTCGCCGTTGAACATCTGCCAGCCGACGTAGGCCTGCCAGGCGTGCGCCGCGGCCAGCCCCAGGTTGATGACGCCCACGCAGATAATGAGCAGCGAAAGACCAAGTAACAACTGGGAGATAGCCCCGAAAGCCCCACCAATCAGGTTACCGAGCCCGGCATTCTTGTACTCAGCAGGTACTTCCACAGCTTACCTCTCGCAAAACATGGGTTCCAAGACCGGGCGACCCCCGCCCGCGGCCATCGGAGCCTATAGGTCGGGCTGCTCCGTGTCAATCGGCCGCTCATCGAGGTAGGATGTGCTCCGGAGGGGGAATGGACGCGCCGGTCGAAGGCCCGGTGAAGCCGCCGGGCCAGGAGGGGCACGCCCCGCGTTCTCGGCGTTCGGCGAAGCCGATGTCGCCGGGTGCGGCTTCGTGGCCGGGGTCGCTCGCCCTGGTGACGCCGTTCGCGCTCGCGGCCTGGACCGGCCAGCTTGCCTCGTTCGGGGATGACGAGGCGGCGCCGGTCCTCGCGCTGACCTGCGCAGTGGGCGCGGGACTCCTGGCCCCGCTCGGCGCGGTGGTCGGGGGGCTGGTGGCCCGCCTCGAAGGGCTCACCGATCCCTTGCTTCCGGGGCGCACCCTTCACCTCCAGCAGGGGGCAGCGCGCGTGCTGTGGCTGTCAGCGGCCTCGGTGTTGCCCTGGTTTCCGCTGCACGCGCTCGGCGCGCTCGACGGCCACGAGGAGAACCACCTCCTCGCGGCGGGGGTCGCCGGTCTCGCCGGGGTGGTACTGGTCGGGTTCGCGGTGCGCGACCGGCGAATCGGGCGGCAGCTGGCCGCGCGGGTGCCCGATCCGGATTACCCGGGCTCGCGGCTGGATCGCGTCCCCGCTGCGGTCTGGATCGGCGTGTTGTCGGTGGTACTCCTCGGTGGTCCGGCCTTCCTGGCCGGGGGGCTCGGGGTGGCGGAGCGAGACGCCCGCGGGCCGATGATCCTCGCCCTGGTGTTCGGCAGCGCGCTCCTGACGGTCCTCGCCGCGGGCCTTCGGGCGACCCTGCCGGGGATCCCGGGCGATCGGCGCGCGGCGACCCTCCGGGTGGCCGGCGCGGTCCTCGCCGCGGCCTGGGTGTGGCCGTACCTCGTGGGGATCGCAGGGGGAGAATGGATGTTCGGCGCACGGGACGTCCACGGGGGCCGTCTCGTGGTCGCGTCGGTCGCCGCCGCGGGGTTGTTGATCGCGGTCGCGCTCGGGGCGGCCTCGCGCGAGGCACAGCCGGCCGCCCCAGGATAACCGCACGGCCTGGGAGGCCTGCGTTGTTGAACATCCGCCACGACTGGACCGTCGCCGAGGCGCGCGCGCTCCACGATCTGCCGTTGCTCGAGCTGGTCTGGCGCGCGCAGGGCGCCCACCGAGAAGCGTTCGGGGAGCACAAGGTGCAGCTCTGCTCGCTCCTCTCGATCAAGACCGGCGGCTGTCCCGAGGACTGCGGGTATTGTCCCCAATCGGCCCGACACGGGAGCGGCCCGGTCGAGCCGCTGATGGCGGTGTCCGAGGTACTCGCCGCGGCGGCCGAGGCCCGGGGCGCCGGCGCCACCCGGTTCTGTATGGGGGCGGCATGGCGCGCGCCGAAGGACGGCCGGCAGTTCGACGCGGTGCTCGAGATGGTTCGCGGCGTTCGCGGACTAGGAATGGAGGCGTGCGTCACCCTCGGCATGCTGACCGACGATCAGGCACGGCGGCTCAAGGATGCCGGTTTATCGGCGTATAATCACAACCTCGACACCTCGGAGGAGCACTACGGGGAGATCATCTCCACGCGCACCTACGACGACCGGTTGCGGACGCTCGCCGCGGTCCGCAACGCCGGGATCGGCGTGTGTTGCGGCGGGATCCTCGGCATGGGGGAGTCGATCGACGATCGGTGCGCGCTGCTGGTCACCCTCGCGAACCTCCCGACCCACCCGGAGTCGGTGCCGATCAACGCGCTGGTCCCCGTGGAGGGAACCCCGCTGGCCGACCGACCGAAGCTCGACACGGTCGACATGGTCCGCGCGATCGCGGTCGCTCGCCTGCTGATGCCCCGCGCGATGGTCCGCCTGTCGGCCGGCCGCCTGTCGATGAACGAGGAAGCTCAGCTCCTGTGCATGATGGCCGGCGCAAACTCTATCTTTTACGGCGATCGCCTGCTGACCACCGGGAACCCCGACGTCGCCGCCGACCAGGCGATGCTCGCCCGGGCGGGGCTCACGGCGCTCGACCCGTTCGCCTCGCCGTCGGTTTGACCGAACTCGACGTGGTGCCGGGCGCGCTCGGCGTGGCGCGCTTCGACCCCGGCCAGCCGGTCCCCGCGTGGGCGCACGGCGAATTTGCCGCCCTCCTCCGCACGCCGGCCGAGCTGACCGTCGTGGTGGCCGATGACCAGATCCCGGCCAACGTGACGGCCGAGCGCGGGTTTCGGGCCATGGCGGTGCGCGGTCCGGTGCCCTTCTCGACCGTCGGACTCCTCGCCGCGCTGACCGGTGCGCTCGCGTCGGCCGAGGTCTCGGTCTTCGCCCTGTCCACGTTCGATACGGACTGGATCCTGGTTCGGAGCAGCGATCTCGCTGCCTCGGTCGCCGCACTCCGCCGCGCGGGGTTCCCGGTGCACGGCTTTCCGGCGCGCCCGACCCTGTTGCTCGACCTGCTCGACACCCTGGTCGCGGACCCGATCCATCGGGAGATCCCGGCCTTTCTCGGGTTGCCGACGGTCGAATACTTCAAGCTGAAGGACCCGACCGCGTGGGTGGACTTCGAGCTCGGCCGGTGCGACCACCCGGCGTTCTGCGCCCGCATGTTCGCCGATCGCCGGCGGGTCGATCCGGGCGGCCTCCTCGCGGCGGTGGAGGCGGGCTGGTCCCTCCTGCCGGGGATCGACGCACTCCTTGCCCGGCTCGGGCCGACCGACGTCCACGTCGTCTCGAACTACCCCATCTGGTGGCGCGCGATCGCGGCGCGCGAGCCGCTACGCCGGCGGGTCGATCGCTGGTTCGTCTCGTGCGAGACCGGCGTTCGAAAGCCCGATCCCGAGGCGTACCTCGGGGTGGCCCGGGCGCTGGGTCGCGCTCCGGGGGAGTGCGTCTTTGTCGACGACAAGCCGCGGAACGTCAGCGCCGCTCAGCGCGTGGGGATGACCGGGATCGTGTTCGCGGGCGCCGACGGGCTGGCCGTGGCCCTCGAGCGGGTGGGCGTCACGGGTCGATGAGGTTGCCGCGCCCGAGGATCCATGCGGGGTCCAGGGCGGCTTTGAGGGCTCGGAACTGCGCGATCACCCCGTCGCCCACCATCCAGGCCAGGTGCCGCTTCTTGGTCTTGCCGATCCCATGCTCGCCCGACACCGTGCCTCCGAGCGCGATCGCCTTGCGGGCGAGCGCGTCGTACCACTCCTTCGCGGTCGCCAGCTCCGCGGCGGTGCGCGGCAACAGGTTGAGGTGCAGGTGGTTGTCGCCGAGGTGGCCGAACAGCACGTGCTCCCCGGGCGAGGCTTCGTAGAGCGCCATCATTTCGTCGAGCGCCGCGTCGGGAACGGCGAGGTCGGTGCCGACTTTCGGCATTCCGTACCCGACCATGCGCTCGTTGATCCCCGCGGGGACCGCGTGCCGGAAGGCGAGCAGCCGCGCGCGGCCGGCCTCGTCGGTGGTCACCACGGTGTCATCGACCAGCGCTTCGGCCGCGACCAGCGCCTCGATCCAGGCCGCGAGGTGATCGTCCTCTCCCACCGCGGCTTCGACCTCCTGCTCGCAGTAGAGCGCCGCGCCTGCCGCCTCGGGAACCCCGCCGAGACGGTCGCGGGCGAGGCCGACACACGCCGAGTCGAAGTACTCGAGGCACCGCGGCGACACGGGGCCTGCGGCGTCGGCGCGCGCCGCGGCGCGAGCGGTCTGCATGAACCCCACCGCGTGGGCTCGGGTGGGAAACCAGGCCAGGAAGCCGATGATGCTGCCGGGAAGCGGCGCGGTGACCACCTCGGCGGCCGTCACGATGCCGAGCGTGCCCTCCTGGCCGACGAACAGGTCGAGGAGATCGCGCGGCGGGGCATAGCCGGCGGCGGTCTTGACCGCGGGCTCGCCCCAGGACGGGATCGGCCAGTGGGCTGGGATCGGGTCGCCGCGCCGGGCGACGAGGATCTCGCCGGTGGGGAGGACGACCTCGAGGGCGGCCAGCCACCGCCGGGTGGCGCCGTACTTGAACGAGCGGGCCCCGCTGGCGTTGGTGGCGATGCTCGCCCCGAGCGTGCAGTCGTGCCGCGAGGTCGGATCGGGGGGATAGAACCAGCCGGTGCGCTCGATCTCGGTCTGGAATGCGCCCAGGTTCACCGAGGCCTGAGCGGCCGCGCGGCCCGGTTCGATCCGGGTGATGGCGTTCATCGCGTGGAGCGACAGCACCCAGCCGCCCTGCGGGACCGGGGCCGCAGTCGTGGAGGTACGACCGGCGCTCACCGTCAGAGGGATGCCGTTGGCCTGACAGTGGCGCACCACCTCCGCGACCTCGTCCGTGGTCCGGGCTCGCACCAAGCCTTGGGCCTCGCCGCGGGTGTTGCTCGCGTCGGTGAGGAAGCCCTCGATCAGCGCTGGATCGGTCTCTGGATGCATCCGAGCCGATAACCTGCGCCACTGCGACGTACCGGATAGGGAGCCGCATGTCCATCGCGCCCACAGCGGAAGCGTTGGTGCCGGCCGGACCAGGAACCGTGAGCGGCTGGGGTGGCCTCGGGGTGCCAGGCCGGGAGGTTCGCGGCCACGACCTGCTTCAGATCACCGAGGATGCGGTCCTGTCCCGGGGGCTCGGGCGCGCCTATGGCGATTCGGCCCTCCCGCCCCCAGGCGGGCTCGTGGCCGGGACCGTGCTCGCGGATCGGATCCTCGCCTTCGATGAGGTCACCGGCCGGTTGACCGCCGAAGCAGGGCTTTCGCTGCGAGAGATCCGGCAGGTCTTCCTACCTCGCGGGTACTTTGTGCCGGTGACCCCCGGCACCCAATTCGTCACCCTCGGGGGTGCGGTCGCCTCGGATGTCCATGGGAAGAACCATCATGTCGCCGGCACCTTCGGCCGCCACGTCCGGGAGCTGGGCATGCGCGTCGCCGACGGTCGCGTCGTGCGCGCCGGCCGCGACCAGTTTCCCGACCTGTTCGCCGCCACCCTCGGGGGCCAGGGCCTGACCGGCCACATCCTCGACGTCACGGTCGACCTCGAGCGCGTGCCCTCGCCGTGGCTGTTCCAGGAGTCGGAGCGGGTGCCCCACATCGACCGCTTCCTCGAGGCGCTCGAGCAGGCGGCCACGCGATGGCCGTTCACGGTCGGGTGGATCGACTGCCTCTCCACCGGCAAAAACCTCGGGCGGGGCCACCTGCTGAAGGGCCGATGGGCCGAACCCGGGGAGGGTCCTGCGGCGTATCCGCGCGCGCTGAGCGGGCCGGGGCTTCCGTTCCGGTTCCCCGGATGGGCGCTCAACGACTGGACGGTCTGGGCGTTTAATCAGGCGTACTACTGGAAGCAGCCCAACCGGTGGAACGTGGGAATCGTCCATCCCGAGACGTTCTTCTACCCGCTCGACGCGATCCGGAACTGGAACCGAATGTACGGCCGCCGGGGGTTCACCCAGCACCAGGTCGTGATCCCCCGCGAGGCGGGGCGTCAGGCGATCGTGCGCTACCTCGAGCTCCTCAGCCGGCTCGGAGGCGCGTCATTCCTGTGCGTCATCAAGGACTGCGGGCCGGAAGGCGAGGGGATCCTCTCCTTCCCGATGCGGGGCATGAGCGTGGCGCTCGACCTCCCGATCCGCTCCGATACCCCTGCCATCGTCGACCAGCTCAACGCCTTCGCGATCGAGGTGGGCG
>CANLGQ010000198.1 GCA_947490265.1 Pseudomonadota bacterium | reverse complement strand
GATGGCGAACCGCCCGTCGGGGTCGGTCACAGCCCCGACGCCGACACTCCGATCCGAATTGTACGCCACCACCGCAGTCCCGGTGAACGGCCCGTTGCCAGGGAGCCGGCCTTCGAGGCGGGACTCGGGGGGCATCGCAAGGTCGAGGGCCACGCGGGCGCCCTCGTCCTCGGCGCTCACTCGCTCTCCGGGGCGGTCGGCGTCGGGGAAGTAGGTCGTTCCGAACCCTGGCGCGATCGCCCACACCAGCACGTCGCCGACCGGAAGACCGGCGGCTTCGTAGGTGCCGCCCGATACCGACACCGACCGGAGCTGGCTCGGGACATAGACTTGAGCCGTCCCCACCTCGAGGAGCGCGCCGTCGGCGCGGACCGTGCCGCTCACGCGGACCCCTTCCAGCAGGGTTGCCGTCCCGGTCTCGGCGTGGCCAGCCCCTGGGGCAAAGGTGGCAGCCACGACCGCGCTTTCCGCGTCGAAGACCGAGTAGACACCGGGGAAATACTGGTCGGGGAGGTCGTCCGCCGACGCTTCGACCGTGAACGCGGCCGTCGGGAGGAGTCCGGTGACCTGGAAGGAGCCATCGGCGCCGGTGATCGCGGTCCGCGCATCCAGCGCGAGCGCCCCTTCGTCGACCAACCCGTCGCCGTCGTCGTCAAGCCCGTTCACCGTATCAGCGAGGGGCTCGACCGCGATCTCGACCCCGGCGCGCGGGTTTCCCGCTGCGTCGACGACGCTGCCGGAGAGCGAGCCGCCCCGAGCCAGCTGCACCCCGACCGTGGACCCGGGAACCGGATACCGGGACGCGGCACACAGGTCGGCCTCACCGGGCGCGTAGACCTCGTACAGGTCTGCGGTTTGAGCCGGTATGACCCGAATTCTCCACTCCCCTGGGTCGACCTCGATCGCGAATCGGCCCTGGGAGTCGGTGAGCCCGAGGGCGGCGTGCAGTCGGAGATCGTAGACCACGATCGTCGCTCCGCCGACCGGGCCGTCGGGACCGGTGGCCACCCCGGAGATCTCCGCGCCGAACGCCAACGCACACCAGGCGATCACGGTTCACCCCGCCGGACGTCCGCGGGCGGCGCCGTGAGCTCGCCGTCGCCGTCCCCACCCGGAGGCCGACGGGCGACCCGCGCCCGGAGTCGGCCCAGGAGGCGCCCGAGCGCGCGCTGCTCACTCGGCTCGGCGCCGGGGATCCGGTCGACCGCCAGCTCACCGACCATCGGAGCAAAATCCGGCACCCGGGCTACGTCGTGCGCGTAGAGCCGCACCAGCGCCTCGGCTACGTCGGCGGCCTGAGCCGCCTGCTCCGGGCTCGGCCGCCCGCTCCCCCCGGCGAGGGCGAGCGCGCGATACCCCCAGAGCAACGCCGCCCGCGCATCGGTCACCCCGGGCCGATCGATGCTTGGGATCTTGAGTCCCGCCCATCGCAACCGCTCCACGAGGGCGGGGCCGGTCGGCCGGTGGGGATGCGCGAGCAGCGGGCCCTCGGACACGACCGCGCCGAGCGGGGCCCGCGCCGGCTCGTCGAGGGCCAGGACCAAGATGGGGGAGGTCATCCGCGCGCCCCGCATCGCGAGAAAGGCATGCATGCCGTTCTGGTAGGCGTGTCCGCAGCCAGTGAACGCGAACCACAGGTCGACCCCGGCGACCGGGGTGTTCATAAAGCGGCGAATCAGCTCGATCTGCACCGCCGAGGAGCTGGCATCCTCTTGGGTGGCACCCGTCCGCCGGTGGGCGACCCACCCCACTGCAACCGTCGCCGCGAGCACGGCGACCGCGGCAACATAGGCGCCGGTAAGTTGGTAATTCCAAGACAACTCGGGAATGCGAAGGGCGAGCAACGCGATGAGCACCGCGCCGGCGAGGACGACCAGCTTCAGGGGCCGACGCGGCCAGCGAACGTGCTCGAGCCGCCACCGAGGAATGTCGAGCGGAACGGCCAGCACCACGGTTCCGAGCGGGCGATCGGACGCCTGACGCACCACGAGGTTGTAGCTCGCCTGCTTCGGGAGCATCCACCGGACCAAGGAAAACCTGCCGGTAGCCTCTGCCCACAGTGACCCCAGGGCCACCGCGGCGACGGCGACCGCCGCGACCGGGGCCGCGAGGCCGAGGGCACCCGCACCGAGCAAGGCAGCCGCGTGCAGGCCAACGACGAGCCCGGGGGAGGTGAAGCCGACAAATCCCTCGGATTTCGCCACAACACCGTGCGGGAGGCGACTCTTTACCTGTGCCAGCATCTCGCGCTCGCCGGGGGATCCGGCGTACCGGTGCGCGACGGCACCGAGTGCCTCCATGTCCTCGCGGATCCGGTCGATGGCGCCCGGCGTGGACTCCTCCCCGGTTCTCCGTAGCCGGTGACGCGGCCCGGCACCAGTCCGCGTCCGAAGACACCCTACTTCCTTCGTAATGAGCCGTCCGGGCCAATACGGCTTGCCGTTCGAGGCGAGCACACCTAGAGTAGCGCCCGTTCGATTGCGCGCGGCGGGGCACACTCGGGAGCCGGATGCGATACCTCGGCAAGGAATACACGGGAAAAGGCTTGAAAGTCGCGGTGATCGACTCAGGGGTCGATGTCGCGGATCCCCGGTTGGTCGGCGCCGAAATCGAGGGGTGGCAGATCGCGCTCGGGGCCACGCGCCACGCCTTGATCAGCCCGGACTTTAGCGACCAAAACGGCCACGGCACAGAGATCGCTGCCGCGGTTCTTGCCATCGCACCGGGTGCAAAGATCGTCGCCATCAAGATCATGGGCGACAAGCTCCGCACCAGCGCCGAGCTGATGGCCGCGGGGATCGAGACGGCAGCGCGACACGGGTGCAAGGTGATCAACCTTTCGCTCGGCACGCCGAACATGGGCAACGCACTCCTCCTTCGCGACTGCTGCGCGAACGCCGTGGAGTCCGGGTCGGTGGTGCTCGCGGCTGCGCATCCGAAGGGGGAGCGGGCCTACCCGGCCGATCTGCCTGAGACCATCGGCGTCGCCGCTCACCCGGACTGCCCGATCGACAAGTTCTTCTACTTCGATCCCAAGCGTTTTTCGCGCAAGGAATGGGGCGTTCAGAGCGACAAGTTCCTGGCACACGGCTACGGCCTGAACAAGGACGGAACGGCCGGGCGTTACCGGGGATCGGGGATGGCCACCGCGTACCTGGCCGGAACCGCCGCCTGCCTCGCCGAGGCGCTCGGCAACCCCGACGGCGAGGCCCTGATCAAGGCGCTTCGCCGGGCCGCCCTCATCCCGATCCCTGACATCGGATACTCTTGATCCTCGCTTGGCACGCCGCGCTTCCGGCGGCAGCCACGGTGCCGGACGCCTTCGGCGTGGGCGCCCGGTGGAGCGGTGCGGGCGCGGCGGGCGTCGCGGTGGTGGAGGACGGTGCCGCCGCAGCCCTCAATCCGGCCGGTCTCGCCCGAATTCGTAGGCCGACGGCCGGCATCGGGTTCACGCTGGTCGATCCAACCGTGCGGCCCATCCCGCCCCTGTGGTGGGACACCAACCGCGACGGTCTGACCGACGAGAACGACGAGCCCCTCAACTGGGACGCCGGCTTCGACTCGGTCCTCGGGGTGCAGGTGCAAGCCGCGCGGCCTCTGGGCGGAAAGTTCGGCCTGGGGTTTTCAGCGTTTGTCCCCGGCTCTACCGTCATCCGGTTCAAGACGATCGAGCCAGAGCTCCCAAACTATGTGCTCTGGGAGAACCGGCTGCAGCGCTTCTCCGCTGCCGCTGGCATCGCCGGTGAGGTCCTACCGGGTGTGAATCTCGGGATCTCAGCAGATTTGCTGGCGCGGGCCAAGCTCTCGGTGGCGCTCACTGCCGACGTGTCGGCCTCGATCGAGGGCACGCCCTCGACGGCGGGCGAGCTGGTGACCGGGGCGGTGATCGACGTCCACGGGATCGACCTCAACGTGGTGCCCGCGGTGGCGCCCGTGGTCGGTGTTGCGCTAGAACCAGGCAAATGGATCGACGCGCTCGACGGACTCGTGCTCGCGGCGGCCTACCATCCGGCGCTCGGACTCCCGATCGACGTCGACCTCGACCTGCAGGCCAACGTCGCCGCATCGGACCTCGGCACGCTCGATCCGATCATTGGCGCGGTGGTGGCGGATGCCGGCCTCGCGCTGTTCGATCACTATGTCCCCCGCCGGGTCGCGCTCGGGATCGCCTGGCGTCGAGAGGACGTCTTCACGATCTACGCGGAGACGCGTTGGACCGATTGGACGGGGTTGCAGGAAAACGTGGCCGAGTTGTCGAGGGCCGAGATCTCGGCGCCCCTGTTCGACGTGCCGTCCGAGTCGATTCGCGACGACAACACGGCGGCGGTGGAGGCCGCTCACTTTCGCTCGGTGTGGAGCGTTCACCTCGGCAGCGAACTCCACCTGCCGGAGATCCCGACCACAGGGAAGTGTCGGTACTTCCGGCCGACTGCGCGCGGCGGCTTCGGCTACGTTCCCACCGCGATGGTCAGCCAGAGCACCGCTTCGGCCTTCCTCGACACCGACCGGATCTACTTCACCATCGGCTCAGGGCTCGAACACTGGGACCCGTTCGCCCTCGTCGACGGCCCGGTCCGCTACGACATTTTCTTTCAGTGGCACTCGCTCGCCTCGACCACCCTGCTCCGCTCGTCGGAGACCCCGACCCCCGGCTTCCCGGTCGACCCGAAGGCAGGTTTGCCCATCGGCGGCAACATCGTCGTGCTCGGCGGCCAATGGGGCTTCGAATACTGATGTCGAACGTCGTGGGCCGCCTGGCCCCGACGCCGAGCGGCCACCTTCACCTCGGGAACGCGCTGGCGTTCGGGGCGGCGTGGTTGTCGGCGCGCTCGGTCGGCGGGCGCCTCCTGCTCCGGTTCGAAGACGTGGATCGCGGTCGGGCGCGCCCAGAGGTCGAGGCCGGTCAGCGCGCCGATTTGGCCTGGCTCGGCATCGACTGGGACGAGGAGGTTTCGCCTCAGCGGGATCGCGATTACCGGCCTTGGCTCCAGGCCCTCGCCCCAACCGTGTACCGGTGCGCCTGCACCCGGGCCCGCGTCGCCGCGGAGGGCTTCCGAGCGGACGGCGGATGCCCGGGCGGATGTCGCGACACCCCGCGGGTCGGGGGCCGGGTGCGCTTCCGAATCTCCCCGGGCGAAGTCGTGATTAGCGACCGCCGCTTCGGCACCAACCGGGTCGACCCGGCGCGCCTCGGAGATCCCGTGCTTCAGCGAGAGGATGGCACGTTCTCGTACACCCTCGCCGTCGTGGCGGATGATCTCCAGGATGGGGTGAGCGAGGTCGTCCGCGGGGCGGACCTGCTCGAGCAGGTCGCGGTCCAATCGCAGGTCTGGTCTGCGTTCGGGGCCACGCCTCCCACCTGGCTGCACGTGCCCCTGGTCCTTGGGGAGGATGGAAAGAAGCTCTCGAAGTCTCACGGTTCGACCGAATTGCGCGCGTTGCGAGCCGCGGGCTGGTCGGCGACCGAGGTCTGGCGCGTGGTGCTGCCGTGGCTCGGCCTCTCCGGCGCAGATTCCCTCTCGAGCGCGCTCGCCAGTTGGCAGGACCGTGGGCCCGTGGATGCGGTCGTGGCCCCGTCGACCGCTCCAGGGGGATAGGGAACGGGCAACCGTGGAGTCCCGATGTCTTCCGGACGCATCGTCGCAGCGGCCCTGGCTCCGCATCCCCCTCACCTCGTCTACGCCGACAACCCGCCCCAGAACGAACCGCGGGCCGAGTGTGGCTGGGAGATGCTCCGCTGGGGATACGAGCGGCTCCGCAAGGATCTCGCGGCAGTAGAGCCCGATGTCTACATCGTGCTTTCGCCGCACTGGCAGACCTATGTGGGATGGCACTTTCTCGGCCTCCCCCGGTTTCAGTCGCTGTCGGTCGACCCGATCTTCCCCAACCTGTTCCGGTATCACTACGATCTTCAGGTCGACGTCGGGCTGTCCGAGGCGATCCAGGCGGAGGCGGAGGCGGAGGGACTGGTGACCGCGATGATGCGAAACCCAGACTTCCGAGTGGACTATGGAACGATCGTCAGTTGCCACCTCGCCAACCCGGCGTGGGACAAGCCGATCGTCGCGATCAGCAGCAACCGGCTGACCTCGTGGTACAGCACCGAAGTGCTGCAAGCGCAGGCCCTCGCGCTGGGCCGCGCGACCCAGCGGGCGGTCGAGGCCTCCGGCAAGCGCGCGGTCCTGCTCGCGAGTTGCTCGCTGTCGCACCGGCATTTCGTCGCGGAGGGCGACGTGCCGGAGGACATGACCCGCGAGCACATCACCCACCATGGTCAGCACCTCTGGGACATGCGGGTGATCGACCACTTGCGGAATGGTCGCTCCCGCGAGGTGATCGAGGAGATGCCCGAATTCGTCGAGCAGGCGATCGCCGAGACCGACTCCGGCGCCCTCACCTGGATGCTCGGCGCCCTCGGAATTCCCACGATCCCGGCCGAACTCTACGCCTACGGGACGGTGATCGGCACCGGCAACGCGGTCATGGGCTGGTTCCCCGAGAGGGCCGCATGAGCGCCGAGAACACCCCGATCGGACTGCTCGTCCCCGGCCTCCCCCACCCGCTGCTGTGCCCCGACGCGAATCCCGGGTATCGGGCCCTCGCCGACGCGTTCGCCGAGGCTCGCGCCCGTATCGCCGCCACCGGCGCCGATCTCCTCGTCATCTACAGCACGATGTGGCCGAGCATCATCGGCCACCAGATCCAGGCCGATCCCGCCCCCCGGTGGGTGCATGTCGACGAGGTCTTCCATCAGCTCGGGAGCATCCCGTATGAATTCCGTGTAGATGCTGGCTTTGCGGAGCAGGTGCGCGATTGTGCGATCCGCCGCGGGCTGTCGGCCCGCACGGTCGCCTACCATGGCTTTCCGATCGACACCGGGTCGGTCGTGGCGCTGAAGCTCCTGAATCCCGATAATCGGATCCCGGCGGTCATCCTCTCGTCCAACCTCTACGCCGATCGTGCCGAGACGATCGTGCTCGGCAAGGCCACCGCCGACGCGCTCGCCGCCACGGGGCGACGGGCCGCGGTCGTCGTGGTCAGCACGCTCTCCAACCGGCTGTTCACCGAATGGATCGCCCCGGCCGACGACCGCGTCCACTCGCCGAAGGACGACGAGTGGAATCGCAAGCTGCTCGAGTTCCTGGCCGCGGGACGACTCGAGGACACCGCCCAGCTCTCCCGCGAGATCCACCGGCAGATCCGGGTCAACAAGGTGGTGGCCTACAAACCGCTGTGGTGGCTGAGTGCCGTGATGGGACGGCACAATCGCTACCGCGGGGACGTGCTCGCGTACGCCGCGCTCCACGGGACCGGCGGTGCGGTCGTGGCGCTCACCCCATCCCCGGACGGCGTCG
>CANLGQ010000197.1 GCA_947490265.1 Pseudomonadota bacterium | reverse complement strand
GCCTCCGTTGGCGGGCCGCGCGCTGATCGCGGGCTCGCCGAACCGGTTTAGAGGGGAGTAAGCGACTGACGAGGGGAAACCCGATCAGGGCGTGGTCGCGCTGTCGCAGGCCGGGTTGGCCAGCACGTCGTCGGCCGTCACCGGGACGAGGTCGGTGCCGGCGGCCAGCATTGCGGTCATGTCCTCGACCACCAGGGCCAGGCAGTAGGCACCGGTGCCATCCGAGCAGTCGATGCAGGAGATGCCGAAGCCGGCGACGAGGTCGCACACGCCGCTGTCGCCTGCGCCTTCGGCGACCAGCGGAACCAGCGGGCGGGTGTCGATGCTGCCGGACAGGGCGGCTCCGGCGATGCGATCGCCGCTCGGCGAGAATGCGCCGGAGATCGCGAGGTCGTCGATAGCCACTTCGAAGCCGGCCACCGAGATCACGGTGTCGTCGGGGCCGACCGAGAAGTACGGATTCTCGCTAAAGTCGGCCGCGGCCGGGAAGTCGATGGTCTCGGTGCACATGTCCTGGGCGTTGGTGTCGGTCTCCAGGGCCAGGGCGCCGAGCATGTTCAGGTTCGACCCGGCGAGTTCCGTCTCGATGAGCACGGTCACCGCGATCAGTCCGCCGATGATCTCGCCAATGCCCGGCGGTTCCACGAACCGACCCTCGGTGAGGGGAAGGGAGTACACCGAGCCGTTGATGTCGGAGGTAGCGGCTGGCGTTCCGACGTCGCTCGTGGTGAACGAGACGCTGGCGGGATCGCAGCTGAAGCTGAGGGTGGCCGTGTACTCGGTCGAGGGGTCGAGCGCTGCGGTGGGCGTCCACACCACGCTGTTGCCGTCGGCCACCGTGGAGCCGGCAATGTCGCCTCCGGGGCCGCTCACCGCGATCGTGGCGCTTGCCTCGGCCGTCAGGAGGGTGAATTCAACGTTTGTGCGGTAGAAAGCGTCCGTGTCGCCGTCTGCCGGGAAGGTCTCGCTGATGGTATTGGCGCAGCCCCCGCCGGTCCCGTCGGTCGTGCCGCTATCGGGAGTGGTGCTCCCTTCGTCGTCGCCGCTGCAGGCCACCAGTCCGACAACCCCGAGCGCCCATGCAAATCGAGTCATGCGTTCCTCCAAAAGTCAACCCACACGGATTAGCCGGTCGGAGGCCACCGTGTCAATGCGAACCAGACCGCTTGTCAGGCCTTGGTCTTGGCCACGAATCGCGTTCGGAGGTCGAACAGCAGGGCATCGAGGAGCTTTCCCTCTTCAGGGTCGAGGTTTCCCTTCGTCTTCTCCTTCAGGAGCCCCAGGAGGTCGATCGTGTTGCGGGCCAGAACGAGATCCAGACCGGCTTTCCCTCCGGTTGGATCAGGTGTTTCGCCCAGATGAACCATGGCCGAGGAGGCGAGGCTCACGAGGAACGACGAGAAGTTTACGGGTAGCTCGCGGGGCTCGGGCACCGGTGCCTCCTGGACGCCCAACGCTAGGCGCGAACCTCCTGCGCGGCAAGGGGCAGAGCGCGCGCGATGCGTTAGATACGCGCGGGAGGGCGGGTGAAGCGCTGGGTCTGGCTGGTGGTGGCGATGTGGGTCTCGCTGCCGGCGTTCGGAAGCGATGCGGGGCCGCCCGAGAAGAAGAAGAAGGCGGATCGCACGGCCGTTGAGATCTACGAGGCTGGGCTGCGGCACATGCGGCAGGGGGCCCACACCCGGGCGCTGGAAGACTTCAACCGGGTCCGGAACTACTTTCGCGATGACCCGCTGTCGGTGAAGGCGCAGCTCGCGATCGCCGACCTGTACTTCAAGAAGGGCGATCTGGAGCAGGCCCGCTTCGCCTACGAGGAGTTCGCGAGTTATCACCCGCGTCATCCCGATCTCGACTACGTCACGTGGCGCACCGGGTTTGCCATCTACAAGCAGGCTTCGAAGTTCGCAGGCCGAGACCAGACCTCGACGCGGAGCGCGGTCAACGCATGGACCGGGTTCGAGACGCGGTTTCCCGAGTCGTCCTACGCCTCGGAGGTGGCGGAGTTGATGGGCAAGGCGCGCGACCGCTTGGCCGCGAAGGAGCTCCATATCGCACGGTTCTACGCCGATCGGAAGAAGTGGGTCGCGACCGGCGGTCGTACTGAGCGGCTGGTGGCGCGCTACCCCGACTCGCGCCATGTCCCCGAGGCGCTCGGCCTCTGGGGCATCGCGTTGCACCGCGTGGGCGACGTCGCAGCGACCCAGGGCGTGCGCGTGACGCTCGCCGCGCGGACCGATGCTGCGCGGGCGCTGGCGCGCCTGGATCGGGAGATCGCGCGTCCACCGGGCGCGCCCCCCGTGGACGAGATCTTTTTCAGACCGTACCGAATCCGCGGGAGCGGCGGCCCTGCTGCGGCGGCTGCCGGGTCGGGCGCGCCCCAGCGTTGATCAGACGGTGAGGCCTCCGTCGACGTCGATGCAGCGCCCGGTGAAGTAGTCGCATTCGATCACGAATTTCACCGCGAGCCAGATCTCGTTCGGGGTCGCCGGCCTGCGCAGTGGCACGCCCTTGAGCATGCCTTCGAGCACATCGGGACGCATTCCTTGCAGGATCGGCGTGTCCACAAACCCTGGGGCGATCGCCCCCACCCGCACGCCGTACCGGGCGAGCTCAACGGCCCACAGCTTCGTGTCTGCGACCAGCCCGGCTTTCGCCGCGCTGTAGTTCGTCTGTCCTGGGTTTCCGTGGCGAGCGACGGACGAGATGTTGACCACCACGGAGCTCGGGGTCTTGGTCGTCGCCATGCGGGCCGCAAACTCTCGGGTGCAGAGGAAGGGGCCGGTGAGATCGACCGCAATGACCTGGTTCCATTGTGCCAAGGACATCTTCTTGATGGCTCCGGACTCCTTGTCAGGGCGAATCAGGAGGCCGTCGCGGAAGATCCCGGCGTTGTTCACCAGTGCGTTGAGACCGCCGAGCGCTTCGGCGGCCGTCTCGATCAGCGCGATGACCTGCCCCTCGTCGCTCACATCGGCCTGATGGACGACGACCCGACCCGGCAGCCCTGCGGCTGCCTCGGCGGTTCCGGCCAGCGCCGTCGGATCGACGTCGGCGGCGAGAACCGAGGCGCCGGCGCGGGCGAGCGCGAGCGTGAATTCGCGGCCCATGCCGCTTCCACCACCGGTGACGATGGCACATGTCCGAGAAAGCTCCATAGCGGCTCCTGAGGAAAGGGGTTGAGGCCTGATCAGCTCGCGGGGGCGAGCAATTCCGCGGCGAGGCTGTACACCCGGTCGAGCGCCTCGTCGAGCCCGGACCCGTCACGGCCGCCGGCCTGGGCGAGATCGGGGCGTCCGCCGCCGCGTCCACCGACCAGGGGGGCGAGCTGCTCGATCACCTTGCCGGCATGGAGTCGGGAGCCGGCGAGGTCGCGCGTGACCGCGGCAAGGATCGACACGCGCCCGTCCTTGCGAGAGGCGAGCACGACGAGACCGGTTCCGATCTGATCGCGCAGCCGGTCGGCCTGCTCCTTCAGGTCGCCGTCGTACTCGGCGGCCAGGACCTTGATTCCGCTGATCGTTCGGGCCCGAGCGGCGAGCTCCCCGGCGGCGGCGGCGGCGAGCCGGGAGAGGGCCTCGTCCAACCGGCGCTCGAGCGCTCGGCGGTCCTCCTGCAGGCGAGCCACTGCCTCTCCCACGAGGTTGGGGCTCGTCTTGAGTCGTTCGGCCGTGGCGCCGAGCAGGTCGGCGTCGCGCTGGGTGGCGGTCAACGCGCCCAAGCCCGTCAGCGCTTCGATGCGCCGAATCCCCGCTGCCACCCCGGACTCTGCTTCGATCCGGAACAAGCCGATGTCACCGGTTCGGCCAACATGGGTACCGCCGCACAGCTCGGTGGAAAATCCGGGAACGCTGACAACGCGCACCTGGTTGCCGTACTTCTCGCCAAACAGCGCCATGGCGCCGCTGGCCATGGCCGCGTCGAGGTCCATCACCTCCACGCTCACAGCGTGGTTGTGCAGGAGCTCGGCGTTTACCAGGTTCTCCACCTGGCGAAGGTCGTCGTGGGAGATGGCACGGGGGTGGGAAAAGTCGAACCGAAGTCGATCCGGGGCGACATGCGAGCCCTTCTGAGCCACATGCTCTCCGAGCACGGTCCGGAGGGCCTTGTGCAGCAGGTGGGTCGCGGTGTGATTTCGCCGGGTCTCGGCGCGTCGCGCTGCATCCACGCGGGCCACGACCACCGCGCCGACTTGCAGGCCGCCGGCCCCAGCGCGAACGTGGTGGAGGGTGAGTCCGCTGGCCGAGGTGGTGTCCATGACTGCGTGTTCGCCGTCGGCGGTGGTGCTCAGCGCGCCTCGGTCCCCAACTTGGCCACCAGACTCTGCATAGAACGGGCTCTTTTCTAGAATTACGAAACCGATCTCGCCCGGATCCAGTCGCTCGACCTCTTCTACGTCGTCCCCTTGGCTCCGGACCAGCGCGACGATGGCGGCCGCGTCTTCGGTTCGGTCGTAGCCGGTAAAGCGCGCGGGCCCGAGCTCCGCGGCCATCCGATGCCAGAGTTGGCCGATCGCCTGCTCGCCGGAGCCCTTCCAGGCGGCGCGACCTCGGCTCCGTTGGACTTCGAGAGCGCCCTGATATCCGGACCCGTCGACCGTGACGCCGCGCTCCTCGGCGATCTGCTGGGTGAGGTCGAGGGGGAAGCCGTAGGTGTCGGAAAGGGTGAAGGCGACCTCGCCGGGGATGACTCCGCCCTTGCCTGCCCGGTGGATCTCCAGATCGATCAGGCGCATCCCGCGGTCGAGGGTGCGGCGAAAGCTCTCTTCCTCGCCCAGAACGACTTGTTCCACGAACGCCCGGCGCTCGTTCAGTTCGGGGTACGCGCCCGAGAAGCGGTCGATCACCTCGGATACCGTTGCGGGTAAGAAGGGCCTGTTGAGGCCGATCTTTACTCCAAACCGGATCGCACGACGCATGATGCGTCGCAGCTCGTACCCACGTCCCTCGTTGGATGGCATGAGCCCATCGGCGACGAGAAAGGCCGTGGCGCGACTGTGATCGGCGATCACGCGGAGCGCGACATCCACCTCTTGGTCGTCGCCCAGGCGACGATTTGCCTCGCGCCCCGCGCGGTTCACCAGCGGGACGAACAGGTCGGTGTCGTAGTTCGAAAAAACGCCTTGTAGCACGGCTGCTAGCCGTTCGAGGCCCATGCCGGTATCGATCGACGGTCGGGGCAGCGGTACCCTCGACCCGTCAGAGAGGGCTTCGAACTGCATGAATACGTTGTTCCAGATCTCCACGTAGCGTGGGCTGTCACTCGCGGGCCCGCCTTCGACGGGGCTGATCGTCGCTCCATGGTCGAAGAAAATCTCCGAACACGGGCCACAGGGGCCGGTCGGACCCATGGACCAGAAGTTGTCCTTCGCTCCCAGTCGCTGGATACGCTCCGCCGGGAAGCCCACGGTGCCCCGCCAGAGGTCGTAGGCCTCGTCGTCGTCTTGGAACACGGTGACCCACAGTCGCTCGGCAGGGATGCCGAACACCTTCGTGAGGAGCTCCCACGCCATGGGGATCGCTTCAGCCTTGAAGTAGTCTCCAAAGCTGAAGTTTCCGAGCATTTCGAACAGTGTGTGATGGCGTGGAGTACGGCCGACGTTGTCGAGGTCGTTGTGCTTGCCTGAGACCCGCAGCACCTTCTGCACGGTGGTGGCACGGGTGTAACTGCGCTGCTCCTGGCCGGTGAAGACGTCTTTGAACTGGACCATTCCGGCGTTGACGAAGTAGAGCGTGGGGTCGTTGGCCGGGATCAGCGACGACGACGGGACCACGGCGTGGCCGCGCTCGCCGAAGAAGGAAAGAAATTCCTGCCGGATCCGACCTGAGTTCACCCTGACCTCCGAGAGCAGTCTGCCCGGACGCCAGATATCGCGGCGGGCGGGGAAGCTCTATGATGCTCGGAGGGAGAGCTGGCGAGGGACGCAATGTTGGGACGCTCATTTTCCGGGGTGAGGGGAGTGGTGTGTGTTTTCCGAGGCACCGGACCTGCGGATGCCTGGCTGGTGCGCGATCGCCTCGAGGCGGAAGGCATCCCCGTCCAGGTGCGGGACGATCTCTCGGCCGGTCGCGGAGAGCTTCCGATCCTGGATAGTTGGCCCACTTTGTGGGTTTCGGCGGAACGTGCGGCGGAGGCGGAGGCCTTCCTGCACCGTGAAGCCACCCTTCGCCTCGTGGTCCCGCCGTGGACCTGCACCGCCTGTGGCGAGGTGAACGAGGGCAGCTTCGAGTGGTGCTGGTCGTGCCAGATCGAACCCCAATAGGGTTTCGCCGCTGGAGTTCGACGGTCGGCGCGAAACGTCGACCCCGCCGGAGCGGCACAGGCGCAGGTCACGCCTCGAGCGTGGGTACTGACTTGACGGTTGGCAGGACGGCGGCGGGCTTGCCGTCGGTGACGCCAAAGTGTTTCAGGACGTGCTGTCGGATGGTTTCGGCCAGATCGGGTCGGGTGGCCAACAGCTCGCGCGCTGCGTCTTTGCCCTGACCGAGGCGCTCGTCGGCCATCGCGTACCAGGCACCGCTCTTGCGGACGATTCCGCTCGCGACCCCGAGGTCGATCAGTTCGGCCTCGCGAGAGACTCCCTGGCCGAAATAGATCTCGAAGTCGACCTCGCGAAATGGTGGAGCGAGCTTGTTCTTTACCACCTTGACCCGGGTCTGGTTGCCGATCGCCTCCTCGCCCTTCTTGATGGTGCCGGTACGGGTGATCTCGAGGCGGACGGACGCATAGAACTTGAGCGCGTTGCCGCCGCTCGTGGTCTTCGGGCTACCGAACATGACGCCGATCTTCATGCGGATCTGGTTGATGAAGATGACAATGGAATCGGACTTATGGATCGCTCCGGTGAGCTTGCGCAGTGCCTGGCTCATGAGGCGGGCCTGCAACCCGGGCTGCTGGTCGCCCATGTCGCCCTCGAGTTCGGCTTTGGGCACCAGAGCCGCCACCGAGTCGATGACGACCACCGAGATCGCTCCCGAGCGAACCAGGGTTTCTGCAATTTCCAGCGCCTGCTCACCGTGGTCTGGCTGGGAGATGAGCAGCTCGTCGAGCTTGACGCCGAGCGCACGGGCGTAGCCGACATCGAGCGCGTGCTCGGCGTCGATGTAGGCCGCTACGCCCCCCATGCGCTGCGCCTCGGCGGCGATTTGAAGTGCCAAGGTGGTCTTTCCCGAGGACTCCTGACCAAAGATCTCGATCACCCGGCCGCGGGGGATCCCGCCGATGCCGAGCGCGATGTCGAGACCGAGCGAACCAGTGGGAACCACCTCGACCTTCGGCACCTCGGTGTCGCCGTACTTCATGATGGCGCCCTTGCCGAATTGTCGCTCGATAGCGGTGATGGCGGCTTCGATGGCCTTGTTGCGCTCGGTCAGGTTCGACATTGGGACTCCAGATGAGTTGGTTTCAGGGTAAGGTCAGGGAGAAAGGTGACGACGCAGCCAGTCGAGCGCCCCGCCGGCT
>CANLGQ010000196.1 GCA_947490265.1 Pseudomonadota bacterium | reverse complement strand
GCCAACTCGAGCTGCGTCGCCGGCTCGGCCACGTCGCGCAAGACCACCGGAACGGTAGACAACCCGGCGAGGGCGGCAGCGCGCAACCGGCGCTCGCCAGCAACGAGAATGTAGCGCCCCTCGCTGCGTCGGACGAGAAGTGGGCTCAGAACCCCATGCTCCCGGATGGACGCGGCGAGCGAGGCGAGTTCGTCGGCCCCGAACTCAGATCGGGGCTGGTGCGGGTTCGGCACGATCTCGTCGATCGGAACGATCCTCAGCTCCCGCTCCGGCGCCGGGGCCTCCCCGTCGAGGGCGTCGTCCGGGATCAGGCTTGCGAGCCCGCGGCCCAGACCGCGCACGGGGCGTTGACTCATCGGAGCTCCTGTTGTCCACGGCGGGCGCGAACTTCGTCGGCCAGGGCAAGGTAGGCCCGCGCACCCGCGGACTTCTCGTCGTACTCCAGGATGGACCGCCCGTGACTGGGGGCCTCGCCGAGTCGGACGTTGCGTGGGATCACCGTCTGAAACACCTCCGACCCGAAAATCTGCCGAGCCTGACCCTCGACCTCCCGGCACAGGTTGTTCCGCGCATCTGCCATGGTGATCACAATGCCGGCCCGCGCAAGATCTGGGTTCATCCCCTTCTTGACGGCACCGACGGTGCGTAGCAGCTCGCCCAGCCCCTCCATGGCGTAGTATTCCGCTTGAAGCGGCACCAGCACCGCGTCGGCCGCCACCAACGCGTTCAGCGTGAGCAAGCCCAGGCTCGGGGGACAGTCCACCACGATCCAGTCGTAGCTCTCTCGCAACGGCGACAACACCTTTCGCAACCGCCGCTCCCGGTGATCGGCGCCGACCAGTTCGACCTCGGCGCCGACGAGATCCCGGGTGGCGGGCAGCAGGTGCAGGGAATCGAGGTGCGTCGGTAAGCGGACATCTTCCACGTCGCGGATCGACAGCAGCGCGTCGTAGATCCCCGCAGTGACCGCATTGCGCGGATGGCCCAGGCCCGAAGACGCGTTTCCTTGCGGATCCAGGTCCACGACCAGCACGCGGTCGCCGCGCAGGGCGAGGCCGGCCGCTAGGTTGATCGCGGTGGTGGTTTTGCCAACGCCGCCCTTCTGATTCGAGATTGCGAGAATACGTGCCACGGGCCGGCATGTAGCGTCGAGGATCGTCGCGCGCCAGAGTGTTCCACGTGGAACGCCAAGCCTGTTCCTCACAAACAGTACGTGTGAGGCAAACTCACACGAAGCAGCGTGTTTACCGGTCGAAATCTGTCCGCCTCGTGGCTGGCGCGTTAGCCAGAGGCCCGTGAACGAACTTCTCGCGATCCATCGCGCCGAGTTGGAGCGCGCCCGCACCGAGACGAATCTGGTGGGGCCCGGGCCGCTCGACGAGCATTACCTCGATGCCGAGGCCGGTCTGAGCGACCTGTCCCCTTCCGGGCGGTGGGCCGATCTGGGTTCCGGCGCTGGGTTTCCGGGGATCGTGTTGGCGGCGCTGCACCCGGAACTCGCGGTCGACCTGATCGAGCCCCGCCGGCTGCGGGCCTCGTTCCTGAGCGGCGTGCTCCTCGCCGCTGGTTCTCCCTCGCGGATCCAGGTCGTTCAGCGCCGCGTGCAGTCGGTGCGGGAGCACTATGACGGAGCCACCGCTCGCGCCCTGGCTCCGCCGGCGGAGGTGTTGGCCCTCGCGGCCCCGATCTTGCGCCCCGGGGCAACCCTCGTGCTCTTCCTCCAGGAGGATCAACCGGTCTCGGTCGACCGGCGGTACCGGCTGATCGGGGAGGTTCGTTACGCCGTCCCCCACCGGGCGCCCCGACGAACGCTGCGCCTCGAGCGCCTGGGGCCGGCCCCCGGTGGCCGGGACGAGCCATCGCGATAGGGGTCGGCGGGAGCGCGGATGAAGCCGTTCGACGTCGTTGTGGTCGGAGCCGGTCACGCGGGCTGCGAAGCGGCGGCGGCGGCGGCCCGCCTCGGCAAGACGGTCGCCTGCGTGACCTTCCAGCGGGGGCACATCGGCCGGCTCTCGTGTAACCCCGCGATCGGTGGGCAAGCGAAGGGCCACTTGGTGCGTGAGCTCGACGCGCTCGGCGGGTGGATGGCTCGGGTCACCGACCGCGCCAGCATCCAGTTCCGCCACCTCAACACCCGCCGGGGCTTGGCGGTTCGTTCCAGTCGGGCCCAGGTCGACGTGGACCGCTATCCGGCCGAGATGGCAGCGGCGCTTGGCCGAGTCGAGAACCTGACCGTGATCGAAGGGGAGGTGGCCGCCATCGCGACCCGCGGTGGCCGAGTCACCGGGGTGGTCCTCGCCGACGGCAGGCAGCTCGAGAGCCCAGTGGTCATCCTCACCACAGGGACGTTCCTCGCAGGAATCCTCCACCGCGGCGCCGACCAAGTGGAGGGGGGCCGAATCGACGACCCGGCTGCCCATCGCCTCTCGCGATCCCTCGTCGATCTGGGGCTCCGGCTTGGTCGGCTCAAGACCGGTACGGTTCCGCGGGTGGACGGCCGCACGGTTCGCTGGGATCTGACGGAAGCACAGGGCGACACGGTACCGAATGGCCGATTCTCGTTCGAGGCCACGCGGCCAGGGCGACTGCCCCAGGTCGCTTGCCACCAGATCTACACCTCGGAAGCGGTCCATGCCGTCATCCGGTCCAACCTCTCCCGGTCGCCCCTCGCCTCGGGCGCGATCACTGGCCGCGGCCCACGCTACTGCCCGTCGATCGAGGACAAGGTCACGAGGTTCGCCGAGCGGGACCGGCACCTGCTGTATCTGGAGCCCGAAGGCCTCACCACGCCCCGGGTGTACGTCAACGGACTGTCCACCTCTCTCCCCCAGGATGTGCAGGCGGAGATGCTCCGGGCACTCCCCGCCCTGGCGGACGCAACGGTTCTGCAGTGGGGCTATGCCGTCGAGTACGACTACGCGGATCCCACCGATCTCGGGCCCGACCTCCAGCACCGCTCGGTCCCCGGTCTGTACCTGGCCGGCCAGATCAATGGCACGAGCGGCTATGAGGAGGCCGCCGTTCAGGGGTTCGTCGCCGGCGTCTCAGCTGCAACCGAGCGCGTGTTCCACGTGGAACGGGGGCAAGGCTACGTTGGTGTGCTGGTCGACGATCTCGTTGGGCGCGGCATTGGAGGCGAACCCTACCGGATGTTCACGAGTCGTGCCGAGCACCGTCTGCTGCTCCGGGAGGACAACGCGGACCGTCGCCTGATGCCCGCCGGTCGGGCGCTCGGCCTGATCGACGATGCCACCTGGGCAGCCTTCGAGGACCGACAAGACGACTACGCCCGCGGACGAGCGTTCCTCTGCGATACGACCGTTCGCACGGACCCCGAAACCGTGGAAGCTGCGGACCAGCTCGGCCTCGGTCCGCTACAGCGGTCCGTTCGGGCCGCGGAGCTCCTCCGGCGACCCAACGCAACCTGGGCCAACGTCGCCGCTCTCGCCGGCGCACCCGACGTCGACCCGGAGGTGGGGGAGGCCCTGGAAATCGACTTCAAGTACGAAGGCTACATCGCCCAGGCACAGCGTCGAATGGCGGAGGCCCAACGACTCGAGGACATCGCGCTCCCGGCCCACCTCGATTGGGCCACCGTACCCACGCTGTCCCGCGAGGTCCGCGAGCGCCTCAGCCGCGTGCGGCCCACGCGGCTGGGGGAGCTCTCTCGGTTACCCGGGATCACGCCGGCGGCAGTGCACGCGGTGGTCGACTTGTTGGCGCGAGGCGTCTGAGCACGATCCGGCCGCTCCGCCGTCAGGTGACCCCACGCCCACACGCAATTGCGCGGCGCGGCACCGGCCGGCGCAGGCCACGCGACTCCACCCAGCTCGGGGAAACCTCCGCTGACTCGGGTCGGACGAGGCGGACACGATGCGCCCTCCCGGCCAGGAAGCCGGCGAACGTGGGTTGCGGTTGCCGATAGACCTTCGACATGGCCACGCTCCGGTGGGTGGGGCAGCTCGGATTGCCACCTTTTCCTCTGCAAGCACCGTGCCCGCGAAAGGTCCAGGCCGACCAAGCTCACGGGTCCGAAATGGCGGTCGCGGACGTTCGGCGTGGTACGATTCACGGGGAGGGGGCCCGATGGACGTTGACCTCGACCGGTGGCACTTCGACTCGGACCCCGAGACGCTCGAGTCCGTGGCCCCGGGGGACGGCTTCGTGCCGCCTCCCCCTGCGCCCAACCCGCCAGAGCGCCTCCCCCCTGCCGATCCCCGGTCCGACCTGCGCGCGCTGACGTGGACCCTCCTCGTCTCCGTGGCAGCCTTGAGCGCGCTGAAGCTCGCCCTCTTCGCGGTCGGCGGCGCTCTCGCCGCGGCGGCGCTCGGAGCCGTCTTCGTCGCCGCGCATGGCCTGCTGATCGCCGGCGGCGGAACCTGGTTCTGGCAGGAGCGCTACCGGTAGGAACCCACTAGACCTGGTCGAGGTGTCCGGCCTCCGAGTCGCCCATCGGGACCTTTCCGCCCGGGAAATACTCTGACCAGCGCCGATCCACCCGGTCCCGCGTTGCGTCGTCGCAGCGGAGTTCGGCGGGGTACCCGGCCTTGAACCGGGCGTCGATCGCAATGGGGCCCGAGTAGACGAGGTGGTGCCGCTCGATCCGCACGTGCTTCGCGAACAGGTCGGCGGCGGGTTCGAACCGGGTGAACACGGTCCACAGGAACCGGGTGTCGGAGGAGCCGACCTGGACCGGGTCGTCGACCGCAACGACGAGGGGCCAGTCGGGAAAGAGGGCCGGCAGCCGTGCCGCAAATTCGGGATCCTGGCCATGACTCGAACCGGACACCAGCAGCACCCCGCCGCAGAACACCACCGCGTGGGTGACCCCGGGTGGCAGCGCAGCCGGCGCCGCGCGGGGTAGCGTGCGCCACGGTTCCCCGACGCCGAGCATGATCCCCTTGGAACCCTTGTTGACCGCCGGTCCGGTGTAGTCGAGCGTGTCCATTGACGCGTTGCTGAGGACGTAGAGGTCGGTCTCGGGATGAAACCGGCTGAGAAGGTGTTCCAACACCTCCTTCGGCCTCCGGAGATCCACCGGTTGCCCCACGACCCACAGGAACTTGGTCAGCGAGAGCTGACCCTCGCCCAGGATCCGAAACGCGGCCTGTAACGCCTCTCGTGGGTACCGTTCCTCCACGACGGCCCCGGCGAGCGCGTGGTACCCCGTTTCGCCATACGACCACAAGTCGCGCACGTTCGGCATGACCACCGGGAACAGCGGCGCCAACAAACGCTGGAGGTAGTCACCGATGAAGACGTCTTCCTGCCGGGGTTTCCCGACGACTGTGGCTGGCCAGATGGGATCGCGGCGGTGGCACAACGCATCCACGTGAAACACCGGGTAGTCGTGCCGCAGCGAGTAGTACCCGTAGTGGTCGCCGAACGGCCCTTCCGGAGCGAGCTCGTTTGGCGCCACGTGGCCGATGAACGCGAACTCACAGTCGGCGACCAGCCGATGCGGATGGGCCGTGGGGTTCGCTGCCAAGGCGACGCGCTCGCCGAGCAGCAGCGACGCCAGCACCAGCTCGGGCACATTCTCCGGGAGTGGGGCGATCGCCGCCAGAGTGAGGGCCGGAGGACCTCCAACAAATACCGTTACAGGAAGGTTTTCTCCCCGTTGCTGCGCGACATGGTGGTGGAACCCCCCTCCCTTTCCGATCTGCCAATGCATGCCGGTGGTGTCGGGTGAGTGCCGTTGGATACGGTACATCCCAAGGTTGTGACGGCCGTCGACCGGGTGCTCGGTGTACACCAGCGGCAGGGTAACAAACGCGCCGCCGTCCTCTGGCCAGGACGTGAGCAAGGGCAGCCGATCGAGCCGCGCCGGCCGGTCGACCACCTCCGTCACGGGCCCGCGGGCCACCGAGCGGGTACCAAGATGCAGGGCCTGCGCAAAGAAATCTCGTTCTGCCCAGATCTTCCCGAGCGTCGGCGGCATCAGCTCGTGCATCAGCCTCACGGCGCGCGCCACAAAGGCCTCTGGACGCGGCCCGAACGCCCGATCGACGCGAGACGCGGTCCCAAAGAGGTTGGTGGCAACGGGGATCTCCGAGCCGCGGGGTCGCTTGAACAACAGCGCAGGACCACCCGCCGCAATCACGCGGCGATGAATTTCGGCGATCTCGAGATGCGGATCCACCTCCGCATCGATCTCGACCAGATCGCCGTCGCGGCGAAGCTGCGCCACGAACGATGGAATGTCGCGCACCACGCCGAACCCCTCGCCCTCGGAGCGGGTATGCTACCCCGGATGATCCGAATCGGCCCGTTCGATCTAGACGTTCCCGTCGGCCGCGGCGGCATGGGAGAGGTCTGGCGCGGGACGCACCGGGCGTCGCTGGCGCCGGTCGCGATCAAGGTCCTCCATCGACACCTAGGGCATTCGGAGCGCCATCTCGGCCGCTTGCACACCGAAGTGCGCGCGATGGCCCGGCTCGATCACCCGGGAATCGCCTATGTCGTCGATGTGGGCGATGTACCGGCCAGCGCCGAGGCCGAGAGCAACGGCCAGATCACCGCCGGGAGCGCGTTTATCGCGATGGAGTATGCGTCGGGGGGCTCCCTGTCGTCTCGCTGCGGCAAACTCGACTGGCCGGCGCAACGCGCGCTCCTCATCGGGCTCCTGAACGCGTTGGCGCACGCCCACGCCCGCGGGGTCATCCACCGCGATCTCAAGCCTGGGAACGTGCTGCTGGCACGGCCCCGCGACCTTCGACCCGGTTGGAAGATCTGCGACTTCGGCCTGTCGCGCGCGGCCGAGGCCGGTACCGACGCCACGCGCCACGAGACCGTCGGTACACCCCACTTCATGGCTCCAGAACAGGTCGACCGAGAGTTCGGCCCTCACGGACCGTGGACCGACCTGTACAGCTTCGGCTGCCTCGCCTGGGCAATCGCCACTGGCCGACCGCCGTTCGGCGAGCTTCGAGGCGCCGATGCCGCCTGGGCGCACCTCACCCGCACCGTCCCCCGGCTCGAGCCGGCGTGCCCGGTGCCCACCGGGCTCGAGCCCTGGCTGCGCCGTCTCCTGGCCCGCCATCCCGACGCCCGCTTTGCCGTTGCCGCCGACGCCCTGGCCGAGCTGCGCGAGCTCCCTGAGCGCGACCCCCTTACCCCTGAGGACGAGACCGCACGCGGGCACCCGCTCGAGCGGGCGGTCCGGGCTCGCCCGTCCGACTATGTGCCGACCTCGTGGCAGACCCGCACCCCCACCTTCCCTCCGGCGCTGCGCGGGGCCGGACTCGGACTCATCGGGCTCCGGGTACCCCACATGGTCGGTCGAATGGAGGAGCGCGACCGGTTGTGGGAGCTCCTCCTGTCGCTCCGATCGGGCTCACAGGTGGTTTTCCTCTACGGTCAGGAGGGATCGGGACGCAGTCGGCTCGCCGCATGGTTGGGGCAGCGCGCGCACGAGGTGGGAGCGGCGTCGTGCGCGACCGTCCAGGTCATCGCAGGAGAACCTCGCG
>CANLGQ010000195.1 GCA_947490265.1 Pseudomonadota bacterium | reverse complement strand
CGCGCGCGCGGTGCCCGCCGACTGGGCGATCTGCGCGCGCCTGGGCCACGAGCCGCTGGCCGCGTTCGCGGCCCTGTCCGGATTTTCCCGAACTGCCCCGCGGCGGATCCGCCTCTTCGCAACGCCCGTCGGGTTGGGCCCCCTCACCGAGGAGATGTCGGCCGCTCGCCACGAACTCGACCGGATCGGAACCACGTCCGGCCTCGACCTTCGGCCCCTCCGCAGCACGCTGGACGCCGCGGAGGCCTATCGCTGGTTTACCGCGAGTGAGGGGGCGATTGGTCCAGCGGTGGAGCTGTGGGACCTTGCTCCGGGCGACCGCGCCCACGCCCACGCGGTCGCGCTCCGCTCCGACGGGCCGGCGATCGCCGGCGTCGCCATCCACTGGTCGGCCGAGCTCGACGCGCTGGCGACCGTGCAAAGCCCGACGCCGCTGGTCCTATCGTGGCCTGATCCAGAGCCCGGACCGGGCGTACGAGTTAGGTTTTCGATGAAACAAGGCAAGGTGATGGCGAAACCCTTGCGCAGTCACGGCGCCATGCCGGCGCACGAGGCGAGGTCGTCGGGGCACGCACCCGCGTCGAAGACCGGCTGGAAGCAATCGTAATAGGCATCGAATTCGGCTCGGCAGTCGTCATAGAGGCAGTCGGCGTAGTCGCTGTCGAGGTCGTCGCAATCGAGGGTGCAGAAGTAGAGCGCCGTGCCCGCCTCGAGACAATGCGCATAGGTCACACACTCGCCGAATAGCGCGTCGTAGGTGCAGTTCAGGCAGGTTTCCCCGGCGTTGGTCGCGCAGGTCATGAAGCAGAACCCGTCGCCGGGCGGGCAAGCTCGGTAGCACTCCCCAAAGCCGGCGCAGACTGCCGGATCGTCGCCGGCAGTGTAGCGAGTGGCGACGGTCAGGTAGTCGAGGCACATCTCGTCGGCGGTGCTCTCCCCCCAGGTGAGATCACTGGGCGGCTCTCCGTCGATCTGACTGGCGGCCGAGTTGTCGAACACGCACGTGAGCTGAATCTCGTCGGTGACGGTGAGCGGAACCTGCTCGTCGGGCTCATAGGTGTACTGCCGCTGCCAGTCGAAGTCGTACGCCGGGACGTCGGACAGGCAGACCTCGGTGCCATCCTGGCGGATCACCCGAGTAGAGAGCGATCGGCCGCGGGTGTGCATGTGCGGCGCGGCGCCGACCACCCGTCCGTCGATCGCCACCCGGGTGGTGAGCTCCTGCACGCTCTCGGCATCGCCCGCCGCGATCTCGAGCCCAAGGTCGGCGATCGGCAGGGCAAACAGGAGCCACTCCGGGAATTCCCCGACCGGAAGCGTCCACAGCGCCAGACCGGTGCGATCCGGGGTGGGTCGTTCCACCGCGCTGGTGTTGTAGTGGACCTCGAGGAGGATTTGGGCGCCCGCCGGGATCCGGGCGGCGGCGAGGCCGCCCTCGACCGTGATCGGCTGGTCGTCGGGCTGGGCACCCGGAGCCCAGCCGCCGATGACCGCCGCGCTCACCCCCGGCCCGCCGAAGCACGGGTACCCGGGCAGCTCGTCTTGCGCGTCGAGCCACGCGACGTCGGCGAGCTCCTCAGCCGCAACCACATAGGCGATCACGTGGTGCACCTCGCCTTGCTGGTCGGGCAACGCGTCGTTGCTCGTGACGAAGGTCGTCTCGGCGAACGTGTGGTCGAGGATCTGGCACCGGTAGTCGTCGGACCCGGTGCTCGCCGACGGGGTGTAGCCGAGCGCGGGGCGTAGCTCGAGGCTCGGCGGGAGACTCGTCGGCGGCGGGGGAGGCACTCCGGGAGCGGTGGTGGCGCTCTCCGGGAATTCGGCGTCGGCCCAGGCCTGGAAAAGAGCGATCTCGCTGTCGGGCAGCCGGAGATCCCCAACCGTGCCCCGACAGTCGGGCTCCATGCCCCAGGGTGGCATCCGCCGCGTGGTCACCGAGTCGACGATGGCCTCCCGCCACGCCCCCACCTGCTCAGGGGTGTCGAGCGCGAAGGGGGCGATCCCGCCATCGGTGTGGCAGCTCTGGCAGCGCTGAGCGATCACCGGCCCGAGGTCGCCCTCGAACGCCGTCTCCGCGCCCGAGTCGGGGGAGGTGGGCTCGTCGTTGCACGCGACCAGAAACCCGAGCGCCCTCCACATGACGTTCCCTCCTCACACCGGTTTGCGCGGACGCATCCTCCGAAAGAGGGCGCGCCGCGCGTTGAACGCCGCGGGGCCCACGAACGCCGCGAGCACGAGGCACGACAGCGTCCCGATCAGCACCGCGACGGAGTCGCGAAGTGGACGGGGTGTAACCCATCGCCCCGCCCCACTCCGCTCGGCGGTCGGCGCGTCGAGAAACGCCGAGGGATGGAGGTTCACCGTGGTGCTTGCCCGCTCACCGAAGGTCAGCCGGACCTCGAACGACTGTCGGTGCCAGAAGTTGTCTGGAACGCGATAGTGGATTGTATACCACCGATATCGCACGGCAGCCGCTTGCTTGAACACCTCGGCGAGACCGCCCGAGTCGTCTCGGGTGAACGGGATCCCTCCGCCCGCCTCAGCGATCCACTCGAGCGAAACGTGGTCGATCCCCTCGAATTCCAGGCCCCGGTCGATCACGTAATCGACGTACTTCCCGCACAGCGACGCGGGGGTGACCTCCTTCGCCTTGATTCCCTCCGGCTTGTTGCCGCGTCGATAGGGCTTCCCTAGCCCGACGGTGAATACCCGCGGCTTGAACGAACCGGTCCCGCGCCTCAGCTCGCGCAGCTTGTCCACGAGGATCTGCAGCCTGGGCACGTTGGTGCCGCAGGTGTCGGCGTGCTCCTCGTTGTTGAAGCCGTCCGTGAGGATCACGATCGTCGGCTCGGCGTTGGCTGATCCGATGAAGTTGGCGATCTCCGGCATCTTCAAGAGCTCGTCCGACGACCAGCGCACCGCGTTGTACAGGTGGGTGTACCCCCCGCTCGGGGTGAGTAGGTGCGTCTGGATCATCTTCTTGTAGTCGGCCTGCGAGGTGATCACCCGGGGTGGACCGCCGTCGAGCCCGGTCGGATCTCCGGTGTTGAACTTGAGCAGGACCACGCCCGACTTCGAGGCCCCGCTGGGAAGGAACGACTCGATGACCGACTTGCGCATCAACGCGCTGTAGACCTTGTTGATCCGCGCGTTGTTGTTCTCGTGCATCGTCAGCGTCTTGTCGAGGAGGAGCACGAACAGCTGCCCGCCCACCTGCGGTTCGTAGGGGATCAGCTCGAAATCACCCTGCTTGCTGGTGTTGTGGGCGATCGAGAGGCTGTTCTTGTCCACCGACTGGTAGAGCGTCTGTCCGTTGCCCGGGTCTCGCACGTCGAACGAGAGCCGCACCTCACCCGCAGCGCGGTCGACTTGGGGCCGACAGGCAGCGATATCGTCGATCTTGGCGTTCGCGCACTCCGCGTCGGTGGTGAAGATGTCGAGGGTGACCTCGCCGCCTTGTTTCGGGACGTCCTTGTCGATCCGGTAGGTCGTTCCCAGAATCGGCGCGGGGTAGGCGCCTTCCTGGCAACCGAGCGCCAGCAGGAACCACGCGATCACGTCTCCTCCCGGGGGAGCAGGACAAATTCGAGCGTCACCTGCCCCTTCTCTCCGAGCAGCACGCGATCCTCCATCTTGAGCTCGGTCTCGAAGGGGGCGGGCCGCGCGGGGTCATACCGCAGGTCGATCCGCTCGAGAAAGCGGCGCGCCACCGTGGGAGACACGGAGAGACCCCGAACAGAGTAACGCTGGTTTTCGTCGGCAAGGAAGGAAGCGTGCAGCTCGGCCACGCCCCGTTCGACGGGCAGGTAGAGGTCGAGTCCGCGCGGGAAATGGCCCGCAAATCGCTCGACCGTTCCCGTCTGGCTGTCGAGCGGGATCCGCACGCCATAGCGATCGTGCGAGAGCACCCGGATCCACCCGGCGTAGAGGTCGTCGGGGACCCCCCAGCACAGGAGCCCGTGGGTGCCGCCCCACACCAACGCGGCGGCTGCGCCCGCGACGTAAAGGTCGCCAAAAAGCGCGCTGTAGTGCCCAAAAGTGTGCCAGACCGCCGCGCCCAACATGGCTCCGGCAGCACCACCCCCGAGATGGTAGACGAACTCCCCCAGGAACTGCCAGATCCCGACCGGGCGCTTGACCCATCCGACATCGAGGCCGATCGACCATCGGTTCGCCACGGTGCGATGCGCCACCCGCACCGTCCAGGCCGCCAGGCCGCTGCCGATGCCCGAGAAAAGCCACATGAGTGCCCGGTACTTGAGCGACACCAGCGACGGATCGATCGCGACCTCGATCATCTCGTCCGACACGAAAAAGGGAATGATATAGCTCCACAACAGGTACGACACCTGCGAGAAGACCCACGCGAAGGCTCCGGCGGTCAACGCAAAGGTCCACCGCCAGGGCAGCGTGCGCCGGCGCAGGGCCCCCTCGGCATAGAGGCTGGTGAACGCGAGCGCCCCGGCCACATTCGCCAGGTACATCGCACCTTCGAGCCCATGTCGCCAGAGCAGGCCGGCCTGCCAGAACCACGGCCCTAGCACCACGATGAACACCAGCGTGAACCACCACGCGAGCACGCCGGCGCCGGCGACCACCCAGGCGACCGCCACGTGACGGGCCCAGCTGAAGGGGACCAAGTAGATGTTCATGCGGGCCGGAGCTTACCCCGACGGGCGTCCTCTCGTGCTACGCTGCCCCGCACATGGCGAAGACCCTCACGTTCCTGCAGCTCGCCGACGAGTTCGGCGGAACCCGCTTCGGTCCCTTCGACCGAGCGGAAATCCGACTCGGTTCAGACCCGGCCCGGAGCGACATCACCCTGCCCGAGTCGCTCGGCGTGCTCGCCGAGCACCTCAGGGTGTTGAAGCAGGGAGACGACAGCTTCATCCTCGCTCCCGTCGAGCGCACCGCCGCGGTCTATCACTGGAAGGCGTCCGGCGGAAAGCCGCGTCAGGTCACCGCTCCGATGGCGATCCCCAAGGGCGACGGCTTCTCGCTGGTCACCCCCGAAGGGCCGCGCTTCTATATCCTGGCGGAGCTCGAGGCGAAGGCAAAGGATCTAGCCAGGGAATCACAGGGTCCTCCCCTGTTCGCGCGGCGCGTCACCGGCACCGCGATCCTGACGGAGATCAAGCGCCGCGGCTTCGCGACGTTTGCGACCACCAAAATCGGCAACTGGATCCAGTGGGCTCAGCGCTTCGTCACCACCGGCCAGATCTTCTCCCCCTACTACATCGTCCTGGGGATGGTGTTCTTCGGCGGCTGGTTCTTCGCCGGAGGCATGTCCTGCACCGCGCTGAGCTTCAACAGCGATCGGGGCAGTCTGCAAAAAAACCTGTCGACCTGCCGCGACCAGCTCGGGGTCACCGAGGAAGGGTCCGCGGGAGACCCGACGGTCGGCGACCTGACCACGAAGATCCTCGCCGAGCGCGAGTGGAAGAGCACGCTCTCGGCCGACAAGGAGCTCTACGAGGCCTTCGCCAAGGAGCTCCGCGCCGCGTTCAACGCCGCCGACAAGTACCGGTGGGTTTACAAAGAGAAAACGAGCCAGTTCACCCGGTTCAAGAAGGGCCTCGAGGGAAAGGGCATGCCCGCCGGCCTCGTGCGGGTGCTCGCGTACGCCGCGGCCCAGCCGACCTTCGGCTCCGACCGCGACTGGACCAAGGTCGTCGACTCGGAGGAGCAGGAGGTCTGCGGACGCGGTCCGATCGGCCTGACGTTCCGGCAGGGCCACAAGCTGCAGTTCTACTCGCTCCTCCCGGACGCCTATGTCGATCGCATCGTCGCGGAGAGCGCCGACGACGCGAGAAAGGTCGAGGCCATCCAAAAGACCCTCACCGCCGCCGCCTCGGAGCTATCGACCGAGGGGATGGTGATCAACTACACGTCGGTCATTCAGGGCCAGTTCGAGTGCATCTACGCGGAAGGCGACGACCACCGGATCGACTTCGAGGAGGTAACGAAGAAGCTCAACGAGACGCTCGGGACCAGCGCGCGCGGCCTCCCCAAGGAGCAGGAGCCGTTCTGGATCGCCTCCCGGCTGGTGCGGCTCTACACCTACGACTTCGTGTCCGGTCACGAGGACCTGGTATTCGACTCGAAGAACGCACCCTCGACCGTGCTTGATTTCGCAAAAGTTCCGTCGAGACGCAGCAAGTTCGCAATCCAGGCCGCGGCCGAGGTGATGGCCCGCGCGGTGGCCATCCCGTGCATCGCCCGCCTCGACAAAGACCAGCAGAACGCGAACGACATCCTCGGCGAGCTCCCGCAGCTCGGAAGCTGCGCGATCGTCAAGGCGTTCGTGGAGTACGATCGGCTCTGAGCTGCCCGACGTGGTCGCGGAGCGCAACCAGGAGATCGGCGAGGAGTTGGCGCGTCGGCACGTCTTTCAGCACGCCGCCCTCGAAGCGATCGGCACACCGCGGCAGGATCACCTCAGGACGGTTCAACAGCCGCAGGTCGAGAAAAACCGCGATGTCTCGCAGGTGGGTCTGGGCCCGCATCGTGCCGCTCATTCCGGGGCTTGCCCCCAGGATTGCCGCTGGCTTTCCGGCGAACGGCTGATCCGGTCCGCGGCTGCACCAATCGAGCGCGTTCTTCAACCCGCCCGGCACCGAGTAGTTGTACTCCGGGGTGGCGATCAGCAGCGCGTCGGCCCGCGCGATGGCGGCGCGGAGGGCCACGACCGGCTCCGGGAACCCCGCCGCGAACAGGTCGCCGTCGAACAGCGGGATTGCCCGCACTGCGTCGGTGATCTCGAGGGACATGCCGTCGGGGGTGAGCTCCGAGCAGGCCCGGAGGAGCGCCGTGTTGAACGAACCCGCCCTGAGGCTTCCCGAGATGCCGAGGACGGAGATCAACGTCGGCGGCGCGCGAGCAAGAGGACGGCGGGCCAGGCCCAAGAGGCCGCCGGAGCGTGGGCGCACCCCTCCCAGCTATGCCCCCCGGCTTCGCGGCTGATCTCCGCCGCCCCGTCACCCTCGCTCCACACCACCGGCACCGGAACGCCGGTGTCGATGACGGGCACATCGGTGTCGGTGTCGGTCGAGGGGGCGCTGCCGGTGTCGGTCACCGTTGCAGCGCGGGCGAGTGCACAAAGGAGGGCGATCGGCAGCACGGCGTACCCAGTCTCCAGCGGCGGGGTAACCGACGGCGCTTGATCGCGCCGGGGTTGCAGATTACGAGGCGGGCCCCCGAGAGGTCCGGATGTCCAAGACTGCCACCATCGCCAGCCTGCTCCGCAACGCCGGAAAGGACGAGAACGAGTTCGTCGCCACGGTCGTCGGCGTGTTCGAGGACGAGGACGTCGATCGCATCGCGGAATTCTTCGACCGATTGAGCATCCCCAAGGCGCTCGGCGCCGAGACGCTGTCGGCACCGCTCCCGTCGTTCGGCGCGGGTGGCACGAAGGTGGCCGATCTCGGTATCGAGTCGGTGATCTCGAAGGGCATCCAGCGGTTCCTCGATCGGCACGAGCGCAAAGTGAAGTGGCACGCGACCCACGCCGCGGCCGACGGCATCGAGAACGTGCTGGTCCTGTTCCGG
>CANLGQ010000194.1 GCA_947490265.1 Pseudomonadota bacterium | reverse complement strand
GGAGTCCGGCGCGCCGGGTCGCTTCCTCCAGGGCCTCGGCAGAGAATCCGAGGTGTTCGTGGCCCATCGTCCAGCGGTACTCTTCCCGGGCGTGCTCCATCATGTCCGTGACCACAGCGCGGCCTCCGGGCCGGAGCACCCGCGCGACCTCGGTGAGCGCAACGGCTGGATCGGGCACGTGGTGGAGGACGAGCGACAGCAAGGCGGCATCGGCCTCCCCGTCGGCGAGCGGCAGCGCCTCGAGTGATCCGGCCCGCACACTGGCATTCGGAAAGTCTGCGATCCGATGGGCGGCTGCGGCCACCATCTCCGGCTCGCGGTCCACCCCGATCACCCGATGGACCCACGGCGCGAGCACCGCCAACGTCTCTCCGGTCCCGCAGCCGAGGTCCACGATCGTCCAATCGGGCGGGAGGAGCCCTGCGAGGACGTAGCGAGGGAACCGGTTCCCGAACAGCTCATCGCGGATGGCCTCCCAATCGCCCCGCGTCCGTCCGTAGAACGTCCGGGCGTCGAGCTTGCGGGTGTCGAGGACGGTCGCGAGTCGGGCGAGATCCTCCTGGGCAGCGAGCGTCCCGTGGTGGTGATCGGCGACCACACTCCACAATTGGGTGGCTTCCTCATCCAGTGCGTCGAGCCGAAACCAGGCACTGGTTCCCTCCGCCCGGCGTCGCACCCAACCCTCCTGGAGTCCTTTCAGCTGGCGACTGATGGTCGACTGGGGCTGCTGCAGCACGCGGCACAGCTCACCCACCGACAGCTCCTCTCGGGCGAGGATCCACAGCAGCCGGACTCGCGCTGGCTCTGAAAGGGCCGATAACCTTTGATATAGCCGATCGCCCACGCTGCGGCTCCCGTCTTGGCGCGGCTTGGGATAACCTGGGCTTGCCGTGAGCTCCTCCTCGCCGCGGACACCACCCATGACGATCGCCCTCCTTCTCGTGCAACTCGCGTTCGGCGACGACCCACCGGTCCGGTCGCCGACCTCCACCTCCGCGGTCTTGCTACCCGATCGGGCCGAGTACCAGCGGCTCTCTGAGGAGATCGAGAAGCTGGTGACCAAGAATGCGTGGGTTGGGGTCGAGAATGCCTACCTTGCGCTCCTGGCAACCCTGGTGCAGCCGACGGCGCCGGATCACCTGTCCGGGGCCCACGCCGCCCGCGCGCTGGGCGACGTGCTCTCTGCCCGCACTCGCTTGATCGCGGCGAACGCGCTCCGGGAAGACCGCGCGGTCCTCGACTGGTTGTTCGACATCGACAGCAATTACAACCGGGTATACCTGGCCTGCGACCCGAACACGCGCACCCTCGATGCCGTCGCGATGCCGTTCGATCCCAACCAGAAGCGGGCGGTGGAGTTCGCGCAGGCGGGAATTGCGGCCAGCGGGTTGTTCGACGGGTTCCTTCCCGCCGGCGACTACCAGTTCGGCGACATGAGGATCAAGGTCGAACCTCGTGTGCAGTCGGTTTCCATCGATGTTCGGTCCATCGCATGGATGCGCGAACTCGAGCGACGGGCGAAGAAGGAGGAGAAACACAAGGACAAGTGAAGTCGTGGAAGCGACTCCGTGGAGCGTCTCGCCGGCCGTGTATCCAGCCCCATTCGCCAGCTATGTGCTCCTCGAGCGCCTCGGAATGGGCGGGATGTCCGAGGTGGATCTGGCCCGGCGGTCGATGTCCGACTCGGCCTACGTTCGGCTCGTCGTCATCAAGCGGATCAAGGCCGATCGGACCACCGACGAGTCGTTCGTGCGGATGTTTAAGGATGAAGCGCGCATCACGGCCGAGCTCTGCCATGGGAACATCGGCCGGGTGTACGACTTTGGACGGGAGGGCGACGAGTACTACCTCGTGCTCGAGTACGTGCCCGGGATCGATTGCCGGCAGCTGATCTCCGAGCTGACGGAGCGGCAGCAACGGATGCCGATCCGGATCGCGCTCGGGATCCTCGCGACCGTGCTCGACGCACTCGACCACGCCCACCGGCAGCGGGATGCGGTAGGTCGCCCGATGAACGTGGTTCATCGCGACGTGAACCCGCGCAACATCATGCTCTCGGTACGCGGCGACGTGAAGCTCATCGACTTCGGGGTCGCGTTGGCGACCGATCGCCTGGAGCGCACCCGGACCGACCACGTGAAGGGCAAGTTCTCCTACATGGCTCCCGAGCAGATCTCTGGGGAGAAAGTCGATCATCGCGCCGACTTGTTTGCGGTGGGCCTGACCCTTCATGAACTGCTGACCGGGCACGGGCCGTACGCGGGGCTCAACCAGATCCAGATCCTGCATCGCATGATGTCGGGCGAAATGCCCGGCATCCCAGAAATACCCGAGCTTGCCGATCAAGCGCCGCTGCGGGCGGTTCACCGCCGCGCGCTGCAGAAAGACCGAACGGCCCGCTTTCCCACGGCCGCCGCCTTCCGCGATGCCCTCCTCGACGTGCTGGCGCCGCTCGGTGGGCCCCCGTCGCACGACGAGCTCGCGGACTTTCTCCGCCGCACGTCGCCCGATACCGTCACCCGTATCGAGTCCAAGATCGAGGCCTACACCGGCGGCAAGATCCTCGCTGCCGCGACAGACGAGTCTTCAGGCCCGACGTTCACCGGGTTTCCCGAGTCGACCCTCGACGTGCGGGTGCCCCCCTCGGCTGCGTCTCGTCCGCCTCTCCGCGACAACTCGGCGTCGATGTCCCGGGTTCGTCCTGCCAGCGTGGTGGCCGGGGGCCTCCTGGTCGGAGTGATGCTCGGCGCGGCGATCCTGGTGATGCTCGTCGGCGTACTGGCCCTCGTCGGCTGGGGCCTGTTTCGCTCGGCTGGCGAATCGGAAGCCTCACCGGTGGAGATCGAGGCGTCGGCCGCGCCGTCTCTCCCGCCGGCCGCGAGCACGGAGGTCGCTCCGGAGCCGGAACCGCCGGCGGCCGACCCGACTCCTGCCGCGGCGGGGTCCGACGCCGCGCCGGCGCCCCGGCCCCGGCCTGCCGCCGCGCCCGCGATCGAGGCCGAGGCTCCCACCCTTCCCCCCGCGCCGCCCGCACTGGCCCCCGTGCCAGCCCCAGCGGTCCAACCGACCGACTTCGGCACCGTTCAGGTGACCGCCGCGGAGCGAGGGAGACCGGTCCTCGTAGATGGCCAGCCGACGGGGCGGTCCACGCCTGCGACCCTGAGCCTGCCGGTGGGGGCTCACCAGGTCGCGGTCGAGGGTTTCGCAGCGCAACAGGTCACCGTGCGGCGAAATCAGGTTCATCCGCTGGTGTTCCGCCCATGATCGCGTGGCTTGTCGGCGCTGCATTGGCCGTTTCGCCCGTCGCCATCGTCGTCTCGGACGACGTGCCGGCCTACGAGGACCCCGCGGTCGCCGCGCAGCGTCTGATCGGGGATCGCGGGGCCATCTACCGGCTGCATGGCCGGGAAGCCGATGGCGCTGCGGTGGGTGCGCGCCTCGCGGCGGATCCGCCCGAGGTGGTGCTGGCCTTCGGGGCCAAGGCGGCCTGGATCGCGCGCAAGGCGATCCCGGACACCCCGCTCGTGTACGCGTCGATCCGGGATCCCGCCCGCTACGGGGTGGTCGGCGCCCAGACCACCGGGGTGGAGATGGGGGTGGCTCCCGAGACTTTTCTCTCGCAGTTCGCGGCGTTTTTCCCAGCGGACAGGTCGATTGGCCTGGTGCTCGGCCCGGGCACCTCGACCGAACAGGAGTCGGCGTTGACCCGTGCGGGCGCTGAGGTCGGCGTCGGTCTGATCCCGATCCGAGTCGGCGGGGTGAGCGACGTGCGACGCGCGCTCCATCGCGCGCCGCCGCTCGACGCACTCTGGCTTGTGCCCGACGTCGACCTGCTGGCGCCCACTACGTGGCGGACGCTCATCGAGGAGAGCCAGCGGAGAAAAGTGCCGTTACTCGTGGATACTGCGGTGCTGGTCCGGGCGGGGGGGGCCTTTGCCGTCGTTCCCGATCCGCAAGCCATCGCGACGGCGGCGGTCGGACAGGTCGAGCGGGTCCTCTCAGGGGAGCTCCCGCAGAACCTCGCGATCGTGACGGCCGAAGGGCGCTTGGTGGTCGTGAACAACGCCGCACTGGATTCTATCGGTGCGGAGTTCGACCCGTTGCTCCGTGATTTCGTCGATGTGTTCCTGCAGTAAGGCTCAGGGGACGCGGCCGGCGATCAGGCGCACCGAGAGTCCGCCGTTCGAGAACTTCGCCAACGTCTCGGACGGCATTCCGAGCGCGCCGATCCACCGGGGATCGGCGCACAGGATCGCAAAGCGCCAACCGCGCCAGGAACTGCGCAGCACGGCCCCAATGGACTGGATACCCCCGGAGCCCCCGTTGCGCGTGATCCGAGCGCCATAGGGGGGGTTGAGCACCACCAGACCGGTGGCTGCCGGCGGGACCACCGCCTCGAAGGCCAGTTGGGACAACGCGATTCGGCCTGCCACGCCCGCCCGGGTGGCGTTCGCGCGGGCGGCTTTGACCGCCCCCGCTTCGCGGTCCGAGGTGAGGATCGGCGCGGACTTGTCGAGGGGGGGCGAGGTCGCTCGCTTGACCTGCTCCCAGACCGCAGAGTCGAAGGACGGCCAGCGTTCGAACGCGAAGGAACGCCGGGCACCGGGTGCCAGCCCGAGGGCAATCCCGGCCGCCTCGATGGAGAAGGTACCGGAGCCACACATCGGATCGACGAGCGCCTCGCCCGGCACCCAGTCGGCGAGCCGAAGGATGGCGGCACCCAGGTTCTCTCGGATGGGAGCTTCGGCCGTTTCGAGACGCCATCCCCGGCGATGTAGGAGCTCGCCCGAGGCGTCGATGGAGATCTCGGCGCGATCGGCGACCACCCGCACCCCGACGCGCGCCACGTCCCGGGGAGCGCGGCCGCCTTCGGTGCGGGGCCCGCGCAGGGCGTCGGCGATCGCGTGTTCGACCTTGCGCGCGACGGATTCGCGGGCTCGAAGGCGGGACGAATGAAGCGTCACGGCGATGTCGAGCGGCTGGTGCGGCGCGACCCAGCCGCGCCAAGCGATCCGGCGGATACCCGCCGCCATGGCCTCTAGGCTCGAAGCGCTGAAAACCCCAGCCCGAACCACGATCCGACCGGCGAGTCGGGACCACCGGTTCACCGCATAGAGACCGCGCGCGTCGGTTTGAAAGGAGACGCCGCCCTCCTCCACCTTCGCGGTGAGCCCCAGGTCGCGGAGCTCGTCGGCCAACGCGTCCTCGAGTCCTGGCGTGATGGAGGCGAAGCAGGACAATTCAGCCAACGGAGCGCCTTCGGATGGCGGCCAGCACGAGGAGGGCCCACCCGTTGCCGCCCGAGGACGTCTGGTCGCAACCGGCTCCGGTTCCCCCCTGCGCGTCGCTGGGGGTGGCTGTGTTGGGGCACAACCCGTCGATCGGGTCCTCGTCGAGTCGGTCCGGGAGACCATCGCAATCGACGTCGCCGGCTGGCTCCAGGCCGTCCGGGATCCCGTCGCCGTCGGAGTCGGTGTCGAGCCATGCGGGCAGCCCGTCGCCGTCCGGGTCGGCCCCGCCCTCGACCGCGGTGAGGAGGCCGTCGCCATCGTCGTCGCTGTCGCAAGCGTCGATCCGGCCATCGCCGTCGGTGTCGGTCGGATCGTCGATCTCGCCGATCTCCTCCCCGTCCTCGAGTCCGTCGCGGTCGGTGTCGGGCAGGTTGGCGTCCGGGCACGCCTCCGGCCCGGTCTCCTCCAGCCTCGTCGGGATCCCGTCCCGGTCGATGTCGCCGTTCGGCCCATCGAAGTCGTTGGCGTCGAGCCAGTCCGCGGTTCCGTCCCCGTCGAGGTCGTCGTCGGTCCAATCCTGGTTTGCGTTGCGGTCTTCGAGAGCGGTCGGTGTCCCGTCCCCATCGTCATCCGGGTCGCGCCCGTCGGGGAAGCCGTCCTGATCGGTGTCGCGGGGGTCGACCGGGATCGAGCTTTCGTCGTCGCAGAGCCAGCGAAGCGCGCCCGCCGACAGGTCGCTCACGAGGTCCTCGACCGTGCAGGGGGCGCCGATCTCGTCGGTCGTGGGAATGCCGTCGCCGTCATCATCGAGGTCGAAGAGGTCTTTCACCGCGTCACCGTCGGTGTCTTGCGGCGCGATCCCTGGGCCGAACTCCTCCCCATCGGGAACCAGGTCCCCGTCGGTGTCGGGATCGGAGGGGATCGAGCCCGCTGCAAGCTCCACGGCGGTCGTGAGGCCGTCGAGGTCGGGGTCGCCGGCCACGCCGTCGTCGTCGTCGGGATCGAGGAAGTTCACGAGGGTGTCGTTGTCGCTGTCGCCGCTCCCTTCCACCAGGTCGAGCTTGCCGTCGTTGTCGCTGTCGGTGTCGAGGTGGTTCGGTTCGCCATCGCCGTCGGCGTCGCTCGATCCCTCGAAGAGCGTGTCGAGCCCGTCGTTGTCGTCGTCGGGATCGTTGAAGTCCGCGCGACCGTCGCCGTCGGTGTCGGGCGCGAGGGGGTTCCACTCCTCGGCGTCCTGCAGCCCGTCGCCGTCGGGATCGGCGTTCGCGAGCGGCTCCCCGTCCTGTGCCACCTCGAGCGCGGTGGGGATGCCGTCGTCGTCGTCGTCGTCGTCGAGCCAGTCCGGGCTGCCGTCGCCATCGGTGTCGTCATCCTCCGGATCGCCGTTTCCATCGCGGTCCTCCTCGATCCGCCGCGAACCGTCGCCGTCGTCGTCGTCGTCCAGGAAGTCGGGGAGGCCGTCGCCGTCGAGGTCGTCGTCCACGATGGAGCCGTTTCCATCGTGATCCTCAGTGCTGGTCAACGCGCCGTCGCCGTCGTCGTCGGGGTCGTCGACGTCGGGCAGTCCGTCGCCGTCGGTGTCGCGCAGCCCCGGCCCGGCGCCCGCTTCGTCGCCGTCCTGAACCCCGTCCTGGTCGGCATCGGGGTTGAGGGGGTCGGTGTCGAGGGTCCACTCGGCGCTATCGTCGAGCCCATCGCCGTCGGTGTCCGCGGCGCAGGGGTCGGTGGAGAGCGCGCTCTCCGTCTCCCAGACCAGGCCGTCGGCGTCGAGGTCGGTGCCCGGCGCGGCCATGTGCGGACCGCGAAAGGCGCCGATGTCCGAAGGGGAGCACGCGACGGCATCGGATCGGGCTGGATCGCCAGCATCTACGAGGGGACTCCCGGCCGCCGGCCACGGGGACTGGGTGTCGCAGGCGCCAGCGGAGGCCGGGTTCCAGGAGACGAGCTGGGGCGGGGCCAGCACGTCGGTCGCTCCGAGCACGAGGCCCCCTGCTCCGCCCACGGTGCCGGCGCTGTTGCCGTCGTATGCGTCGTAGGCGTGGGTCGCGGCGATCGCCGACCACAATCCGAAGCCGGTGTTGTCGGCGAACAGGGTGTTGGCGATCTCGGCGCTTCCCCCTCCCAGGACCACGGCACCGCGCGCCACCGGGGCCACGTTGTCGAGGAAGCTCGCGTTGGAGAGGCTCAAATCCCCGCTCGCGACGTGGAGCCCGGCACCGCCCACCCCGGAGCCGTTCTCGGCGAAGAGGGCCTCGGCTGCGTCGAGTGCGCCGTTCTCGGAGAAGATCCCACCGCCCTCATCGCCGGATTGATTGTCGCACAGGCGCACCCGACGCGGAGTGAGATCGGCATTCGAGGCGAAGATTGCCCCCCCCCGCGTGCCGGCCACGTTCAGGACCAGGACCGTGTCGACCAGGTCGACCGCGC
>CANLGQ010000193.1 GCA_947490265.1 Pseudomonadota bacterium | reverse complement strand
TCAGCGGCGATCTTGCGAGCCAGGGGAGAGGCCAGCACCCGACCCGGAACCCAGCCGAAGCGCAGGTCGCCGGGCGGGTCGAAGAAGTTCTGGTGGATCTCCCGGCCGGACCAGTCGCGGCGAACGCCGGTAGAGGCAGGGACGGGGGGGGGTGCGGTCACTGGCGCTGAGGCCGGTGCCGCTGGGCCTTCGAGCTCCGGCGGCTCGGGTGCCGCCGCGGCGGGAGCCGTCGCTGCGGCTTTCGCGGGCGCGCTCGACTTCCGAAGCGCGAACTGCGCCAGGAGTCCAGAAATGTCGTCTTCCTTGGACTTTCCCCAGATCGCGATGGGGTATCCGGCCGGGACTTCGGCTCCTTCGGCCACGAGGTGCTTCAGCAGCACGCCGTTATCGAAGATTTCGGCGTCCATATTCGCCTTGTCGGTTCCGACCTCCGCCAGGACGGTGCCACTCTTGAACGCATCGCCCTCCGACACCTTCCAGGCGACCAGGGTGCCAAGCTCCATCGTGGGCGAAACGGCTGGCATTTCGTAGAATTCGGCCATGGGATCCCCTACCGTGCCCGGTGGCAGACGTGGCGCGCCGCTTCGATCACCCGGGTCGCGTTGGGCATCACGAGCTGCTCGAGGTTGGTCGCGTACGGCTGGTTGATGTCGCGGTTCGTGACGCGGAGGATGGGGGCATCGAGGCTGTCGAAACACGCTTCGTGGACGCGTGCGGAGATCTCGGCCCCCACCCCGGCGAACGGGTACCCCTCCTGCACCACGACGACCCGCCGACAGGCGGCGGCGGCGGTGAACAGGGCCTCCTCGTCGAGCGGGCGGATCGTCCGGAGGTCCAGCACCATCGCCGAGATCCCTTCCTTCTCGAGCTGCTCCGCGGCGGCGAGGCACGTGTGGATCTGCTTGTTCCAGGTCACGAGCACCACGTCGGTTCCCTTCCGCTTGATGTCGGCCTTGCCGAGCGGGATCAGGTGCTCCTCGTCGGGGACTTCGCCCTTGAGCCCGTACAACATCTCGGATTCCATGAAGCAGACCGGGTTGTCATCCCGGATCGCCGACTTCAGGAGCCCATAGGCGTCGGCGGCCGTGCCGACCGAGACGACCTTGAGACCCGGAAAGTGCGCGTAGATCCCTTCGAGCGACATGCTGTGCTGGGATCCGAGGTTTTCGGCGGCGCCGGTCGGCCCGCGGAACACGATCGGCACCGGATACTGGCCGCCGCTCATCTGGAAGATCTTGGCGGCGTTGTTGATGATCTGGTCGTAGGCCACGAGGCTGAAGTTCCAGGTCATGAGCTCGACGATCGGGCGCAAGCCCGCCATCGCGGATCCGATCGCGATGCCCGAGAAGCCATTCTCGGCGATGGGCGTGTCGATGATCCGCTTCTCCCCGAACTCTTTCAGCATCCCCTGGCTGACCTTGTAGGCCCCGTCGTAGAAGGCGACCTCTTCGCCCATGAGGTACACGCGCTCATCGCGGCGCATCTCCTCGGTCATCGCGCGCCGCAGCGCTTCGCGGATCTGCAGCGTGGCCATCAGCGACCGCCTTCGGTTCCGGGCGCGGCCGCGGGGGCCTCCGGTGCGTACACATAGTCGTAGAGCGTGGCCGGATCGGGAATCGGCGCTTTGTCGGCGAAATCGTAGGCATCTTGGGCCTCGGCGTCCACCTCGCCTTGGAGCCGCGTCAGCTCCTCGGCGTTCGCCCCCAAGGCGAGCAGCCGCGCTTCGGCATTCTTGATGCAGTCCTTCGCGCGGAACGAATCGAGTTCGCCGTCCTTCCGATACTTTGCCGGGTCGGACATGGAGTGCCCGCGGTACCGGTAGGTCACCGCCTCGAGGATCACCGGGCCGGCCCCGCTGCGGGCATGATCGACTGCCCGCCGCACGTTCTCGTAGACCTCGACGACGTCGAACCCTGGAAATTGCCAGCGCTTCATCCCGACTCCGTCGCCGCGCTGACTCATGTCGATCAGGTAGCTCTGCCGTTCGAGACTGGTTCCCATCGCGTAGTAGTTGTTCTCGCACAGGAACACGACCGGGAGCTTCCAGAGCTGCGCCATCGCCATCGCTTCGAAGAACGCCCCTTGCTGGGCCGCGCCGTCGCCGAAGTAGCACAGCGCGACCCGGCCATCGCCGCGATACTTCGCCGCAAACGCCGCCCCGGCCGCCAGCGGGATGTGCCCGCCGACGATGCCGTAGCCGCCGAAGAAGTTGTGCTCCCGGCTCGACAGGTGCATCGAGCCGCCGATGCCGTGCGAAACGCCGGGGGAGCGGCCGAACAATTCGGCCATCATCGCCCGCGGCGACACCCCGCGGGACATGATCTGGCCGTGGTCGCGGTACGCGGTCACCACGTAGTCGTCGGGGGTCAAGGCCGCTGCCGAGCCGACGGCCACCGCCTCCTGGCCGATATACAGGTGGCAGAATCCGAGGATCTTCTTCTGAGTGTAGGCTTTGGCGGCCAGCTCCTCGACCCTTCGGATCAACAGCATCATCCGATACCACTCGGTGAGCTGTGGGCGCGTGGGGGCCTCTGAGTTGGGCGCGGGCGGGGTCTGACCGTCGGCCATCGGCGCTCCGGGAAACTGGGTTGCCTCCCTACCACGCCGCTCCCCGGGTGTCATGAACCGCGAGGCGTTCAGGGAATCCACGGGCATTCGGTCGTGCGGTCCTGGTTTCCGATGGCACAGAGCACGTGCAGGTACGGCTCAGCGAGGTCGTCGGACATGCAGGGATCAAAGGCCATCGCCTCGTGGTGGGTGCAGGTGTCCCACCCGAAGTCGGTCAGCGCGGACGTGAGCCGATGGCTGTTGGCATACGGCGCGCTGGATTCCTCCACGAGGACCGGGTCGCCCGGGATCCCCATCGCGTCGTACGACAGACCGAAGGCAAGGTTCGACTCCTCTATGTGGTAGGCCCCCCACATCGCGCACGCCGGGGTGGCGAACGGCGTGTAGTAGTACGACGCGAGGTCCTGCCCGACGTCGTAGAGGGCCTCCTCTGGAGAGGAGAGGAAGAACACCCCATACGGCTCGACCTCATGCGCGAGCCATCCGAGGTTGGTGCCGCCCTCCGACCACCCCATCACGACGATCCGGTCCCACGCGAGGTCAAGTCCGCTCGGATCGATGTATTCCGTCCATCCTTCGCCCGGAGTTTCGGCCTCGAGGTGGTTCAGGAGCGCGACGGCGCGCCCGACGGCGGAGTCGGGCCAGGCGATGTCGAGGAACGGGCTAGTGTCGGTCCCCCACAGGATCTCCTGTCGGCCATCGGCATAGCAAGTGCCGAGGTCTCTCGCGCAGTTCTCGCCCCACGCGAGTCCGTCGTTGGGGTACCTGAGGAGGATCGACCGGTAGCCTGCCCAGGCTGCCATCGTGAGGACCTTGGTGTTGAACCGGCCGGGGCCGGGTGGAAGCCAGAGGAGGAGCTGCGGGCGAAGGTGAGCGAGGTCGGTTCGCACGGCCACCCGGTGGAGCCGGTTGGCTTCGCCGCAGCCCCAGGTCGCCTCCGGGTCGATCTCGCACGGATCGTAGGTGGTGGTCTCCACCACTTCGGTGTCGGCCCACTCCTTCCACGGGGCACAGGTGCCGCACGTCCACGGGTTCACCGACGGATCGTCCAGCTCGGTCAGTCCGTCGCAGTCGTCGTCCAGTCCGCCGTTGCAGATCTCGACGGCAGCAGGGTGTACGTCGGCGCGCCCTTCGTCGCAGTCGCCCCCGCACGGTGAGGCCCCGTCGGCATCCACATCCAACTCGCCGGGATCGGGCTGGCCATCGCAATCGTTGTCCGACACCTCGTCGCATCGGTCGGGCGCGCCCGGCCACACCTCCGGGTGCAGGTCGTCGCAGTCTCCGCCGATTTCGGCCCTCCCCTCGCCGGAACATCGGAGCTCGCCGGCGTCGTCGCGACCGAAGCCGTCTCCGTCGGCGTCGGGGTGCAGCAGGCGAGCGCTGGAGGGATCCAGGCTGGGGTCGAGGTCGTCGATCAGCCCGTCACAGTCCTCGTCCACGCCGCCGCACACCTCTCTCGCCCCCGCATAGATGGCGGGATCGTGGTCGTTGCAGTCGGCGCCACCGTGCGGGATCGCGGCCTGGCCGTCGCCGTCGGCATCGCCTGCGCCGCAGCCGAGCAAGGCCAGCAACAACGCGCGCATCCCGCCTCCCCGGGCAGTGTAGCCTGACGCGCCGGGGTTGGCAGACAGCCCGAACCCCGCCGGCTCGGTGGGACCGGCGGGGACAGGGAGATGGTGCGCCCAAAGGGAGTCGAACCCCTAACCTTCGGATCCGTAGTCCGACGCTCTATCCAATTGAGCTATGGGCGCGCTGAACCGGTTGCGTCTCCGCCCGGGCTTCACCGCTTATGCAGTTCGGGCGAGGCTGGCAACCTTTGGCGACACGGGAAGGTCGGTCGGCGAGTCCTGGCGGAGCAGGCGGGATTTGAACCCGCGGTGAAGCTTTTGACCCCACACGTGATTAGCAATCACGCACCTTCGGCCACTCGGTCACTGCTCCAGGACATCCAGGACTTCGGAGGCGGGCGGAGGCGGAGGGATTCGAACCCCCGGACCTCTCGGCCTGCGGTTTTCAAGACCGCCGCCATCGACCACTCGGCCACGCCTCCGTTGCTCCGCGGCGCTGGTATGACGGGCGGGTGTGGCCGTCAAGCGCAGGGTACCCAAGGCTGCGCCGATCAGCGCGGGGGCCGGATCACGTCGGTCCCCACGTAGGGGTGGAGGATGGCGGGCAACACCACCGAGCCGTCGGCTTGTTGGCCGTTCTCCAGGAGGGCGACCATCGTTCGCCCCACCGCGAGCCCGGAGCCGTTCAGGGTATGGCAAAGCTTCGGTCTCTGCTTCTTCGCCTCGGCCGACTCCGGTCGGAACCGAAGGGACATCCGGCGCGCCTGGAACTCGGTGAAGTGGGAGCAGCTCGAGATCTCCCGGTAGCGGTCCTGACTCGGCAGCCAGACCTCGAAGTCGTGGCATCTTGCAGCCGAGAAGCTCACTTCGCCGCCGCAGTGACGCACCATGCGGTACGGGAGCTCGAGGCGCTGGAGCGCGGTCTCGGCATGATGGAGGAGCGCCTTGTAGTCGGCGTCCGCGCGGTCCGGCGTCGTCATCCAGACGAGCTCGACCTTGTGGAACTGGTGCAGGCGGATGAGCCCGCGCACGTCGCGGCCCGCGCTGCCGGCCTCCGATCGAAAGCACGGTGTAAAGGCTACAAATTTCATGGGTAGCTGGGCTTCGTCGAGGATCTCGTCGCGGTACAGGTTCGTCACCGGGAGTTCGGCGGTCGGGATCAGGAAGGCATCCTGCCCGTTCAGCGGCTCCGCCAGCTTGAACATGTCGTGCTCGAACTTCGGGAGCTGTCCGGTGCCCTCGGCGACGTGTCGGTGCACGATGTAGGGCACCATGACCTCGGTGTAGCCGTGCTCCTGCGTGTGGAGGTCGAGGAAAAAGTTGATGAGTCCGCGTTCGAGTCGCGCGCCCCATCCGGAGAGCACGGAAAAGCGCGCGCCGGAAAGGCGGATCGACCGCTCCAGGTCGAGGATCCCCAGGCGGGACCCGATCTCGACGTGCGAGTGAGGGGTGAACGAGAACACCCGCGGCGTTCCCCAGGTTCGGATCACCGGGTTGTCGGCCTCTCCTTCGCCCTCGGGGACGCTCGGGTGGAGGAGGTTCGGGAGGATCTTCGCCAGGTGGTCCTGTTCGGACTGGACCACCGCGAGCTCCTCGTCGATCTGCCGCGTGCGCTCTGCGCCTTCGGCCACGCGTCCTTTGGCCTCGTCGGCCTCGGCCATGCGGTTCTCCTTGAGGAGCTGGCCGATCTCGCGAGACAGCCTGTTCCGCTCGGCGCGGAGGGTGTCGCCCTCCTGGATCAGCGTTCGACGCAGCGCATGGAGCACGCCAAAGCGCCCGACCGCCCCCATCGCCTCGGCGTCGGCGTGGCGTTTTCGCAGGCTCGCCAGCACGATTTCAGGTTGCTCTGCGAGCAGGGTGGGGTCGATCATCGTCTTCTCCGGCGGAGCCCCCGCCTTAACCCGGGGCGAGCGGTGCCGGGTCGGGTTAGCCCTCGTCGATGACACTTCCCGCGTTCCCCGCTCACCTCGCCGCGATGGGCGCCAGCCCGTACTCCTCCCTCGCCGCACGCGCAGCGGCGTCGGGTCGTGAGGTCTGCGCCTTCCACGTGGGAGACACCTGGATGGAGCCCGCCCCCGGGGCGCGCATGCAGGACCTCTCGGTCGAGGACTTCCCGGGGATGCATGCGTACACCGACGTGGCGGGCTGGGCCCCGCTGCGCGACGCCCTCGCCGCGCGCGAGGTGGAGCGCACCGGCGTGCCCACGAGCCCCGCTGAGGTGCTCCTCACGGCTGGCGGCACGGCGGGCCTCGCCGCGGCCGCCAGCGCGCTCCTGGCGGAGGGCGACGAGGTCCTCGTGCTTGCCCCCTACTGGCCCCTGATCGCCGGCATGGTCCGGGTGGCGCACGGCGTTCCGGTGGAGGTCCCGTTCTTCGTCCCGTCGGCGGGTCCGGATCCCCGAGTGGATCCGGCAGCGGCGACCGCGTTGCTCGATCGCTATTGGACGCCGCGGGCGCGCGTTCTGTACGTGAACAGCCCCCACAACCCGACTGGCACCGTCCTTCCCCGGGCGGTCCTGGCGGCGTTGGCCGCGTGGGCCCAGTCCCGGGGCCTCTGGATCTGGTCCGATGAGGTGTACGCCCAATTGTGTTGGGGCGGCGTCCACCATCCGATGCGTCCGATGGCCCCGGAGCGCACGCTCGGCGTTCACTCCTTCTCCAAGGCCTACGGGATGGCCGGCAACCGCTGCGGTTGGTTGGTCGGCCCGGCCGAGGTCCTGGCGGAAGTGCGCAAAGTCAGCGTCCACACCGTTTATGGCGCTCCGACTGCCTCACAGGTGGCGGCGTTCCGCGCCTTGTCTGTCGCCGGCGAGTGGTCCGAGCGCTTGCGCGACCAGTACGCGGCCACCGCCCGGCACGCGGCCGAGACCCTCGGTCTCCCCGAGCCGGCAGGGAGCACGTTCCTGTTCTTCGACGTCGCACATCGGCTCGATGCCCGGGGTCTGACCGGGTTCCTGACCGACGCGGCGGATCGCGGGATCCTGCTCGCCCCCGGACCGAGCTTTGGTCCCTACCCGACCCATGTCCGCCTTTGTTTCACTGCTGTCCCGCCGGATCGCGCGCGACGGGGCCTCGCAGTGTTGGCCGACCTGCTCAGAGGGCGGTCTTGATGATGGCGAACGACCACACCGCGGTGCCCTTCGCCATCGGCGACCAATCTGCCCGGTACAACGCGTTGGCGTAGCACCGGGTGAGTTCCGGATCCGACTCCTCCTCGGCGCCGAGCTTGTCGATCTTCCCGGCCGAGACGACCATCGCGATTCGAGTGGCCCCGGCGAACGAGGGATCTTCGGCGATCTTGTTCTCGAAGCAAGCGCCGATCGGGAGCCCTACCGAGGTCACGGCCGCGTCGACCATCCCCGGCGCGAGGCCTTGGACGGCGACCTCCTGTTGATACAGGTCAGTACGCCACTTTTCGCTAGCCGTGCCGGTTTGGGACGCGAGTTTGCCCGTGCTGTCGAGGGTGAAGATGCCGGGGATCTTCTCTGAGACGTGGAACTCTTCCGTGCGTCGCGCATACGGGAGAGTAACGACGTAAGCTCCCTTTGTACCCAGCTTCACCTGGCCCGGGTCCAT
>CANLGQ010000192.1 GCA_947490265.1 Pseudomonadota bacterium | reverse complement strand
CGGCAAGAGCGGCGCGAGCAAGGCCACGAGGGCGTGGCGGGACAGGGGGGAGGCGCCGTCGTCGCCCACCGGGATCCCGTTGCGGCGCAGCGCGCATCGGACGCGCTCTTCGGTGGCAATGTCGGGGACGAGGACGAGGACGCGGTCGGCCGGTGCCTCCGATGCGAGCACCGACGCGGCGATGGCCCGGGCTTCGGCGCCGACGTCGGGCAACCGGCGCGCGGCGAGGGGACCTTCCTCGCGACACGGTGCCGCTGAGAGGTGGGTCGCGTGGAGCGCTGCGAGGACCGCGCGTTCGAAGGGGCCCACCGTCCCGAAGCCGGTGGCCGGCGGCTCGGGAAACCCGACGGCGAAGACCGGGCCGGGGGCCCGGGATCGAAGCAGCGCCGGCGCCGCTTCGGCCAGCGCGGTGCGGCCCCAGGCGGAGTCGGTGAACACCTGGAGTTCTCGGCGGAGGCCGACGAGCGGGGCACCCGCGATCGCGGTGAGCTGCACCCGTTCGGCGTGCTGTCGGAGCTGAGCAGTGAGGCGCGGGCGATCGGTGAGCAGCGGGGCCCAGGGGTGCTCGCTGGGGAGCTCAATTCCCTCGTGAGGTGTCTCGACCAGGGCCCCGGGGAGCGCGGCGTGGACGTAGCCCGACAGCGTGGTGACCTGGAGTCCAGCGTACCCCCGCTTGCCTGCGGGGCCTCCGCTCGCCAGCGCGCGGAGGACGAGCCGCACCGACGAAGTCGCGCGACACAGCACCAGCACGTCCATCCCGGCGTTTGCTGCATCGAACACGGGCTGAAGCCACGAACCGTCGCTCGTCTGCGTCATGCGGGCTCCGTGGCCAAGGCGAGCGCGTCGACCACGTCGAGCCACGCCAGCAGGTCCGCCGAGGTGGGGGCCATCTCGAAGCCTTGGTGATGGCCTGCCTGACTCGCGGCGTACCAAGCCCAGGCGGCGCGTTTCGCAAGGGTGTCGTCGGGCAGGTAGAACGGGAGGCAGATGAGCTGGTTTCGCATCGGCGCGGAGGCCACCCCGGGGGCGCGGCGGGCCCAGAACGCGTCGAGCGTGGCCTCGAGCGCTTGCCGGATCAGATGGGTCGCCGCGCGCGCCCAGACGAACCGGGTTGCCGGATCGGAGCCGTTGATCAACCGCCGCGCGGCGCTCGCCGCGGGTGCCGCGCTCAACTCAGGTCCTTCGCCAGCCGATCGGCGAGCCGGAACGTCTGCTCCACCAGCTCGGCGGCGTTGCCGGTGAACCCGCCGTGGGCACCCACTTTGACCTCCCGGAGCGCGGTTGCTGCGCGGTTGCCGTAACGCTTGTCGATGTGCGGGAAAACGTCGCCCCCTCGGGCCGCGTCGTCGAACAGGGCGAGGGCGGCGAGGTCGAGCGTGCGCTTTGCCCCGGTCAGCGCGTCGGCCACCGCCGCGTGCTCGTCGCCACGTCCCAGCCTCCGCCGCCGCACGATGTCGGTGAACACGGCTTCCAAGGCCGAACGGCAGAGCGCCGGCACCACGCGGTTCACCACCGACGGCCCGACCTCGGCGGCCGATTTGACCATCGCGTGCGCGTCGTCGAGGTACTGGTGCGCCGGCGCCATTGCCTTGCGCACGTCGACCTTCGATTGGGCGCGCCGACCCACCTCCAGGATGTGCGATGGGATCTGCATCCGACGAACCGCCTCGACGAGCCGGGCGTCGTGGGTCAGCACCACCACCTGGTGGACCCGCGCCGTCTCGTGGAGCACCTGTGCCAGCGCGTCCACCTTGAACGGGTCCATTGCCTGCACCGGATCGTCGATGACCAGGAAGCGGAACGGGCTCTCCGGATGCGTCAGGCGCGGGATGAACAGGCTGAGCGCGAGGGCGTTGATCTCCCCCTGGCTCATCACGCCGAGCGCGGTGCTGTCGAGCCCGTCCACCTGGACCGCCAGATCCACCCGCCGGCGGGTGCTCTTGCCCTCGAGCGAGATGCCCGACAGCGCCACGTTGCTCTCCTGCCGGAGCGAGGCCCAGATCTCCTGCACGCGACGCGCCACCGGATCGAAGCGCTCCTTCCGCACCGCCTCCTCGGCGTCCTTCAGCCAGCCCTCGGCCTTCTTGAGTGCCGGGAGGACCGCGGCGTTTCGCGTTGCGGCCACCGCCGCGACGTGCCACGGCCCGAGCGCGTCGGCGATCGGCCGCCACCGGCCTTCCCGTGCTTCGAACGCCGCCTGGGCCGCGGTGCGCAGTCCGTCGAGCGCTTCCGTCAGGCGGATCGCCTCCCGCTCGAGGTGCGCGGCGAGCCCCAGCGGCGAAGGGTCTTTCGGCGAGGCGAATTCGGCCCAGACCGCGGCAGCGTCGCCGAGGCCCAGCGCCGCCGCCCGTTCGAGGTCCCCCGGCGCCCCGATCAACAGCGCCCGACCCGCGCCGACCGCTGCCTCGACGTCTCGCTGCGCCGCCCGGGCCGCCACCGCGTCGTGCTCGAGCTCGCGGACCCGTTTCGTGGCGGCGTCGCGCCACGCCGCGTCGAGCGCGCCAACGCCGCACACCGGGCAGTCGCCGTCGCCGTGCTCCCCGTGCCAACCGAGTGCTCGGGAGAGGAGTTCCGCGGTTGCTTGTTGCCGGACCGCGTGGGTTCCCGCGAGCAGGCCCTGGCCGGCGACCGCCCGCCGGATCCCCTCGGCCGCCTCGCCCACGGCGTCGAGATCGGGCCCCCGGAGCGCAGCGAAGCCGGCCAGCGTGGCGAGGTCGGGGTCGGTGGCACCGCCGAGCGCCCGCCCGACCGCCTCGAGGTCCCACTCGCGTTTCGAGAGCGCCGCGACGCAGGCGACGGCGCGCGGATCGGCGACCTCCTGCAGGCGCTCGAGGATCGGCCCCAGCGAGCTCTTCGCGTCTTTCATGGCCCGCTCCGCCTCTTTGCGCGGCTCGGCCAGGTGCTCCAACGCGACGCCGAGCTCCTCGAGGCCGAGGATCGCCTTCAGCGAGTCATAGAGCCTCGCCGGCCCATCATCGAGCAGCCGTCCCAGCTCGGCATAGCTCAGCAGCGGCCGATGGGTGACGAGGGCGTCGGTCCAACCGAGCGCGTCGAGGTCGACCGGGGTGTTCGCCCTCCGGATCTCCAGGCGACCCAGCTCGACCTCCGGCTGATCGGCTGCCCACCGGCGGGTGAGGGTGACCTGCGCGGACCCCTCGACCGCAAAGGTGGCGCGCACCCAGGATTCGCCGGTGTGGTGGATGTTGCGCCAGCCGGCGCGCCACTCCTTGGACCGACCGGCCCACCGGCGGTTGTCGCCGGTCAGCACCATCTCGAGCGCTTCCGAGAGGCTCGATTTGCCCGAGCCGTTGCGGCCGGTGATCAAGGTCAGGCCGGGCCCGGGGTTGAGGTCGAGCGAGACGGTGGATGCGATGCCGCGAAAGCCGGTGACCTCGAGCTTCGTCCACCAGGTCTTGACGGGTGGGGGGCGCTCCGGTCGATCGGCGCGGGTGGGGGCGGAGATGCCCCCGGCCAGGACGCGCTGCAGGGCGTCGGGGCCGAGAAAGGCGGCCTCGACGAGGTCCACGGTGCGGCTGTCGACGTCTTCGGCTGCGAGGCGATCGAAAACGGTCCAAAACAACGGAGATTGGCTCATTGACGAATACGATCCGGCTGGTGGCCGACAAAAGTACAATAGGGGGGACAGCGGGGGCAAGGGTGGGCGGGCGGAATCAAGTTTTGGTTTGTCGAGGGCGCTCTCCGCCCGCGTCGGTGGGGGCGAGCCGAACGCCGGCGAGGGGCCGCCAGCACCGTACTTCCGAGGGAGGGCTGTCCGGATCAACGGCGCCGAAGGGCTCCTGGAGGCCGGCCGAGCGGCGTGCGTCGGCGTGCGCTGTCGAGGCCTGGCGCGAGCTGGTCACCCGAGAGATCACGTCGGCGGCAGACGACGACGGGTGGTAGCTCAGGCCCCCGCCTTGCAGGTCCCAGCCGCGTTGGTACAACCGCCATTGGCCGAGAGGAGGGCGACCACAGCGGTCATGGTTCCCATGCCTCCACCACCACGGCATTGATCGTCCCGCGCTCCCCGATCACCTCGAACCGCCTCCTCCCGTGCACCGCCAGCTGGGTGGACACCGCGCCGTCCAAGTTCAGCGCTTTTTCTGCCTGGGTAGCCGAAATCAGGAAATTTGCGAAATCGTGCAGCGACATCCCCGAACCGGTCGTCGCTTCGAGCCGGAACCCGCCATGCGGCGACCGGCGGATGCTGCGGTCCCCGGCCAGCGCGACCAGCCAACTTCGACCGCCGCCGAGCGCCACCGCCGAGCGCGCGGTCCGTGTGGCGGCTTGTCGGGCCGCCACCAGGTTCGTGCCGCCGTCGACCAGGCGGTCGATCGACTGTAGCGCGTTGGCGGCGCCCGGGGCCCAGGCGTCTCGGTGGATGATGTCGAACCCAGTGGGAGTACCTGCGATCACGCCCGATCCGCCGCGAGGGGAGAGCGGCATGACCTGAGCGCCGCCGGACACGACGAGCCCCATCGCGCGGTCCGACTCGTAAAAACCGCCGTTAATCGCTGCCCACGTCCCTTCGGTCGGCAGGAGATCGCGAAACGGGACGACGGTCTCGGAGGCGGCGATCCGAAGCCTGACCTCCGCGGGCCATGAGGCGAGCCACGCCTTGCCGGTCTCGCTCCCCACTCGCCACGTGACTTCCTCGAGCTGAAGGTCGCCTTCGTTCTGGAGCACGCGCCTGTGCTCGATCTCCGGCACGCCGCTCGTCATCGGCGCTGGTTTCGGCGCCGTGCTTGCCCTGCAGGCGAGGGCGAGCGGCAGCACGCCGGCGAGGCGCTTCACCGGGCGATCACGATCAGATTGTTCGCGAGTTCGAGAGGGACCCGAGCCGCTCGCAGCTCGCGCCCTGCGTCGTCCCACGCGCGCAGCACATCGAACTTGCCGACGTCGAGGTTCGCCACGCCCTTTACCGTCAGGCCAGGTCCTTGGGGCTCAGGGGTCTGCAGGGAATCCTAGAAATAGGGTATCAGGAAACGGCACTCTTCGATGGCATGGACGCCGTTGTATCGGTGCACCGCCCACACGACTTCGAACTGCTCGGTCACTCGGGCGGGCCCGGGTGACACGGATTCGTTCTCGTACAGCTTTTCGTTGTACTCGTAGTCGAGGATGTCGAAAAGTCGGTTCCCGCCTGCGTCCATGATTCCGAGCCGTACAGCCTCATCGAAGGCCTGGGTGGCCATCGCCGCGTCGTAATCGGGGTGTCGGAGCATGCGGTTCGGGGTGAAGGGTATCTCGGGGGTGGGGAGGTAGAGCCCCACGTTTCCCTTGGCAATGTGCTCCTCGTAGGAGGTGGCGGCGTGCCCCTGGCCGTCTTCACGGGTGATGTCGGTGTCGTCGGCGAACTCGTTCGACTGGGTGACCCACACCGTGGGGAAGTCGTTGTCCCACAGCCAGGTCGACCCGTCGTGGATGTCGGCCGCTCGCACGTCGTAGCCGGCGTCGGTCAACGCGGGCGCGATGATGTTCACGAAGTTGCCCGCGCCGGAGAACGAGACCAGAAGAATGGGCGTGGACGTCTCGAGCGGCGTACTGTCGACGACCTGCTCCAGGAACGCGAGCACGTGCTGCATGTCGTCGTTGACGTCGAGGTTGGGATTCAGATCCCAGTCGTGATCGTCCACTTCCTCGGGATTGGCCTCGGTGGCGACGACCGCAAACCCGGACTGGATCAACTCGTTCCACAGCGGCTGCCACTCCAGGCTGCCAGACTCCTTGATGCCATCCCCGGCGTGATAGACTTTTCTGCCTTCGAAGGGGATCGCCACCGCTCGCGGGTGCTCCGGTACGTAGATCCGGGTGACCCGGCCGTCAAGCTCACCGAATTCGTAGGTCACGATGGCGGTGACCGGGATGAACGGCCCCTGCTCACCCCACGTGGTTCCGGCGGCGCCGTCGGCAACGCAGTCGCCCCCCGGCGCTTGGGTTGGGGGCGTAACGTCGGTCGCGTCGTCGTCGCCGGCGGTTTCTTTGCCGCTGCATGCGGTCAGGAGCAGGATTCCGAACGCTTTTCGCATGGTGTCCTTCACAGGTGGAGCAGCATTAACCCGGTTTGCTCGGCGTCGCCCGGCGCCGCCGCAGCAGCGCGATGCACCCGACGGGACCGAGGCCGAAGCCCGACGGGGCCGAGGCGCAGCCGCACGCCGCCGGGTCGGGCCGGGTCCTGTCGTGGGGCAGGTCCTCGGTGTCGGGCAACCCGGTGTCGGGCGGGGTGCCTGTGTCCGCAGGCGGCGGCAAGTGAAGGTGCACGTCGAAGGCGTCGATCCCCACGGCACCATCCCCCGCGGGGGTGATGGTGAGGTGGTGGGCCCCCGGCGCGAGCCGCCCACTGCTCCACAGGAGCACGCCAGATTCCGCCGTTCCGAGGACCGAACGGCCGGCCACCTCCGCGCCGTCGAGCGTGACGGTCGCGTTGCCACCACCTTCCAGGATCGGACCGATCCAGTCCACTGCTTCGCCGAAGAAGTCGAACGAAACAGCTTCGCTGGGGACCTGGGCCAGGGCATACGCCGCGGCCGATGCGAGCGGGTCGCGCGGGGTCGGCAATCCCCTTGCGAGGTTCACCGCTTGGCAGGTCTCTTCGAAGCGGAGCGGATCGATCGTGAGGGGCGTTTCAGCACCATTGGCCACCTTTCGAAAGATCTGCTCGTCCGACGTGTAGACGACCGTGCCGTCCCGGTCGTCGACCTCGTAGATCAGCCGGTCCCCATTGCGGGTCTCGGTGAAGCTGCTGCCGTCCACGGAATGGAACAGGCCGGTGCCGCGCACGGCCACGTACACCGAGCCATCGGCCACCACACGCAGCTGATCGACTACGCCGGCGGGCACGCTCGGACCGGCGAGGGGACGGAACGTGACGCCGCCGTCGTCGGAGATCCGCAGCCCGTCGATCCCGCCGACCCAGACCCGGGTTCCCTGCTGGGCGACGAAGACGTTCCCCACCGCAACGCCGGTAGTCGCCACACTCCAGGTTTGCCCGCCGTCCTCGGTGCGAAAAACGTCTCCTGCTGCGCCGCCGGCCCATCCCTGGCCGCCAGAACCGAGGGTGATGCTGCTGATCTTCGCCTCCGGCGCGCCGACGGGCGCCCACGTCTGGCCGAAGTCCTGGGAGCTCAGGATGCCCTGCTCGCGGGTGCCGAGGGCGAGCCGACCGTCGTTCGCGTAGTCGGGCGATGCCGCGATGACTGTGGGGTAGATCCCCGAGCCGAACGGCCAGGCGACCCAGGGCTCGCCGAGCGGCGCGATCACCACCTCCCCGAGGTGAGCGAGGATCGCCTCGATCTTGCCGCCTGGCCCGAGGACGAGGAGCCCGTCGTACGTGCTGCTGGTGGGGAGGCCCGGGGTGAGCGTGCGGAACGTGTCGCCGCCGTCTACCGACAGGTAGGTGCCGCTATCGTAGGTGGTCACGATCAGGGTGGCGTCGGTGGAAAAGTTAGGGGAAAGGATGATCCCGGTTACCAGGTTCGGCGGGCGAGTGTCGAACTCCCGCCAGGTGGCGCCGCGGTCGTCGGTCAAGACGAGGCCCTCGAACGCTGCGACGGTGAGGGTACCATCGGAGTAAAAATCTCTGGAGAACTCTATCTCCTCGAAATGGACCTGAGGGCTCTGCTCGGAGCTCGGGAATTCGGTAGGTAGGAAGCTGAAGGCGTCCCCGCCGTCGGTCGAGAGGAACACCGCCGACGTCGGCGTGGTGGCTGCGATGACGG
>CANLGQ010000191.1 GCA_947490265.1 Pseudomonadota bacterium | reverse complement strand
GCCTCAGCGCGCGCGAGCGCGGCCCGGAGCTCACCCACCCCCGCTAGCACCGCGCTGAGCGCCTCGAACGGTCGATCAGCCAACTCGGCAGCGAGGCGGGCGAGGCTCGTCTTGCCACAACCGGGCGGTCCCCAGACCACCGCCGAGACGAGCCTTCCGCCGGGGAGGATGCGGTCGAGCACCGCGCGCGCCGGGCCGACCAGGTCGTCGCGTCGCCGCGGCCGCAGCCGCTCGGCGAGGGGGGCGTCGGCGCGCTCCGTCCGGAACGGGAGGTCCATCAGCCCTGCCCGACCACCCGCTCGAACAGCGCCCGATCGTCGAGGACGAGTCCGGCGCCGCGCGCCGCGCACCGGGGGGCGTCCTCCGCGCGCAACACCGGCAGTCCGGTGTCGGTGCGGAGGAGCACGTCGAGCCCTCTCAGCGCCGCGCCCCCGCCGCACAAGATCAGTCCGCGATCGACGATGTCCGCCGCGAGCTCGGGCGGGGTCTCCCGCAGGGTGTCGAGCACGACCTGGCGGACGACGGCCACCACCGCGGTGAGCGCGCTGGCGATGTCGTGGGCGGTGAGATCGATCTCGCGAGGCGTGCCAGTCGCTTTGTCGCGCCCCCGGACCCGCATCTGCATCGGCCGGCCTCGCTCCTCGCCAGCCTCACTGATCGCGGCGCCGATCCGCTGCTTAATTGCCTCGGCCGTACGCTCCCCGATGGTCACCCCGAACCGGTCGCCGGCCCATGCGGCGATCGCCTCGTCGGCGTCGTCGCCGCCCACGGCCGCCGATCGCCGCACCACGAGGCCGCCGAGGCTGATGACCCCGGCCTCGGTGCGGCCGCCACCGGTGTCGACCACCAGCGAGCCGACCGGCCGGGAAACCGGGAGCTCGGCGCCGATCGCCGCGGCCATCACCCCGGGGATCAGCGAGACCTCCCGGGCGCCGGCCGCGCGCGTGGCTTCTTGGACCGCCCGGCGTTGCACCTCGGTTGTCTCGGCGGGAATGCAGACGAGGACCCGCGGCTTGACGAGCGAGCGGCCGACCACCCGAGCGAGGAGGCGCTCGAGGAGGCGCTCGGTGGCTTCGAAGTCGGCCACGACCCCTTGGCGCACCGGGCGTACGACCGTGATGCCGGCCGGTGTGCGCCCGATCATCTCGCGCGCCTCGCTGCCGACGGCGACCACCTCCCGCCCCCGAACGCCCAACTCGGTCGCCACCACGGTGGGCTCCTCGAGCACGACGCCCCGGCCGCGAATGGCGATTCGCGTGGTGGACGAACCCAGGTCGATCGCCAGCTCGGCGGGCTGTCGGGCCACTACCTACCCCCGCACGACGCTAGACGTCGTCTTTTCCCTTCTTGCTCCCCGAGAGTTCGCTGATCTTGCTGAGCGGCTTGCCCATGAGGCTCGCATAGTTTTCCGCCGCGCCCTCCAGCGGTTGCTCGGACCGCTCGATCGTGGTGGCAAGGCCGTCTTTGCCGATCGCCCGGATCTCGTATTCGCCCATGCGCTCGACGTGCTCGAGGCGCTCCACCTCGTCCCACCGCACCCGGTCGGTCACCCGGCGGGTTCGGTACTGGGTGATCGTCACGATCGACTGTGTGGCCTCGTCGACCAGGATCTTCTGCTCGGTCGGGTAGGAGAGGATCACCGCGAGGGCGATCACCGCGACCACCGCCATCCCGGCGAACGCCGCGAGCAGGATCAGCGGCCCGACCAGCCGGCGGGAAAGCGGCGTGGCCTCGTTGAAGTCGTGGAAGCACTGCTTGCAGCGCTGCGCGGACTCAGGCACCTCGGTGCCGCAACTCGGGCAGGTCTTCGTGGTCATTCGGGCTCCGAAGGTCCGCACACTAACACGCCCGCCGGTCGGGGCAGCCTTGGCATGGAGGGTCCGGTGGATAACTGGACGCCAGGGGGGTGCATGGACAGTGCGGGTCGGTGGCTCGGCAGCGTGGCGGCCGTCCCGGCTGGCTTCTTCGCGAAGCAGGTGCACCGGCTCGCCACCGGGCACCGGGCGGTCGTGGAGGTGCGGGTGGCCCCGCTCGACGACGCCTCGAGTCGGTCGGCGTTCTTACATCGATTTCGTCGGATCGCGGTGGACGACGACATCTCCGGCGTCTTGCTTCGAATCGATGGTCCGCCGGGCGGTTGGGCCGCCACGTTCGACCTCCGGGCGGCGATCGAGGCGCTCAAAGCCTCTGGCAAGCGGGTCCACGCCCACCTGACCCATCCCGGCAACGCCGCGATCGCGCTCGCCTCGGCGTGCGATCGGGTGTTCGTGGCGCCGCTCGAGGAACTGGGGCTCGTGGGCATCGGGACCGAGCTGACGTTCTTCGGGTCAGCGCTCGAGCGATTGGGGATCGAGCCAGATTTCGAGGCTGCTGGAGCCTATAAGTCTTTTGGGGAGCCCTTCACGCGGACCTTTGCTTCGGCGGAGAACCAGGAGGCCGTCGGGGCGCTGGTCGGCGACCTGAACGCGCAACTGATCACCGCGATCGCCAGCGGTCGGCGGATCCCCGAGGAGCGGGTGGCGGCGTTGCTCCTGGAGGCTCCGATCCCGGCGACGCGGGCCCGCGACGCCGGCCTCGTCGACGAAGTGCTCTACCCCGACGAGGTCGAGAAGTGGGTGCTCGACCACCACGGTGACGGGGCGCACCTCGTGTCGTTCCGCGCCTGGGCGGCCCGCGACCGGGGCCTTCAGTGGATCGATCGGTGGGGCGACGGGTCCCCCGGGGTGGCCGTGCTCCACCTCGACGGGCCGATCGTGCTGGACGATCACGGTCCCTCGGTGTTGATCCGGGCCCGACGGGTCGGCCCGGTGCTCGAGGCCGTGCGGAAGGACAAGCGGGTCGCAGCGGTGGTCCTCCATGTGAATTCGCCGGGCGGGAGCGCGCTGGCGTCGGATCTCCTTTGGCGAGAGGTGCAGCGGCTCGCGGCGGAGAAGCCGGTCATTGCCTCCTTCGAAGACGTGTCGGCGTCGGGTGGCTACTACCTCTCGGCGCCTGCGGCGGAGATCGTGGCGCGGCCGAGCACCCTCACCGGGTCGATCGGGGTCTTCGGAGGCAAGCTGGTCGTCGGCGAGGGCTTGCGGAAGCTGGGCGTGTTCACGCAGCCGGTGGTCGCCGCGCCGAACGCGACGCTGTTCAGCCCGAACCACCGCTTCACGGAGGGCCAGCGTGTGCGGTTCAGGGCGTCGCTCCAGCGGTTTTACGATGGGTTCGTCGAGCGGGTCGCCGCCGGACGGCACCGGCCGCCCGACCAGATCGAGCCCCACTGCCGCGGCCGCGTCTGGACCGGGCAGGCGGCCCTGGAGCGCGGCCTGATCGACCGCACCGGCGACCTCGCGGTGGCGGTGGAGCGCGCCAGGGTGCGGGCCGGTCTGACAGATTACCGGGTCTTGACCTGGTCGAGTCGCCGGCACGGGCTGATGGCCCGGCTCCTCGGCGGGGCGGTGCGGCGGATCCGCCCCATCGGGGCCGAGGTGGTCGAGGGCATCCTCCCGTCGCCGTCCATGGCCGTCGTCCTGCGCTGCCCCGGGGAGCCGCTGGTGTTGTTGCCGTGGTCGCTCACGGGCTGACCGGATCTCCCCAGGCGATCCGATAGCGTTGGAGGGTGCCGAGCACCCGGCGGACATAGGCGCGGGTCTCGGTGAAGCTGATGTCCTCGGCGAACGCGTCGAAGGCCACTGGCGGCGCAGCGGTCCAACGCGTCACGGCATCGGCGCCCCCGTTGTACCCGGCGATGACCGCCGGTAATCCGCTCGTGAGCAGTCGGGAGCCCACCCGGCGCTGGAGGCTGGCGAGCTCGGTCGTGCCGAGACTGGCGTTGTAGGGGCCCCGGTACAGGTCGTCGGGATCGTAGGCCCGATCGGGGTAGAGCTCGGGGTGGAGCGCGACCCCGAGGGCGGGCATCAGCTGCATGAGCCCCCGGGCGCCGGCCGGGCTGGTGACGGTGGGGTCGAGGTTCGACTCGGCGGTCATGATCGCGTAGGGCAACCCGGGGGGCAGGCCGGCGGCCAGGGCGAGCGGCTCGACGATCGCCCGCTCGGGTCGGGGGATGCAGAGCTCGCGAACCACTGCGTTTGAGGCTGCTTCTCCACACCAGGGCTTCGCCGCTGCCGTGGCGCCGCGGTAGTCGCCGGCGGCCAGTCGGGCGTGCCCGAGGGCGAGTGCTCCGTCGCGATCGGAGGTCGATACGGCGGCGAGTTCCTCTCTCGCCCAGGCGCGGAAGCCCTGGGCGAGGAGCGCCGCGGCGCGGCTGACCTCGGGCCGGGTGGCGAGCGCGGGCGGCCAGGCGGGAGGAGCGCCGGCGCTCTTCGCCGGGTAGCGCGTGCCGAGGCGCGTGGAGGCGAACCAGCCCCAGCTGGTCTCCGGCCACTGGTCGAGGACCCGCTGGAGCGCGGCGCGGTCGTCGCGGGCCGTGGCGAGCCAGTAGGCGGCGCCCGCGGCGAACTCGCTCCTCGGGTAGCGGGCGACGAGGTCGGTCCAGTCCTGGGTCGCGCGGTCGACCTGCTTGGCCCGCCAGGAACAGCGGGCGGCGAACCAGAGGGCCTCGGCGGCGCGCGGGCTCTGGGGTCGGCTCGCGACGTGCTCGTGCAGGAGCGGGATCGCCGCGTCGCATCGGTTGCGATCGTATTCCATGTAGCCGAGCTTGAAACCTGCGAAAGCGGCCTGGTCCGTCGCCGGGTGGAGCGCCATCAGGCGGCGATACAGGCCCGCCGCGGTGTCGTAGTCGCCGGATCGCGCAAACGTCAGCGCGTAGTCGAACAGCTCACCCGGCGCCCCAGCCGCGGAATCTGGCGGCCCGAGGGCCTCCTTCCAGCCGTCGAGCGCCGCGGCATACCGGCGGGCGGCCAGGTTGGCGCGCGCCCAGGTCGTTGCGTCGAACTTCCCCCCCGCGGCCCGGATCGCCCCGAGCAGGTCGACCGCCTCCTCCACGCGTCCGTGAGCCGCGAGGCCTTCATATCGCTGAAACGCCAGCTTTCTGTCGTCGAGGTTCGCCAGGTTGGGCACGGGCGTGCCGCTCGCCGCGAGTCGGGTGGCCGCCTGGGTGTCGAATCCCCCGGGGCGCGCATCGACCCACACCCGGGTCCAGGCCACGAAGGGGTCCATTCCCGCGGCATCGCCGAGGGCCAGCAACGCCTCCGGGTTGTCACCGAGCGCGAGGAGATCGGTGATTCCCGCGCGATCCCCACTCGCGAGCCGGGCCTTCCCGAGCGCGAGCGCGACGCCCGAGCCCGACGCCTGGCGCAGCGCTGCCACGGCCTCGGGCGCTCGGCCGAGCGCGAGGAGGGCCTCCCCGCGGATCCGGTGCTCGTAGCCCGCGAGGGGCCCCGCGGGCGTCGGGAGGGCGGTCAGCGCTCGCTCCGCGTCGCCGGCCCGCAACGCGCACCATGCGACCGCAAGCCGGGTGTCGGGGCGGATCGGACTGGCGGCGGCGGCCCGGCAGTCTCCCACCGCGATCTCTTCCGGCAGCCCGGCAACCGCCAGGTTCGCGAGGAGCAGCCAGGAACCCAGGCTCAGAATGCACCTCCAATCTGGACGTAGAGCGGGGCGAGGGGATCGTCGGCCGGATTCAAGCCCCCTTCGGTCAGGCCGATCGCGTAGCCGGCGCGCAGCGTCGATCCGACCCCCCAAGCGATCACGGTGCGCAGCGTGACCTCGCCGCCGACCCCGACCAGGGGCCGGGCGAAGACCTCGTCAATCCCGATCGGGTTGGCCCCCAGCAGGTTGCCGCTGAAGGCGTTCCCGGCGTCGACGAATGCGGCGGCCGAGAGGTTTCGGAAGAACAGGGGAATCGTCCCGAACCCTCGATCGAAGCGCGCGATTGGGAAGCGGTACTCGGCCGACCCGACCCAGTACATGTCGCCGGGGTCGAACCCGAAGGGGTAGCCGCGGAGCATGCGGTACTCCTCCGGCGTCACGTAGAAGGCGTTCTCCCCAAAGTTTCCGCCGACGGCGTAATTGCCCAGAAACTGCGTCTCGCCGAACGTCAGGCCCCCTCCGAGCCGGGTCGCCAGGACGTGGTTGGAGATCAGGGGATTCGTTAGGTAGTCCCTAACTTCTCCCGTAACCTGTACCTGGGTCAGCCCCCTCGGGCTGCCGGTCTCGTCGAGGATCTCGGTGCCGAGCCAGGGGGAGAGCACCTTCCCGACGAGGGAGAGGATCCGCCCGTCCTCGGTAGAGACCGCGTACGGCGTGTTCATCGACCACGAGTACCGGTAGCCCGCGGAGAGTGCCCCTTCCCGGCCGCGCAACGGGAGCAGGGGGAGGTAGGTGGATTCGGGGAGGTCGATCGTCGCGTGCCGCTCCGACATCTGGTATCGGGCGAACACCGAGGCCTTCTGCTGGTACGGCCAGCTCACGGTGAGGGTGCCGACGTTTCGGCGCTCCCAGTAGCGGATCCCGCTGTCGAGGAGCCCGGGCTCATCGGGATCGGGGCTCGCCGGATCGGCGAAGTAGATCGTCGCCGGGCTGGTGGCCGTCGAGCTGCCCGACAGGGAAAAGACGGGCTTCCATCGGTTCCAAGTGACCGCCCCCCCAGCCGACCAGTCGTTGCCGTCGGAGCGGTAGGCGCCGAACGCGCTCCAGGCCCAGTGCCGGAGCGGGTCGCTCATCCCGGTGGAGAGGCTTCCTTGGAGGCCCGGGCAAAACCAGCTCGTGAGGCAGGTATACGGCGCAAGCGGGCCCCTCGGGGGCAGCGGCGTGGTCTGCAGATAGGGCAGCACATAGGTGGGAAGGAGCGTCGGAATCGGGTTGTAGCGGCGGGGAGCGATCTGGAAGGGATAGTCCTCTTCCTCCCCGAACAGGTCTTTGGCCTGGGCGTCGTCGAAGGCGTCGACCGACTCGCCGGACTGGGGCGACGATGCGGCGGTGACGCGATCGAACCGCGCTGATCCGGGGCGAAAGCGCCGCGCCTCAGGACCCGTCCAGCTCGCGACCTCGCTCGGGGCCGGCGCCGGGGGGCCGACCAGCTCGGCGAGTGGCCGGGAAGCCCGCAGCGCCGGTGGCAGCGTGCCGCGGTCGATAAACCGCGTCCGATCGACCTCCATGGCCCGGACGTCCCATCCGTCGTTGCTCCACTGCTGCCAGGCGAGCAGCTTGCCGTCCGGGCGGAGCGAGGGGCGGGTCGCGCCGGTGGTGACGTTGGTGACCTGCCAGAGGCGCTCGGTGGCGAGTTCGATCGCATAGATGTTGGGGATCCCGCTTCGATCCGAGCTGAAGTACAGCCATTCGCCATCGGAGGACCACGCGGGGTCGGCGTCGATCGCGACATCGCCCGTCAGGCGCCGTATCGGCTGTCCCTCGGGGTCGTAGAGCCAGAGATCGCGGCGTCCATCTTGCCAGACCGAGAGCGCCACCACGCGACCGTCGGGGGAGAACCGCGGGGTGGAGAACTGGGTGTGGTCGCTCACCTCGGTGAGGGGCGAGGTGATGCGGTCGACGGTCATCTCCTCGAGCTGGTTGTTCTCGGCCTCGTTGGTGACGAACAACAGACGCGACCCGTCCGGCGAGAAGTCGGGGTCCCGGGCGCGCTGGCCGCTCGTCAGCGCGGTAACCGTCTCGCTACCGAGCACGTGCAGGTACACGTCGGAGAAGGTGTTGAACTGGTTGACGGTGTGGGTGCCGGCGTACACGAACGCCTTGCTGTCGCGCCGCCAGGTAAACGTCTTCGCTCCGGCGTGATCCAGGAGGACCTCCGGTGCGTACCCGTCGCCGTCGGCGGCCCACAGGGCGTTGCCGGT
>CANLGQ010000190.1 GCA_947490265.1 Pseudomonadota bacterium | reverse complement strand
TTCCACGCTGGACCAAGGAGATCTTGCCGCCGGCAGTGCGCTGGAGTTCCGCGAGCGCGTCGCGCAGCGGGGTTCCCTGCTCGAGGGCGAGCGCCGTCGACAGGTTCAGCTTCGCGGAACGAAGCGACCCCTCCACCTTGGACAGCGTGGTGTCGATCGAACCCACCTTCTCGAACACCCGGTCGAACGACGCGATCCCAGTCGACTCGATCCCCTTGTCCTTCTTCTTCTTTCCGCCGCCCTTTCCCTCCGCCTGCTCGGTCTCCTCGCCGCGAGGCGCGGCGCTGGCCACCGAACCGGTGAGCAAAGAAAACCCGACCGCGAGCCCAAGCGCGAAGCCAATACGCATCGTTCCCCCTTGCTCGCCACGACGACGACTCGCCGCGGCCCGGCATTCAACCAGTCTACAGGGCCAGTACGACTTGATCCATCTCGCGCAGCAAATCGTACACGTCGAGGACCTCGGCGGCTGCGGAGATCTCGACCGCGTAGTGCACCGAGACCCAGCGCCCGGAACCGCTCCGGCGCTCATCGACCCGACTCGGCCGCGCGAGGGCGGCGGCGAGCGCGGAGACGACCGACGACACGCCCTCGGCCCGAACGACCACCCGAAACTCGTACGGTCCCGGAAACCGGTGGTTGCTCTCGAGCAGCATCAGGGCTTGGTCGCGCCGGCCATCGTCCATGTGCACCGATATCCGCGGCGCCGGCAGTCGGCCCATCGCCACACCGAGCCGAGGATCGGCCCACCCCACAAACAACCCTTTTTGGAGAACGTGGCAAGCCATGTCGTGGCCGGGTAATCCTCGCTCAAACTACGTCCGAGGTTCGGATGACCGAAGCAGCGACCCTGACCGGGCGGATCCTGAACAAGAAGTACCAGATCACGAGCCACCTTCGCCCGGCGCGCATGGGGGACTTCTGGCTCGCACGGCGGTTGAGCGACCAAGCGCTCGTCCAAGTGAAAATGCTCGACCCGGCCGTGTTCAGCGAGGCCGAGGCCATCACCCGCTTCGAGCGCGAGGCAAAGGTCGTTGGCGCGGTCGACCACCCCTGCCTCATGCGGCTCCTCGACCATGGCCGAAGCGACGAGGGGTTCCCCTACCTGGTCACCGAGCATGTCGCCGGGGAGCTCCTCTCCGACATCGTCCTGGAAGCCGGCTGTCTTTCCCCCGAACGTGCCGCCCGGATCGCTGCCCGGGTCGCGCTCGCCCTCCAAGCCGCCCACGATCGGGGGATCGTCCACCGCGACCTCTCCCCGAGCAACATCCTGGTCGGCGAGGTTGCCGGCGATGCCGATGCAGTCAAGGTGCTCGAGTTTGGCCTCGCACGAATCACCAACAACGAGACCGGGGGCGACGAGGCCAGCATGACCGCCGTGGGGGTTCGCATCGGGAGCCCCACCTACATGGCCCCCGAGTATATCGAGGAATACGCCCTCGACTTTCGGGCGGATCTCTACGGACTCGGCATCGTCCTGTACGAGATGCTGATCGGCCAACCGCCCTTCACCGGGCGGCCGTACAAGGTCCTCACCCTCCACGTCAACGAGCCCGCTCCACCGCCCTCGAAAGCCCGACCCGAGGTTCCGTCGTGGCTCGACGCGCTGGTGCTCAAGCTCCTCGAGAAGCGACCCGGGAACCGCCCCAAGTCCGCGCGCGCGGTGTTTGATGCGCTGGTGGCAGGGGTTGGTTCCCCGCTCGCGCCGCCTCGGCCGAAGGTCCTCTCCACGAAGCCTCCTGTCGCCGCGGCTCCGGTGGCGGCGGCGCCCACCCGCGACCCAATCCTCGACCACTTCATCCGCCGCCACGTAAAGCGGATGGAGCGACTGAAGACGGTCTCCCCTCCGGATCGCAGCAACTGCTTCGTGGTCGACGAGGTCGCGCGGTGGTCGCTGTGTGGCGACGCGGGCGTCGAGCCCGGCTGGCTCTGCGAGCTGCCCGACGAGCAGCGACCGGGGTTGCGCCCCGCCGAATTCTGGCGCGAGTACGCTGAAACAAGGCGTTACCGGTTCACGGCGCCCGACCACAGCGCGCAGGTGGAGCTGGTAGCTACGGGGATCGAGCCCGGCGCCAGCTTCAACCGGTCCGTGGAGATGATCCGCGCCCGGTTCGACCCCGATGAGCCCGAGGCGTTGGCCCTGTTCGAGCTCTGGCGGCAGAACGCATGGGAAGAGCTGGAGAAGCAGTGCCGCAGGCTTGTCACCGGACGGGGCGCCCTCGCATCCGGGCTGTTTTCTCGGCTCCTCGGTTCCGCGCCCGACCGCAAGAAAGCCGGCCATCATCCTGGTCAGTTGTTCCTTGGTGCCGCCCTGGTCGAGAGCGGCCGCGAGAGGGAGGGCTTTGACCTCACGACCGAGTGGCAGACGACGCAAGCGCACCAGTGGCCCAGCCGCTATCAGGCGGTCGCCGCCTTCTACAGCGGGCTCCGCGCCAAGCGCTCGGGCAGCGAGAAGATCGCCCTCGAACGCTGGACCGCCGGCCTCGAGATCGAGGCCCTCCCGAGGATGGTGGAAGCCCACGAGAAGCTCTCGGGCGAACGGCGAAACCCGACCCCGTGGCTCGATCAGAAGTTCCCGAACTACGCGCTCGACCTGCCTGGTAGCCAGGGAGAAATAAGTCTTGCTCGGACGCTCGAAATGCTCGACGGCTCGCAGGTCGTCGCGGTGTGCATGCTCGGCGGATTTCGGGGCAACGCCGAGTATGACGATTTCATATCGCGATTCATCGCGTCTTCCCTCTACTTCGAGCAATTCCTCGGCGAAGTGCATGTGATCAGCACCCAGCGCGAGCGCGAGTCCGACCGGCCGGAATTCTACCGGTCCGAAGACCAGGCCCGAAAGGCAGGAATGCGCCTGGTCGTGTTGCATGACGCGCAGGCGTGGGTCCAACGTTCGGTCAAGGTCACCCACATTCCCACCATCTTCCTGATCAACCGCTGGGGAGTCGTGGCGCACGAGGGTCGAATGGAACCGCCGGCCCTGTGGGAGGCCCTGCGACGCACTGCAGCCCTGCGGTTGCGGGACCTGAGCGCGGCGCAATGATCCAAACCGTGCGCGTCCCCGCAGGTCTGCGGTGGACGTGTCACGGCTGCGGCAGTTGCTGCACTGGCCACGACCTCGGTCCGGTCGAGGACGAGGTGGTGGCCCGACTCGAGTCCGCCGACATCGCGGCGAGTTGGCCGCCCGCCGCCGCCGGATGGAAGACCGAGCGCCACGGTCCCGACGGGAAACCGATCGTTTTTCTCCGCCAGGTCGACGGAGCCTGCGTGTTCCTCGGCCCGGACCGACGCTGCGGCGTCCACACGAACCTGGGAAGTAGTGCAAAACCAGGCTTCTGCCGAGAGTTTCCGTACAATCTGGTCGAAGACCCGAAGGGTCTCGCCGCTGTGATCCGGGCGACCTGCGCCGGTTTCCACCACAGCTTCCGCGACGGCCCTCTGATCGGCGACGCCGACGTGGACGCTGTTTCCCGCCTGCCGAGGGTGGTGCCGCGGGCTCGGTTCGCGCCGGAGCGCGTGGCCATCCTTCCGGAGCAGGCGATCCCCGTCGACGACTGGATGGCCCTGGAGGACGCGATCCTCGCTGCGGTCGAACGGGAGGACGGCGACCCGCGGGCCCTGGTCGCGATCGTCCGCCGCACGCTCACCCCGGAGGCCGCCCCGGTCCGTCCCGCACAGTACGAAGCGGCGATCGACGCGCTGTGCCACGCGCTGGGTCAGGTGATGCGCAGCGTGCTGTCCGGCCAGTCCGGGGCACCGCACCAGGTCGCCTTCGCCCGCGACGCGCTCGCGATGCTCGACCGCGCCCGCACGTCCCGGCCCGCTCCGCTCACCTCCGAGGAACGCGCCTGGCTCAACCTCCTGCTGCGGAGCGCGATCCTGGGGAAAGCGTGGGCGGCTTCGGGGAGCGTCGCGGCGGGACTGGGCGTGTGGCTGGCGGGTGTGGAGATCGCTGCCCGTGCCGGGTCGCTGCCGGAGGGCGTGGAGCGGTGGGAACGCTTCTCGGCGATCCCGCTGGTTCAGCTCTGGTTGAACAAGGCGCGTCCGGCGACCGTGGACGTGTTCCTCCACGCCTAGCCTTCACGACGCCGCGCCACCCGAGCGCACCAGCGTCGTCCTCCAGGCGCCGAAACCCATCGCCTGCCAGAATCCCGACGCCCGCACGTCCGCCGACAACGTGCCGACCTCGACTCTCGAATAACCAGCCTGGGCAGCCGACTCTACCGCCGTCATCACCATTCGTCGAGCCAGGCCCCGGCCCCGGGCCCCCGGCACCACGAACACGTCCGTGATCAGCGCCGTCGGGGGCACCGCCAGCACCGCCAGCGGAAACTGGGGCAGGATCCCAAGAAACCCCTGAAGCCCCCCTTCATCGGCGACCCACGTCGCCGGGAACGGATGGACCCGCGTCCAGACTTCGCTCGCGTAGGGGGTGAACACCCGCCGGGCGTCCGCAGCGACCCGATAGCGGGGATCCGCGCGTTCCCCGTCGGCCATGAGCTGCTCCCACAGGTCGAGCACCCGCGGGAGGTCGGCCAAGGCCAGCGGCCGGATCACACCCGCAACGCGGCGCGACCGGCGTAGTGGGCCGCCGGGCCGAGCTCCGACTCGATCCGGAGGAGCTGGTTGTACTTGGCCACCCGGTCGGTGCGACACGGTGCGCCGGTCTTGATTTGCCCGCTCCCGCACGCCACGGCGAGATCGGCGATCGTCACATCCTCGGTCTCGCCGCTCCGATGCGACATCACCGAGGTGTAGCCGGCGCGGTGCGCCATCTCCACCGCCTCGAGCGTCTCGGTGAGCGTGCCGATCTGGTTCACCTTCACCAGGATGGAGTTGGCGATCCCTTCGCTGATCCCTCGCCTCAGTCGCTGGGTGTTGGTCACGAAGAGGTCGTCTCCCACGAGCTGCACCCGCTTGCCCAGCCTCGCGGTGAGCTCGGCCCACCCCGCCCAGTCGTCCTCCGCCAACCCGTCTTCGATCGACCGCAGCGGGTAGTTCGCGGCGAGCGTTTCGTACCAGGCGATCAATTCCGCCGACGACCACACGGCGTCGCCTTCCCCACCCAAGCGGTACTTCCCGTCGCGGTAAAACTCCGACGCCGCCACGTCCATTCCGAGCACAAGGTCTTTCCCAGCCTCGAAACCTGCCTTACCGATGGCCTCCATGATCAGGTCGAGCGCCGCGCGGTTGCTGGGCAGATCCGGGGCGAACCCGCCCTCGTCGCCCACCCCGGTGGCCAGCTTGCGGCCTTTGAGCACCGACTTGAGCGCATGGTAGACCTCGACGCCCCACCGGAGGCCCTCCGAGAACGAGGGCGCGCCGACCGGGAGGACCATGAACTCCTGGACATCGACGTTGTTGTCCGCGTGCTGACCTCCGTTGAGGATGTTCATCTGCGGAACGGGCAGCAGGCGCGCGTTTCGGCCGCCCACGTAGGCGTAGAGCGGCAGATCGGAGACCGCCGCGCCGGCCTTGGCGATCGCGAGCGACGCGCCGAGAATCGCGTTTGCCCCCAGGCGCGACTTGTTCGGCGTTCCATCGAGCTCGCAGAGGAGCTTGTCGATCCCGGCTTGGGACCGAACGTCCATTCCGATGAGCTGGTCGGCGATCGCCCCGTTCACCGCCTCCACCGCGCGGTCGACCCCCTTCCCCAGCCACCGCGCCTTGTCCCCGTCGCGCAGCTCCACCGCCTCGTGTTCCCCGGTCGAGGCCCCCGACGGCACGGCCGCTCGGCCCACGTGCCCCTCTTCGGTCCGAACCTCGACCTCCACGGTCGGGTTGCCCCGACTGTCGAGGATTGCGCGTCCAATCACCTCGTAGATCGCTGACATGTCGGCCCCCGCTGCACAGGAGCCGCACCTAACCCCCCAGGTGGACTCGCGGCACGCGGGTGTTGATCGCCGTCAACACCTCGTGCGGAATCGTGCCGGCCCACCGCGCCAGATCCTCGACCTCGATCCGCTCCGCACCGCCGGTGCCGACGAGCACGGCCTCATCCCCGTTGTAGGCTTCGTCCGCCCCGACCGACACCATCACCTGGTCCATCGCGATTCGCCCGATCACCGGGTATCGTCGCCCCCGAATCAGGACTTGCGCCTTGCCTGACATGGCGCGGAGGTAGCCGTCGCCGTAGCCCACGGGCAGCGTCACCACCCGCTCGTGGCGATCCGACACCCAGGTCGCCCCGTAGCCGACCCGGCATCCCGGGCGAACCACCTTGAAATACGACACCCGCGTCGTCCAGCGGAGTGCCGGTCGAAGGGCCAACGACCGGGGCACGTCGTCGGACGGGTAGACGCCAAAGCCGAGGATGCCCGGCCGCACGAGATCGAGGTGAGACGCCGGAACCTGGAGCAACCCCCCGGAGTTTGCGAGGTGCCGTACCGGAGGGAGTCGCCCCCGGTCGACCCACCAGCGGAGCGCGTGATGGAAACGCTCGACCTGGAGCGCGGCATACCCGGGGTCGGCCTCGTCCGCGGTCGCAAAGTGGGAGAAAACCCCTTCCACCACCAGATGTTCGGCGGCGTAGGCCGCGTCGAACAAGGGCGCGGCGTGTTCCCACCACACCCCAATCCGCCCCATCCCGGTGTCGACCTTGAGGTGCACCCGAGCCAGGAGACCGGTTGCCGCCGCCGACGCCTCGATCGCGCGGACCTTGTCGACCGACGACGCGCACAGTTGCAGGTGGTTTTGGAGGAACAGGGGGATCTGGTCGTCGAGCAAGCCCCCGGTCACCAGGATCGGGAGCCGGATCCCGGCCTGGCGAAGCGCGAGGCCCTCCTCCAAGTAGGCGACGCCCAGGATCTCCGCCCCGATCGCCTCGAGGCGCCGCCCCACCGCAACAAGGCCGTGTCCATAGGCATTCGCCTTGAGGATCGGCATGACGCGAGCGGGCGACGCGGCGGCATTCAGAATTGCAAAATTGTGAGCAATCGCCGATAGATCCACCGTCAGGCGCGTGGGTCGATCCGTCCCCGGGGCGATCGTCGGCTCATGCAACATCGACTCGTCGTAACGCAGTCCATGCCGTTCGAACGCGCGGCGACGCGATACGATGGGCCGGGAGGCGCGATGCGCCGGGCCGTGATCCTCGCTTCGCTGGTCGCCGCCACGCCGGCTCACGCTACGGCGTGGTCGGTGTGCCAGGCCGGTTGCGACTACACGGAGATCGCAACCGCCACCGCCGACAACAGCGTGATCAGCGGCGACGTTCTCGACGTGCGAGCCAAGGCGGGTGGCTATTCCCGGTTCAGCGTGCTCGGCAAGCAGCTCACGATCCAGCAAGATCCAGCGTTTCCCGGCGCGTTCGTCAGCGACAGCGGCGACCAGGTGACGGTCGACCTGGCCGGCGACCTCACGCTCGACGGGCTCGAGATCCGCGGGGGTGGCCGAGGCGTATGGGTGCGCGGTGCCAGCACCGTGCGTCTCATCGGGCTCGTCGTCACGGGAAGCGACCCCAACGACGACGGCGGCGCGTTTTTCGTGGAGGACGTCGGCTCCGTGCTGACCCTCGAGTCGAGCACGATCCAGAACGCCGGTCGGACGCAGAAGGACGGCGGTGCTGGCTGGGTGCTGGGCGCGCTCTACGCCTTCGATACCTCGTTCGTGGGCAACGTCGGCGCGTCGGGCGGTGCGGTGCTCGTCACCGGCGGGGCGGCGACCGCCTCCTTCGAGCGCTGCCGCTTCGAAGCCAACGAAGCGAATACCACCGGGGGGGCGGTGGCGGTGGTCGACGGCGCGGTCGACCTGGTCGAC
>CANLGQ010000189.1 GCA_947490265.1 Pseudomonadota bacterium | reverse complement strand
GGTCCGGAGGGGCTTCGCCGCGGTGGATGGCCGCTTTGGCGAGCCCAGCGGCCTGGCGGCGCCACGCCTGGAACAGCGGAGCCACGTCGGGCCCGGATCCCGCGCCCGACCAGAACGCCACCATTACCCGGGTGGCCTCCCCGTGGCGCAGGAAGCCCCGGATCCGGGACTCGAGCACCCCCCGGACCTGGTCGGGGAACGGCGCCTCCGGGGACACCTCGGCGCCGGTGTCCGTGTCGATCGCCGCGAGCGCCGCCTCGAGGACTGCGCGGAGAAGCGCAGCCTTATCGGCGAAGTGCCAGGTGATGACGCCGCGGGTGAAGGGCAGGCGCTGTTCGAGGGCCCCGAAGGTGAGCGCTTCGAGGCCCGCCTCGGCGATGAGCTGGGCCGCCGCCGAGACGACCTGCGCGCGGCGGACGTCGGCCACCGCGCTCACTTTGCGGCGAGCTCGCCGTGACGGCGCGCCAGCTTCGCCTGCTGATCGGCGGGCCAGGCCGCCACGTCGTCTGCGGGAAGCAGCGTCGGATCGCCTGAGCCTCCGAGCAGCTCTTCCGCTCGACAATGGTGAGCCTGTGCGGCCGCGAAGAGGCCAGACGTCATCGCGCCCATGACCCCGTGGCTGATGGTGGAGGCGCCGCACAGGTGGAGCCCGGCGATCTCCGAGCGCAACGGCCACGCGAACGGACCGACCTGCCAGCGGCTCTTCTCGGTGCCATACAGGTTCCCGCGGGTGGACATACAGTAATGCCAGTTCGTCAGCGGCGTTCCGAGTTCACGGAACACAACGCGCTGCGAGATCCCGGGCACGATGCGATCCAGCCCACGAAGCATTTTTTGGCTGAGGTCCTCCTTCATCGTCGCATAGGCGTCTGGGCGCGCTCCGTACCGAGTGGCTGCCCAGCGCTCGAACATCTCCCACGAGACGAACACAAAGGACTCGCAGGTGTGCACCCGGCCGTCGCCCTTCAAGCGATCCTTCAGGGTGGTCACCGTCAGAAACTGCCCCGGAAACTCACTCTTCTCGAATGCCTCGAGCGAGGCCACATCGTAGCCAGCCTGAACGTCGGGGGTCGCGCTGTACCAGTAGTTACCGGAGTTGCAGCCCATCGATTCGAGATCGGCGTCGACCGCCATGAACAGCGACAAGCCGCTCACCGACCAGGGCTGCCGGTCGAGGCGCTTTCGGATCCCGGCCGAGACGCGGTCGGCAGGGAGCAGGCGCCCGTAGGTGACGCCAGGGTCGGCATTCGAGATCACTCGCTTGGCCCGGATCTCCGTACCGTCGTCCAGCCGAACCCCTACCGCACGCCAGCCCGAACCGTGGCGCTCGGTGAGGATCCGGGACACGGCGGCCTTGAGTTGTAGGGCGCCCCCGTGCTCCTTGAGCTCGCGGAGGAACGCCCGCGGAAGCGCCCGGCCTCCACCCCTCGGATACCAGCCCCCCTCGAAGTAATGCGCCTGCACCGAGAAGTGCACTGCAGCAGGCGCTTGCTGCGGGCCGAGGCCGTGATCGCCTGCTTGAATGGTGAGAATCGCCTTCAGCAGCGGATCGCGCACCAGACCGGACACCACGGTGTCGATCGACCGGAGCCCGTGGGCGAGCAGGTGGCGGTTGCGCCACGGTGCGGTGAGAAAAGCCCCGAAGTCTCGGCGCCCGGCTTCGTGGGTCAGCTCGTGCGTCACCTGCTTCGCAAGGCGAAAGTAGGCCTGAATTCCCTCTTTCTCGCCTGGAAATCTGGCCTCGAGGCGAGCCTTGTACCGGTCGAATCCGCGCGGGATGTCGAACCGCTCGTCGCCGATCACGCAGTGCTCGTAGCCGTTGGGATCGAGCTCCAGGAACGTCAGGTGCTTCCCGACCCCGAGGCCAGCGAGCAGCGCGCGCATCCGCCCGCCCGGACCAAGCTCTCCCACATAGTGGACGCCGGGGCTGAATTGATAGCCTCCGAGCTCAAAGCTGTGGCACCAACCTCCCGGCACGTCGTGCTGCTCGAGCACCAGAACCTTCTCGCCAGCGCGAGCCAGCCCCAGCGCGGCGGTCAGGCCGCCCGCTCCGGATCCGATCACCACGGCATCGACGTCCATCCCGGCCTCCTGCCTGACGTCTATACCGGTCGTTATGGAACCGCAACGATCGTTATGGTGCCCGCTTCGCCTCGATCGAGGCAATCAGTGAGTCATAGCTTTCGGTGAACTTTTTCAGCCCATCGGCCTCGAGCTCCGCGCCGACCGTCGCGAGGTCGATCCCGAGCGCCTTCAACTCGGCGACGACCTGGGCCGACCCCTGGGGGTCCCAGTCGATGCGCGACTCTACCCACCCGTGATCGCGGAATGCGTCGAGGGTGCTGGGGGGCATGGTGTCCACCGTGTCGGGCCCGATGAGCGCCTCGACGTAAAACAGGTCGGACAGAGTGGGGTCTTTGGTCGAGGTGCTCGCCCAAAGCGGGCGCTGCTTGGCGACGGCGTGCTGGCTCAGGCGGTTGTAGATCGGGCTGGAGAAGGCCTCCTGGAACACCTGGTAGGCGATTCGGGCGTTGGCGATGGCCGCCTTGTGGAGCAGGGAAAACGCAAGCGTTCGCTCGGTGGCGCTGAATCGGCTGTCTTTCGAGACCGCCACCAAGCGGGCGTCGACCGCGGTGTCGACCCGACTGACAAAAAAGCTCGCGACCGACCGGATCTGGCGAACGGGCTGTTTCATCGACAGCCGCTGGTCCAGACCGTCGAGGTAGTACCGGAGCACGTCTTGGTACCGGCCCACGCTGAACAGGAGCGTGACGTTCACCGAGATCCCGTTGAAGAGCGCCTCGCGGATCGCGGTGAGCCCCGCCTCGGTGCCTGGGATCTTGATCATCACGTTCGGCCGACTGCAGAGATTGTAGAGGCGTTTCACCTCGGCGATCGTCCTGTCGGCGTCGTGCGCGAGGTGCGGACTCACCTCGAGCGAGACGAACCCGTCGTTCCCGCCCGACTCCTCCCAGACACCGGCGAAAGCGTCTGCCGCAGCCGTCACGTCGGCGATGGCCAGTCGCTCGTAGATTTCCTCGGCGTTCAGTCCGCGAGCGGAGAAACGGGCGATATCCTCATCATAAAGGGACGATTCCGCGATCGCCTTTTGGAAGATGGTCGGGTTGCTGGTCATGCCTGCCAGCGCATCCTGCCGGATCATCCGCCCGAGCTCGGGCCCGCGCACCAGGTCCCGACGGATGTAGTCGAGCCAGACGCTTTGTCCGAGCGCATGAAGGCGGCGAAGCGGGTTCGGTTGCAACATCGGCGGGCGTCTCCAGGTGCCCGCGCCCCCTATCCGGAGCCCCGACTCCGCGCTCATGCACCCGCCCCCGAGCTCCTCATATTGCCCGAAGGCAACACTCGGGGGAGGGTGTGGAGACCCAAAGTCTTCCAAAAGCATGAGGCCCAGGAGGGCCATATGCCGCGACTATAACAGCGCTCGACCGCGGTGCCAAGCGGCGGCTCGGCGGTGGCCGCTCGTCGCGGGTATACTCGGCGGGATGGAGGCGTGATGGTTGGGCTGGGCGTGATCGGGCTGTTGGCGGCGGGAGCTGAGGCGGTGGAGTTCTCGACCGCGGCCGAGGTGTGGTCGCAGATCATCGTGGGACAAGGCGGGAACGATGGGATGGACGTGGCCTGGGGTGTGGGCATCGACAGCCTCGGAAACGTCGTGGCCTCCGGCACGCTCGACGGGGCGGCGAACCAGGCCAGCGCGGGGGAGGTCATCTCCTGGGACGCGGCGGGCGTCCTTCGGTACGAGGTCGCCTACGAGACCGGGGTGGCCGGACTGACCGACAGCGTCGACCAGATCTTCGGCCTCGCCATCGACAACCTCGATCAGGTCACGCTGGCCGGCCGGCAACCGTCTTCGGGTGTGGCGGATGGCGCGCTGTGGGCCCATGCCCTCGATGGAGACGGGGTGATGGTCTGGGAGCGCACGTTCATCGACGGCGTGTCCCCGGAGCAGGCTGCGTTTGGGGTCAGCTTCGCACCGTCGAACAGCGACGCGTTCGTGGTCGGCTGGTCGCGAGGGGATCTCCCGCAGCTCTCGGGTCGGTGGTCCATGATGCGCTTGGCTCACACGACCGGATTCGACGTTTTCCCTGCGGTAAACTACGATTCGGGCACGGAGAGCTTCAACCCTGATCAGGCGAAAGGCGGCGCCATGGACGCCGTGGGTGGCTTCTTCGTCGCCGGGCGAGTGGGGGTCGATGGCGGTTCGAACGGCTCGCCGACGAACGACAGCCAGTGGGCCGCCCGCCGGTACGGCAACCTCGGAACGCTCCTGTGGGAGGACCAAAGCGGACTGTTGCTTGACGATGAGGCCACGGTCGTGACGAAGGCGAACGACGGCGCCTGGATCGCCGCCGGCTACAGCAACCTCGGGACCGACAACGCGTCTGGGCGGAACGATGACTGGCGCGTGGTGTGCTACGAGACGAACGGCGACGGATACGGCGGCCCGGTCGTTCGGTGGGAATACACCTTCGAATCGGCACCTGGAGCGAGCGAGCGGGCAACGGCCATCGCGTTGAGTGGGAAGGGAGACGTGCTCGTCGGGGGCACTATCGTGGACTCCAAGACGGGCGTGCTCGCCTGGCGCGGCGTGGAGCTCTCGATCTTCAACGGGCAAGAGGAGAGCGAGAAAATCTGGCCGGCGGGCACGACGGACTCGATCCCGCACGCGATCGCCGAGGTTGACGACGTACTGGTCGTGGCCGGCTCGCTGGGCAACGCGACAGACTCGGACTTCTACGTGGTCTATCTCGCGGCCGACACCGATGGCGACGGCACCATCGACTCGCTGGACGGGTGCCCGGAGAACGAAGACAAGATCGAGGAGGGGATCTGCGGGTGCGCCTTCTCGGATCAGGACGGCGACTACGACGGCTTCGCCGACTGTGACGAGATCTGCGACGGCGACGCGGGCAAGACCGAACCAGGTGTTTGCGGCTGCGGCTTTCCCGACGACGACACCGATGCGGACGGCATCATGGGGTGCCAGGACGCGTGCGCGGACACCGCTCCCGGGGCGGTAGCGAACTCGCTCGGGTGCTCGCCCGACCAGCTCGAACCGCCAGACAACGACACCGGGGTGGAAGCCGCCGAGGCGCCCGCCGCGGGATGCGCGTGCGATCAGGCTGGCGGGCCGTCTGGCCTGCTGCCACTGCTCGGGCTCGGGCTGGCGATCCGCCGTCGCGCCCGGTCGATGCCCCAGCCGGCGGTCAGGCCGAGCGCGCACAGCCCCACGAACCAATCGCCGAAGCGGGCATAGATCGTCTGGACATGGCCGATTCGAACCGTGACGATCCGGCTCACCTCGGTGAACGGGTCGGTTTCGGCGTGGATCCAGCCGTGTGGTTCGACGGTCATCGAGATCCCGGTGTAGGCCGAGCGGTAGAGCGGAATCCCGAGCTCGGTGGCTCGTTCCGCGGCCAACATCGCGTGCTGGTGGGGGGAGGCCGTGTCGCCGAACCACGCGTCGTTCGTGACGTTGATCAGGAGATCCGGGTCGCCGAACAACCGGCATACCCGCCCGAGGATGGCCTCGTAGCAGATCGGGCTCGCGAGCTTCGCCTTGCCGCTGTCCCACACGGTGGGCGTCGCTCCGGCCTTGAAGTCGCCGACCCCCTCCACCCACCCGAGCAGCCAGGGCATGCTCTCGGAAAACGGGAGGTATTCGCCAAACGGCAGGGGGACCATCTTGTCGTAACGTCCACCGATTTCACCGTTGTCCCCGATGAAGTAGACGGTGTTGAACAGGCGGGTTCGCCGCTTTCCAGTCGCCGCCTCGATCTCGGTCTCGCGGGCGCCTGAGCCGACCACGATGGAAAAGTGCCCTTCGCGCGCCAGATCGCCCACGAGCTTCGCCGCCTTGGGGTCGGCGTTCAGGTCATAGGGGCACGCGGCCTCGGGCCACACCACCACGTCGGCCGACCCCTTGGGCACGCGCCGGGTGAGGGCAATCCACTCTTCGAGCGCCTCGAGCGGCGGATGGCTCATGCGCCAATCCATGCCATGCGGGGACTGGAGCTGGGCAATGCGCAGCGTCGGCGCCGCCCGGAGCGCTTCCTCGATTCGGGTGAAGCGGTTCGCGCCCCACAAGCCGATCGCCGCGGTGGCTCCGACGGCCACCATCGGGGGCAGCCACGGAAAGGCCCGGTCCTCGCTCCAGCGGTATCCGGCCTCGGCGATTGCGGTGTTCCAGGCCACCACCAGGAACGTCGCGCCCCAGATGCCGGTGACGGAGACCAGCTGCCACAGCGGCGCGACCCGGTACAGCGTCACGCCATGTTGGAACGGAAACAGCAGTAAGAAGCTCGACACCCAATCGACTACGACGACGAGGGCCGGCCAGGCGAGGACCCACCCCCATCCCAACCGGGCCCGCAGGGCCGGCTGTGCCGCCCAAACGAGGGCCCACGGACTCCCGAACACGCTCCCAAAAAGGACGAGGATGCCGATCGCGGGAATGAGTGGGATGTTCGAGAACAAAGCGATGGTATCGACGATCCACCTGAACAGCAAGGCCACACCGGCCGCGCCATACAGCCAGCCATACGCGAAGTTCGCCCGCGGACGGTCGGGGCGGATCACCCAGAACATCGGGAGATAGACGACGGGGTGAAACCACCACCACTCGACGGGGGTGGAGATGAGCGACAGCGCGGCGGCCGAGCACAGCGTGACCGCGATGCGGAGCGCGGGTTCGAGCCCCGGCCGGGTCAGCACAACGGCTTCCAGGCCTTCGTAGCCCGCCACCGTTCGAGCCCCGACTCCAACTCGCGGCACAGGCTGCGGGCCGCCGTCTCGGCCTCCGTCAGAAAGGCCTTCTCGGTCAGATCCTCCGCTGCCCGGAGCGCCAGGAGGGTCTGCTGTATCGAGGCCTGTGGCGCCTCGCGGAGGGCGTGCGCGAGCGCGTAGGCCGCAGCGTCCGGATCCTCGACCAGCCGGTTCACCAATCCCCAGGATTCGGCGGTTGAAGCGTCGATCGTTCGCCCGGTTATCGCAAGGTCGGTCGCCCTGGTTCGCCCGAGGAGGCGCGTCAGGCGCGCGATGCCGCCTCCCCAGTGCTGCAGGCCGATCAGGGCACCGGGGAGCGAGAACGAGCTGTCCGCCGCCGCGAGCCGCAGGTCTGCCGCCAGGGCCAGCTCCAGTCCGAGGCCGGCACAGCGTCCGCGGATCGCGGCGACGATCGTGCTCGGAAGTCGCCCGAGGCTGTCCAACGCCAAGCGGTATCCGACCAGGCGCTCCTGAACGGCGAAACGGTCGCCACGCCGGGCCAGGGGGAGGAGCGTGTCGAACATCGTGTTGTCGGCCTCGAGATCGAGACCCACCGAGAAGTCGGCTCCCGCAGCCTCAAGGACGACGACCCGGGGAGGGACATCCCCGAGCCGCACGACCGCCCGCCGAAAGGCCGTCAGGTCGGCCTCGTCGAGCGCATTCGCCCGCTGCGGCCGGGCGATGCGCAGCCATGCGATTTCGTTCTCTTGACGGACTTCGATGGGCATCGTGCTCCCGAAGCCGTCAGCGATCCGCTCCCTGTGGAGCGGACGCCGACCGCGATGACTCTTAGTCCTCGTCGCCGCCGGCTTCTTCTTTCTCGGGCTTGGCGGCGATCATGGCCTCGGTGGTGAGGAGCAGTCCCGACACCGAGCCCGCGTTTTGGAGGGCAGTGAGCGTGACCTTGGTCGGGTCGATGATGCCCATCGCGTACAGGTCGCCGTAGACGTCGTCCTGTGCGTTCCAGCCGTGGCCGTCTTTCCCCTCGCGCACCTTGTGCACCACGATCGAGGCGTCGACCCCCGCGTTCAGCGCGATGATTCGCAATGGCGCCTCGCAGGCATCCCGGATGATGT
>CANLGQ010000188.1 GCA_947490265.1 Pseudomonadota bacterium | reverse complement strand
GAGGTCGAAGCGCATGTCCGAGCCGTTCCTGCCGTTCGAAGCTGATCCGATCCGTCGCGCCGAGCTCGCGATCGCCGACATCGCCGCGGGGCGAATGGTGATCCTGTGCGACGACGAGGATCGCGAAAACGAAGGTGATCTCGTCATCGCTGCCGAGCGCATCACGCCGGAGGCGATCAACTTCATGGCGACCTACGCCCGGGGGCTGATCTGCCTGTCGCTCACCTCCGAGCAGGTCTTTCGCCTCGGACTCCCGATGATGGCGAGCCACAACACGAGCGTCTTCAACACGGCCTTCACCGTCAGCATCGAGGCGCGTGAGGGCGTTACGACGGGCATCTCCGCTGGCGACCGCGCCCACACCGTCCAAGTGGCGATCGACCCGTTGGCGGGGCCGCGCGACATTGTGGTCCCCGGCCACATGTTTCCCCTGCGGGCGCGCGATGGGGGGGTGCTCGAGCGGGTGGGGCAGACCGAGGGGTCGGTCGATCTCGCCCGGCTCGCCGGGCTCAATCCGGCTGGGGTGATCTGCGAGATCATGAACCCCGACGGTACGATGGCTCGGATGCCGGAGCTACTGGCGTTTGGCGAGGCCCACCGGATCCGGGTGGCGACGGTCGCGGATCTCATCAAGTACCGGATGCGTACCGAGCGCGTGGTGACGCCGCGGTCCGAGGGGCAGATCGACGTTCCCGGCCTCGGGCGCTGGAACATCCGCCTCTACGAGTCCTCGACCGGGGGCATCCACACTGCGCTGTGGACCGGCGAACTGGGCCTCGGCCCGACCCTCGTGCGGGTGCAAGCCGCTCCGCCTCCATGGGCGTTCCTGTCGCCCGCGGCCAGCTCGCTCGCCGCCTCCGCTCAGGCGTCGTTGGAGGCGATCCGCGAGGCCGGAGCCGGGGTGTTGGTCGCGATGCACAACTCGCCCGGGGATGCCCCCATCAGCAAGCTCTTTAGCCAAGATTTTGGTGATTCGAGCGAGATCGCGCCGCAGCGCGCTCAGGCCGACGCGCTGCGGGACCTGGGGACCGGTTGTCAGATCCTCCGCGATCTCGGGCTTCGCGACCTCCGGCTTCTCACCACGAGTCGGCGTCCCATCATCGGCATCGAAGCTTATGGTTTGCGAGTTGCCGAGTGGATTCCACTCGCAGCGCCGACCCGGCTCAGTTAGGGATCCCCTGCCACCAAGGAGTGAACGTGCGCGTCCTCGAGGGTTCGTTTGTCGATCCGGGTGGGCGTTTCGCCATCGTGGCGGGGCGGTTCAACGAGTTCGTGGTCAACCCACTCGTCGCTGGATGTGCCGACGCCTTTCGGCGCCACGGCGTCGATCCCGATGAGCGGGTCGACCTGGTCTGGGTGCCCGGTGCCTACGAGATCCCGTTGGCCTGTGCGCAGCTCGCTGCGGGGGGCCAGTATGCGGCGATTGTGGCCCTTGGGGCGGTGATCCGCGGCTCGACTCCCCACTTTGACTACGTGGCGGGCGAGGTCTCGAAGGGGGTCGCGGCCGCGGGGATGGCGTCGGGTGTGCCGGTGATCTTCGGCGTGTTGACGGTCGACACCATCGAACAGGCCATCGAACGAGCAGGGACGAAGGCGGGAAACAACGGATGGAAGGCGGGCATGTCGGCGCTCGAGATGGCCTCCCTCTTCAAGGTGTTGGCACGCTGATGGCGGTCAGCTCCCGGCGCCTGGCGAGAGACTATGCGTTGCGCGCTCTCTACACAGCGGATCTTCGAGAGATCGCGGTCGCGGCCGCGCTCCAGGAGCTCTGGTCGACCTTGATGGACGGGGAGGGGATCGACGGCGACCGCGCTCCGGAGAGCGAGGAAGTCGAATTCGCGCAGCGCTTGGTCTTCGGTGTCGAAGCCGAGAAAGCCGAACTCGACCGACTGATCGAGGAGGCCTCCACCAACTGGCGCCTGTCGCGCATGCCGATGGTCGACCGCAACGTCTTGCGCATCGCGGCGTTCGAACTCCTCCGTTGTGCGGATATCCCGGCGACGGTGGCCATCAACGAATCGATCGAGCTCGCGAAGCGCTTTGGCGGGGCCGACAGCCGCGCCTTCGTCAACGGGATCGTGGATCGGCTCGGGCGGCAACTCGACCGGATCACCGCTGATCGCCCGCGCAAGGGAAAGGCGTGAGCAGGCGCGCGAACCGCTGGTGGTTCGCCGATGCGGTGGCGGCTTCGGTGGGCCTTGCGCCCCTGCTCCTCGCGGTGGTGCTCACGCCGGGAGACGATGCGGTCTCCTTGTTCGGCTGGGACATCCCGGCGATGTGCACGTGGCGCCGGCTGTTTGGCATGGGCTGCCCGGGGTGTGGGCTCACCCGCAGCTTCGTCTACCTGGCCCACCTCCAGGTGGTCGACGCATTTCGCATGAACCTCGCGGGTCCGCCGATTTTCCTGGCGCTGGCGGGCTTCTCGCTGCGTTCGATCGCGCGGGTGGTCAGGGGATCGAGAGCGCCGGCGACCTGACCGGCGCGCTGGCCGTGCGCGTCGCCAGAGCGAGCCAGCGGGCAAGGATCAGGCTCCCCCACGGCTCCGACCCGACCGACTCGGGGTGGAATTGGATGCCCCAGGCCGGCGCCGTGCGGTGGGCGACCGCCTGGACCACGCCATCGTCGGCGCTGCGTGCCACGACGCGGAGATCAGCCGGGAAGGGTTCCTCACAGAGGGCGAGGCTGTGGTAGCGCATCATCGGAACCGGCGTCGGGATGCCCTCGAATAGCCCGGTTCCATCGTGGGTCATCGGCGAGGTGTAGCCGTGTCGTGCCGGCACCTGCGCGACGCGACCACCGAGCGCCAAGCCAATGGCCTGGTGGCCCAGGCAAACGCCGAGGAGGGGGACCCTGGCGGCCACGAGTGCAGCGGCTGCAGCGACGTGGACCCCGGCCTCGCACGGTCCGCCCGGGCCCGGGCCGAGCACCACGGCCTCGCTCCGACACAGCTGCGCGACGGCGATCCCGGCGGTGGGGACCACCGAGACCCGGGCCCCGAGCGTGGACAGGGCCTGGACGAGGTTCCAGGTGAACGAGTCGTCGGCATCGACCAGGGTCACCTTCACTCTGCGGGCCCATAAAGCGCGATCACCTCATCGCAGGTGAGGCGGTTCAGGGTGCGCTTGGCGTCGGCGCAGGCTTCGAGGGCGATCTGATTGTCGCTCTGCGTGAGTTCGCTCGACGTAAGCTCCCACGCCGCCCGACACTCGCTGACGAAGTCACCCTTGTTCCGAGCGCCGAGGTCGGGCCAGGTCAGGGCGTCGCTCTTGCAGTTTGCGAGGGAGTTCGCACTCTCCTGGCAGAGCTGCTGGCATTGGTCGCCGCAGCCGGACGCCACGAAGAGGAAGAGGGTGGCCAGAGACGGAATTGAACCGCCGACACGGGGATTTTCAATCCCCTGCTCTACCAACTGAGCTACCTGGCCAAGCATTCCGGCGGGGTGCCGGGGCGCACAGCTTCTAACACCGCTCGGTGCCGCGTCAAAGGCGGGCGTCATGCGCCCGGGGCCAGGCGGACGGCGACGAGGCCGCCGAGCAGCCGGGCCTGACAGCCGAGCCGCTGCGCTGGGGCGTCGAGGAACGGCTCCTCCTCGGGGAGCAGCGGGCTGAGGGCGCCCGAGAGGACTTCCACCCTGCAGGAATTGCAGCAGGCAAAGCCGCCGCATGCCGAATCCATGGGGATACCTGCCGATTCGCAGGCCTCGAGCAGCGTGGAGCCCGGCGCGACGGTCGCGGAGCCAAGGCCGGCGACCTCGAGTTGGCAGGCCTCAGACGTCGAAGGAGATCCCGCACCCGCAGGTGCGCTTGACGTTCGGGTTGTCGAGAACAAAGCCAGACTGAAAGCGGTCTTCGTTCCACCGGAGGACACTACCGGCAAGGAATGGCACATGCAGGGGGTGCACGAAGATCCGGGCCCCTTCGAGCTCGATCACCATGTCGTCGTCGTCGGCCTTGGGCTCGAACTCGATCAGGTAGGTGTAGCCCGAGCAACCGCCATCCTGCAGACCGACGCGCAGGCCGGTCACCTGGCCAGACTGTTCGGCCACGACCGAGCGGATCCGCGCGGCCGCGCCCGGCGTGACCTCCACCGTGGTGTTCACTTCGGCCATGGCGCCTCCCTGACCAGAACCTCTAGCACGTCGTCTACTTCAGCGAGCGCACCCATCCCGATGTCCCCGCAGGCGAGGCGCTTCGAGACGGGCGGCACGATGTGGTAGCGGCCGGTCTCCTCGAGCCAACGGAGGTTGCGTTGGACCGAAGGGTGGTTCCACATCTCGGTGTTCATGGCCGGGCACAGGATCGACGGGACGGTGGCAGGGAGCGCCATCCAGACCGTCGAAAGGGGATCCTCTGGGATCCCGGCGGCGAGTCGCCCGAGGGTCGCAGCGGTGAGGGGGGCGATGCAGGCGATCTGGGGCCACTTTGCCCACGCGATGTGCTCGATGGACGACGCGGGTTCCGGCTCGGCGCGCGGCGAGGAGGGGCTGAGCACCCGGTGGCCGGTGAGTGCCTCGAAGGTCAGCGGACCGACGAACTCGGTCGCCGCTCCGGTGAGGACCACCCGGACGTCGAACCCGCGCTTCGTGGCCCGGGAAACGAGCTCGGCAGCCTTATAGGCGGCGATGCCACCGGTCACGCCGAGGAGTAGTCGCACCGTCCCTCCGACCGTCTCAGTAAGCACAGGTGTACACGTAGGCACTGCCCTCCAGCGCGAGGGCCTCGCGCCAGAGGAACACGTCGTAGTTCATCCCCTCGAGGCTCGGCGCGAGGGTGACGAAGATCAGGGTGTCGGCCGCGAGCTGAAACGCGGCGATCGGACGCGGGACGCCGGGGCTGGGCTCGGTCGTCGACAAGGGCAGCCCCTCGGCGGGCGGCTGTTCCCACGTGCGCTCGTGCACCGGCTCCTCTCCGTGAAAAACGGTGAAAGTTCCGGCGTGATCGGCGGTTACGGACACTATTGCCTCGAGCGGACCGATGCGCCACGTGCCGTGCTTCGCGTCGCTCTCGGTGAGCTCCACCGGAACGGAGGATGCCCCTTCCTTTCCTGGTGGAAGGAGCCAGACGAGCTGCTCGGCCAAAGGGGCGGCAACGGTGAACTCCGCCATCGCGTTCGGGACCCCGTCGCAGCCGAACGGTTGCGGTGCCACTCCGGCGAATGTCGCGAGTCGTTCCCCTTCGACCGACACGATCCGAAGTTCCGTTCCCGACGCGAGACCCGACCAGCCCTCGGCGGACAGGATCACCGCGCCGGCGGTGGGGTGCCGCGGCGTCCATGGGCTGCGAATCGAGGGGTCGTCCCGCCGGCGAGCGACGAAGCCGAGCCAACCGGGGACGGCGCCGAAGGCGGAGTCCGGGGCGTTCTCGAGCACCGGGGCGGGCGGAGGGGCGGGGGGCTCGGGCGCCGCGACCGCCTCGGCCACGGGCGGCAGCTCGGCCGCTGGCGGCGACACCCCGGCGCAGCCGAGCCCTACCGCGATCCCGCCTCCCATCGCTGCCAACCGCACTCCAGTCATCTCGCCTCCATTTTCACGCTACCGGACGCAACGCGCCCCGAGCCCTGGGTAGAAGAAATCGGGATCGTGAAACACCCGATTGCGGGTCCGTGGCGGTTCGATGCTGCCGATGCCCCCGCCGCGCATCACCCGGAAGTCCCCCGGCACCTCCCAAGGGCTGCCGTCGCCCGGCGCGCCCTGGTAGGAGTCGTGGTACCAATCCTCGCACCACTCGAAGACGTTCCCGCCCACGTCGCACAGCCCCTGGTCGGTGGCCCCGCCGGGCACGGAGCAGGCCTGCTGCGCGGCGTCGACTCCGCAGGTTTCGAGGTCGAGGACCAGCCGGTCGCAGCCCGGCGCCTCGTCGCCCCACGGGTATTCGGCGTCGAGTCCGCCGCTTCGGGCGAAGTACTCCCACTCCGCCTCGGTCGGCAGCCGCGCCGAGGCGAACGTGCAGACCGCGCTGGCTTGCGCCCAGTCGATGCATGCCAGTGGGAGGCCTTCGTCGTCGCCGCGCACGCAGAGTGGATCGTCCTCCAGCGCGGCGGTCTCCACGCAGGCTCCGGCCTCAGTGCAGCGGTTCCAGGTGCCGAGGGTGACCTCCCCCACCATGACCTCGAGGTCTTGAACCAAGACCGAATGGACGGGCTGCTCATCGGCGTCGCCGGTGCCGCGGGGATCGCCCATGTCGTAAACACCGCCGCACAGCGCGACCCAACAACCGGCCTCGTCGCAGGTCGTGGTCGGGGTGCACGGCGCGCTCTCGGGCAGCGGGGATGCGCAGGCGAGGAGCTGGGCGAGGATCACCGGGACTCCCACCGGGTGGCCCCGCACGCCGCGAGTTCGCCGCAGTCGCCCGCCTGCGCCACGCACGACGTCAACGCGCGGGGCCAGCCGGGGCAGGCGTCGGCGCACGAAACGACAGCCTGGTTGCAGGCATTCGCTGCGGATGTGCACGCTGCATCACAGCCTTCGCCGAGGACCTCGCCGACGAGCATCTGGCAGTCTTCCCCGAGGTCCGCATATCGAGCCAGGAACGTCTCCGCCGAGATCCGGGCTACGAGCGCGGGAAACTTCTCGAGCCAGGTGTCCGCGATGCGTGCGCTCCCGGCGAGCGGTCGTCCGTCCCACATCGACCAGCTGTCCGCGTCGCCGAAGCGCTCAGCGAGATCGCCGACGGTGTTGCCGTTGCCCCAGATCCCGTTCACATGGAGCTCGCGGACCCGGCCGCCGGCGTCGCGGCGATACACGTCGCCGCCTTGGAGATTGGTTCAATAGTCTACGAGAAGGGGCTCACCACGCCACCAATCGTTGACTACTTCGCGATCGTCGAGCTCGGCGAGCGGGTAGCCGCGGGCCAAGACCCCGTCGAACACGGCGAGCACGGCCCCATTCGGTGCAGCGCGATCACAGCGCTCAAAGATCGGGTCGAGCACCGCGATCTTGTTCTCGGCCGCGACCGCGCCGCACCAGAGGGTGTCGTCTACCCGGGCGATCGGGTCGTCCCGTTGTTCACAGATCTCGTCGGAAGGGGCATTCCAGGGGGCCTGAGCCCCTGGGGCGAGGCCCTCGTACGGCCAGGTCGGGGTGAGGCAGCCGATGACGACGAAGAGGAGATTCACTTTGGCCCGCCCTGATAGGTTACCCCGGCTGCCAAGCGCGAGGCCACCGGGAACGAGCGACCCCAGAACGTGTGGGAGAGCGTCGCCATCGCGGACCACGACTCGCTGACCGCGACGGCCCCGCCGAACTCCCCCGACAGGTGGTCCTGGCCGTCGATGGCGAGCGGGCCCTTGCCCCATGCGTCGCGAAATGAGTCGGGAGCAGGCCCATTCCGCAGCGAGAACTCCGCATCGGCAGCGAGCCAACCGGTGATCGGACGCGGTGCGAAGCCGACCTGGAGTCGCAGGGGTACACTCTCGCTATACCCCTGAAAACGGCCTCGAAAGGCGGTCTCCTCCTGAATCCAACCTCCAGCCCAGGGCAGACTGACGCCGACCGCACCGACGACCTCCAGCGCGATCACCCCGGCGCCGAGCGGCACGCGATCGTCATAGAAGTCCGAATTTCCAGGCTCGATATTCAGCTTCTCGAGGCGGTTGTCGTAGAGCGGCAGGCTGGCGCCGAGGCCCAGACTCGCTGCTCGGGCTCCTCCGGTTCGCCCGGCGCGTATCCAGGTGCGCAGGTCTCCCAGGCCGAGGTTGCGTTGCACGATGTCCTCCGACGAACCCCGCGCAAACGCCCATCGCGTCCAGGCCGCCTGGAGGGGTAGGGCGGCGGCGACCTCCAGGCCGCGGCCCAGGCCCAGCTCGCCATAGGCCGAGATGCCCGCAACGTCGGCTCGGCCCTCCGAGAAGACCGGGGAAAGGTAGCCGAGATACGCCGGGT
>CANLGQ010000187.1 GCA_947490265.1 Pseudomonadota bacterium | reverse complement strand
GGTGGTCGAGGGTCCAGCTGCCCGTGGGGGTCGAGATCGTCAGCGTTCGCAGCTTCTTCGGATCGACCTTCACATAGGAGCTGTCGTAGTACCGCGCGTCGGTATCGCCCACCGACCACGCGGTAAAGCCACGGCCCACGTGTACCGCATCGGTTCCGGACATTCGGAGGTTGACGGCACTTCCGGTTCCAGCGCCCAGGTAGAAGGTCGTGGTCTGCCCGCCCGCGCCGACGGTCACCTTTCGGGTGAAGGTGTCGTCGGCCACACTCAGGTCTCGATGGCTGGTGGCCTGGGTGGAAATCGGAGTCCCAAGCTGGAGCATCACCAGGTGATCGAGCATGTCCTTCACCCGGGTCGCGTCGGCCGGGTAACCGCCCGACGACGAGAGGCCCCAGCCGGATCCGTCCCTCACGAGGCGCACCGGCTTTGGTTCTTCTCCGCCGGTCGTTTGGCCGACGATCTCCACCACGGTCCACTCGGCGACGGGGGCCGTGAGGGCCGGCACGAGCCTGGCCTCGGGTTCGCCGTTCGGCCACCACGTGATCGCCGCGAGAGCGAGTTGTCCGGCCAACAGGCCAGCGAGGATGCGGTTGGTCGTCATCACGCCTCCACCAGCGCGATGGGCGTAGCCCGCCGCGCCCTTGTTCCGGCGATCAGGGCCCCGAGCGGGAGGAGCACCGCGCCGTAGGCGGCCCACTCCCAGAAGCTTCGATCCGCGTCCTCCATCGGCTTCAGCGTGCGGCTGAACGCGCCCGAGGAGCGGATCGCAAGGAGCTCGGTGTCGGCGGTGGACCAGTCGACCAGATTGCTGATCAACTGGAGGTTCCCGCGGTGCACCTCGCCGTTCGGCTGCGAGGCGAGTTGCATCATCAGGTCGCCGACGAACTCCGACGATCCGATGACGACCAGCTTTCCGGGTGCAACCGACTTCTCGAGCGGCTTCGGACCGTCCTCGGCGAGGGGCGAGGGCGTGCCCGCGAAGTTGCTCACAAAGTTACCGGTTGCGGCCACTGCGACCGGGATGGATGCGAGCGGAGGGGTGGGACCGAAGCCGGCATTGGGGTACTTCGCGAAATCCGGTTCGATTCGGCCCATCGCGTCGACCCACGAGCCGCTCGAGGTGCGGAGGAGCACTTCGGTCTCGATCCCCTCGTGGGGCTCGATCACCTCGACGGGCGACGCCCACGCCGTTGTCATCGCGTCGATGCCCGCCAGTGCCGGGTGCTCGGCCAGACCCGCGCCGCGCAGATCGGGAAACGGGGGGTAGGGCAGGAGCTGGATCCGCTGCATCGTGAACTGACCCCGGCGTTCCTGGACCGGGATCGGGAACGGTGCGTTCGCGGTGTCCATGACCATCCCGTCTCCGGGATGCACGAACCACGTTTTTAGCAGGTCGGCGAGCGACGGGTCGGCGGGCACGGGGGTGATGCCGCCCTGGCCGATTTGAACATGGTACTGGCCAGCGAGGGCGATCACCGAGCCACCCTGGAGCAGGTACTGGTCGATGGCGAACCGCTGCTTGGCTTCGGTTGGCCCAGTCTTTCCGACGATCAGCACGTCGGTGCCGCTCGGAACGAAGCCATCATCGAGTTGGGTGCGCTCGACTTCCCACGTCTCGCCCAGCGCTTGGCGCAGCACGGTGTAGTCCTCGTGGCGCTGCGGGGGCTGAAACTGGGGTGGAAGTTGAGGATTCGGCTGCTCTTGGGGAGGCACCTCGGTGAAGAGCGCGACACGGCGCAGCTGGCCGGGGGTGACGCGGCGAACCGCACCCTCGATTCCGCGCCGGAGGTCGGCCTCCTCCTCTCCGGGCTGCGGGATGATCCGCTCGACGCGATCGCCGGCGCGGAGGACGCCATAGAGCCAAAATACCTCCTGGGCGAAGAGGTCGGTCACCATCGGCTGCAGGCCGAGTTCGTCCACGAGACGCTTGCCCAATTCAGGGTCGCGTGAGGGATCCACTTCCGCGAACGCCAGGTGACCGCTCGAGCGATTGGCCAAGTCGGCGCCGATCGTGCGCAGCCCGGCTGCGGTGGCCTTGAACCCCTCGGGGAGCGTGCCTGGCGAGCTGTACAGGGTGAGCGACGAGCCCGGCGGCAACTTGGCGAGCAGCGCGTCGACGCTCGTGAATTCCTGGCTCACCTTGCGGATGGTTTTGGTGAGATCGTACTCGAAGTTCTTGAGTCGGACGTCGACCGCGTCTTCGGACTGCGCCACGTCGATGAGGTCGCTGAAGTCGAGCACCTGGTACTGGTCGCCGTACTTCACGACCAAGTGAAAGTACGAGTTCACGACCGACTGGCTGTGCCGGTCGGAGACTCCGAACGGAACCGGGCGGACCCCATAGGCCTCCCCGACCTCCTGTTCTAGATCCGGGTCCTCGTTCGGATCCTTGATCTCCACCTTCACGCGGTCGCCGCCGGCGAGCTGGACTTCAGCGAGCTGATCGCGGATCTGCGGGATCAACGGGGCGAGCAGCGGGTGGGTGCGCTCGGAAAACAGCCCGAGGACCAACAGCTGCTCATCGAGGCCCCGCAGCGTGTTCCGGGTGACCGGGCTGAGGCTGTATTCGCCCCCCTCGGTCATATCGAGGCGGAAGCTGGCGAGGGGGGTGAGCCAGAGGTTTGCGGCGACCGCGTTCGCGGTTGCAAGGGCAACGAGCGTGAGGAGCTCGGCGCCCCGGGCTCGGCCGCGGGCCGATCCCCCATCGAGCCGCATCCGTTCGAGGAAGTACCCGTTGAGCACCAGGAAGCTCACGGTGATGCCGGCGTAGTAGGCGAGGTCGCGAACGTCGACGACGCCCCGTTCGACGCTCGCGAAGCGGCTACCGGTGCCGAGGAGCCGCACAATCTCCGCACCCTCATTGCCGAACAAGCTGGCGAGTCGATCGGTGCCGATCAGATACATGCCGCCGCCGATCACCGCGGTCAGCAGGAGCGCGACGACCTGATTGTCGGTTCGCGCCGAGACACACAGTCCGATCGCCATGTAGGCGCTAGCGAGCAGGAAAGCAGCCAGGTAGCCGCCGATCACCGGACCCCAGTCCAGGTTCCCGAGCTGGTTCACGATCAGGGGGAGGGGCAGCGTGAGCGCGAGCCCGCAAGCCACGAGCCCCATTCCCGCGACGAACTTGCCGAGGACCAGATCCCGCGTGGACACCGGGAGGGTCAGAAGCACCTCGAGGGTGCCGGCCTTCCGCTCCTCGGCCCACGCCCGCATGGTGATCGCGGAGACCAGGCCGATCAGGAGCAGGGGCAGCCACTCGAAGAATGGCCGAACATCAGCCAGATTTCGGGCGAAGAACTTCGACCAGGAGAAGAAGGTGAACAGGGTGACCACGAGGAAGACCCCGAGGAACATCACCGCCACCGGCGATTGGAACAGCGCGCGGAACTCTTTGCGCGCGATGGCGAACGCGGCGCTCATCGGGCCTCCTGCCGGGCAGCATGCTCGGATTGAAGTCTCCGAAACACAGCGTCTAAGGTCTGTTGTTCAGGTGCCAGGCTGCCCATCTCCCAGCCGCTGCGTGCGGCGAGGGCGGCCAGCGCCGGGGCGACGGCGGGCGCGGCATCGATCGCAAACGCCTCGAACCCGGTCAGCACCGCGTCGTTCCCCAGGGGTCGCACGCCCTTCACGCCTGGGAGAGCGCTGAAGGCCTCTTTCGCCCCGCTCGACCCGCGGACCGATACCCGGATCGATCCGGCGGCGAGGAGCGTGGAGATCGGGGCGTCGGCGGCCAACGAGCCGTCGATCATGACGAGCACCCGTTCGCACACGGCTTCCACTTCTTGAAGGATATGGGTCGAAAGAAGCATGGTCGTCTTCTTGGCCAATCGTCGGATGAGCTCGCGGATGGACTGGATCTGCATCGGGTCGAGGCCGTTCGTGGGCTCGTCGAGCACGAGGACCGCCGGATCGTGCACAATCGCCTGGGCGATTCCTACGCGCTGACGGTAGCCCTTTGACAGGGTGGCGATCGGGCGGGTGAGATAGCCGCCGAGTGCGGTGGCTGCGGCCGCTCTGCCGGCGGCCCGCACGCGCTGGTCCGCCGGCACCCCTCGGAGCTCGGCCATGAGCAGCAGGTAGTCCTGCACGAGCATTTCTGGGTAAAGAGGGGCATTCTCAGGGAGGTATCCGATCAGGCGCTGGGCCGCGGCCCGGTCGGCGACGATGTCGTGCCCGCCGACCCGGATGGCGCCGCTGGTGGGCTCCAGGAAGCCCGTCAGCATCTTCATCAGCGTCGTTTTTCCGGCGCCGTTGTGGCCCAACAGGCCCACCACCTCGCCGCGACCAATCGAAAGCGAAACGCCGCGAACTGCGCGGGTTTCGCCATAGGCCCGAACCACGTCGTGGATCTCGATCATGATCGCCGCCTCCCCCTCACAGAGCGGTTGCGCTCTTAAGCGCCCCGCGCCGGCCGACAAGGCCCCCGATCGCCGCTCGTCGTCAAGCTCCGCCCAGTTCAACCCACTCTCGCGCGTAGACCGCATCGATATCCGGACCGGTGGCGGCTGGGTCTCGCGGGAACTCGGCCTCGGCGCTGAGGATGCGTACCCCGACGATTCCCTCGGCCAGGGCGAGGTCGCGCACGGGCCCGTCTGGCAGATCCCAAAGGTCGAAGGCGTCGCCTCCTGCGACAGCGGCGTCGAACGCATCCACCGGGTTGTCCTCGACATGGAGCAGGGTGGGGGTGATGCCGGCAAAACCCGTCCAGTCCTCGGGTCGGGTGGGATCGGCCGGGTCGCCTTGGAAGTCGTGTGGAAACGCCTCCCAGGCGACGCCATCTGCCGATACCGACACGACGCAGGGGTCCATGAACCGACGCGCGTCGTCGATTTGGAAGGCGTTCTCGAACACCACCAGGTCCGGCCCGGGTCCGTCCACCACCCTCCGACCCCGCCAACCGAGTTCGAGGTGGTCGGCGATGGAGAACACATCGACTCCCCCGGCGCAGCACCCGGCTCCGCGGGCGCCGTTGGCGGCGAGGGACGGGTCGTGAAACGCGTTGCCGTCCGCTCCCGGGGCTTCCCGCACCTCGTCGGCCCAAGGTGGGGGTGCGTCGGAACCGCCGTTCACGGCCCCGATACACCCGCTCAGGAGCGCGATCATGGGGTCAGCGTGCTCCACGGGAAGGCACCGCACCCGGTGGCGAGGTCGCCCGGATCCGCGGAGGCGGCCTCGGCCGCAGCGGGATCCGGGGCGTCGTAAGCGCTCTGGCAGAAGTAGAGCTCCCCGCCGTCGTCGAACCAGTCGAATCGGGAGTACAGGCCGGCGGAGTATAGGTTTTTGGCGCCATTTTCTGCGATGGCGTGGTCGGTCTCGTTGTCCACCGCCGTGAACCAGTAGGTCGACGCCCCATAGGCGCTCGCGATCTCCCAACTCGTGTCGCCGATCGTGTGCGTGGCCCCGTAGGCATCGAGGTAGACGCCAGCGATCTCGATCGAGTCCGCATCGGTGTCGGTGTCGGTGTCGGTGTCCGCATCGGTGTCGGTGTCGGTGTCGGTCACCGAGCCGGTGTCGGACTCCGCCGCTTCGCCACACGCAATCACCAGGGCCATCAGGCCAGGAATTCCTGCTCGCATCGTCGTCTCCCTCCGGCTTCTTCGGCCGGTTCCCAGACGAGGAGCCGCGGGAGGCCCCCACGTGGAGACCCGACCGCCCGCTGCCCCTGACCCGGGGACAGCACCAGTGGGCGCGCGCGGCGGTCGGTCTCCCGGCTCGCAGCCGTTGTCCCCTCCGCCTTCCCAGGCGGTTGCCCAGTGGCCGCATGGAGGGGCCTGACTGCTCACGGTAGCGGGACTGCGCCGGATTCTCACCGGACTTCCCTGTCCGCCGAAGCGGACACCGTCGCGCTCTATTCTGGCGATGTCGCCAACGAACTAACCGGCGGCCCCGAACGGCGCCCGCTGGACCGGATCGAAACCAGCGGACCGCGCCGCATCGAGGATCCGGCCGAACTCCAAGCTGATCGTGGCTCCCGCGCTCTGGGTGACTTCGTCCTCGGTCGGCAGGTCGAAGTCGTCGGCTCCGAAGCGCAGGCCCTGGAGCGCGCCCTCGTTTCGAGTGAGCACGCTGGTGCGGATGTGGCGGAAATTGTTGAGGAAAATCCGAGAGATCGCCAGCCATCGAAGGTACTCGCGTTCCGAGACCTCGGCGCCTCCGAGTGCGGTGTTCCCGGGTTTGTACGTCCAGCAGAGGAAGCTCGGGAGCCTCCCTCCGACCTCGTCTTGAAACCGGCGCAGCCGATCGAGGTGGGCCAACCGTTCGGCGAGCGTCTCGTCGAAGCCGATCACCATGGTCGCGGTGGAGCCCATGCCGGCGTCGAGGATCGCGCGCTGGGCAGAATAGTAGTCCTCAACGGTGTATTTTAGGGGACTGTGGCGCGCCCGGAAGCCATCCTCGAGCACCTCCGCGCCGCCTCCGGTCACCCATCGGGTTCCGGAATTACGAAGGACTTTCGCCCCTTCCGCGTAGCTCATCCGGCTGACCTTGCAGCTGTACATGAACTCCGCGACCGTCATCTCAAAGAACTCGAGCTGCGGGTAGGTGGCTCGGATCCTCTGAAACAGCGAGGCATAGTCCCCGATCCGGAGCTTCGGATGGAAGCCGCCGTTGAACCCCACGAGTTGGCCGCCGTGAGCAACGAGCGCGTCGATCCGGGCGCACACCTCCTCGAAGGTGAGGAGGTAGCCGCCGTCCTGCTTGGGAAGGCGATAGAACGCGCAGTAGTCGCAGCGGGCGACACACACGTTCGTGTAGTTGACGATCGCCATCATCAGCCAGGTGGCGCGGTCGGGAGGGTGGAACCGGGCTCGCGCGAGTCCGGCGAGGCGGGTCAAGGTCGGATCGTCGGCCTCGTTCCAGAGTTCGGTCGCCTCGTCGATGCCGATGGGCTGGCCACCGGCTACGCGAGTTTCGAGGGTGTGGTCCATCGCCGATGGCTATCCCGTTCGCCGCCGGGTAACCTCGCGGTGAGGTGACCATGCGCGGCTGGTGGCTGCTCGGCCTGTGGGCCTGTGGCGGAAACGAAGACCCGACCGAGACGTTCCCGGCTCCCCTCCCCACGGGGACGACCTGCACCACCGATGAGGAGTGTCCCACCGACTCCTACTGCGGGGACGAGTCGGACTGCGTTGCCCTCGACACCGACGGAAGCGCGGCGTCGGCCACCCCGATCTCGATCTCCGAGGCGCCCGATTCGCACGGCGTCATCGCGCCCGCCGGCGACATCGATTGGTGGGTTTTCACCGCGGTCGAGGCCCAATGGATCGATGTTCGGACGATCGTCGACGGCGATCTCGATACGGTCGTCCGGGTCTGGCGCGCGGACGGGACCGAGCACGCGGCGATGGATGACTTCGCGACTGGCGGAGCCGATGGCTACGACTCGATCCTCCGGGTTTTCCTCCCGGAACCCGGAGACTGGTTCATTACGGTCGAAGACCTCACCACTTGGGATAGCGGGAACTTCGGCGAGGCCGATTGGCGGGGCGGATCGAGCTATACCTACGACCTCTGGGTACAGGAGTTCGGCTCCGACCTCGACGAGGTCGACGCGATCGACGATCCGTCCGAGGTCTTCACCCTCGAAGACGGCTCGACCATTTACTCGTACGGCTTCCTGATCCAGGACGCCGGCGACAGCGACTTCGCGCTCGCTGAGCTGAACGTCGCGGGGGAACCGTTGGAAGTTTGGGGACAGCCCTACGACTATGGGTCGTCGCTGGAGCTGCGCACTCGCTTGTACGATGGATCCGGCGCGTTGCTCTCCGATCTTTCCGGAATGGGCCTGAACCGCTACCTCTCTTACTTCAATCCGGCCGTCGGAGGCTACACGATCGAGGTGACCGACTCGAACGGGGCGGGGGGCGACGACGCCTGGGGCGTCC
>CANLGQ010000186.1 GCA_947490265.1 Pseudomonadota bacterium | reverse complement strand
GGCCGGGGAGTCCACCGGGCGTGGACCCGATCGTCGCCCGAGCCGAGGCCGGTCCCGTCATAGGTGCCGGCAACCACCCCGGTCCCGGCCGAGAGCGAAGCCCGGACCGCACCGCGCTCAGCGGAAAGCGACACTCCCTCCCCAGGGAGTCTGTTTCCGGCGGCGTCCACCAGCACCGCGCGCACGTCGGCGGTCGGATCCTCCGACGCGAGGTCGGTCGGAAACACGACCAGCGAAAGGTGGTCCGGCGTGTCGGCGTTCGCGTGCAGAACCTGGACGATGCTCGTGGCGCCGAACGTGCAGGCGACCCGGAGCGCGTCCAACACCTGGCGGCGCGCCGGCAGGACCCCGAGCCAGTTTCCGGGTTCGATCTCGCGCACCTCGATCTCCCCGCCAGGAACGCGACAACTCGGGGCCCGACCACTCCAGGCGAGCCCGTCCTCCCGCACGCCGCGGATCCACAGCGGCGGAGCCGGCCGCCCGGGAGTCACGAGGCCGAGCGGCACCACCAGCGCCGCCGCGCCGCCGCTGGTGCCGAGCGCCACGTCACTGCGCGTGGCGTTCCCGAGGTCGTCCGACAGCACCGCGGTGGCGTGAGTCTCGCCGGGAAACTGGTCAATCGTAAGGGAAACCGCGCCGTCGGCGTTGGCAGTCGTGGGCCCGTAGCGCCGCTCCCCGACCACGACCTCGAGGGTCGTCCCGGGTTCGGTTGCGAACGCCAACACCCGTCGGACTCGGATCCGGACCACGCTAAAGGCCGGACGGGCGTTCCACGTAGCGTCCCGCGCCGACACGATGATCTCCCGCGCTCCGCCGCCGGGACCGGGCGTCAGCTCGATGACCGTGCCGCCTTCGGGCCCGGCCACCACCCGAACGGCCCCGTCGGAACTGGCTACCTGGAGCTGGGCCCCGTCCCCGATGACGGGGATCTCGACCGTCGCCGAGGAGTCGGGGGCCTCGACCCGCGGGGGCATCTGGACCGTCGCCGTACCGGGCAGGGCGAGGCGCTCGATGCTTCGCACCGTCTGCCCGTCGACATCGGCGACCAGCTCGATGGTGTCGGCGGCGAGCGGCGGAACGACCTCGAAGCGGGCCACCGCACCGCGGGGCGGCAAGCCAACCACCAACGCCCCCCCCGCCGACAAGGTCACCCGGCTCGGGTCACCGCCACCCACCTCGACCAACGCCGGAAGTCCCGGCAGGAGCGGACCGGTGGGAACGACCTCGGCAGCAAGGACGGAGAACGCCAGCCACGCCGCAAACACTCACTCGCTCCGTACGGTGGGACCCGTAGTATCGCGAGTAGGCAACGCGCCGCGACTTTCCACCTCTCTTCCGAGCAAATCTCGCGCCACCACGGTCAGCGCATTGTTTCCTTCTGCGAGCGGAACCTCAGCCCGAAAATGGCCGGTGCGGTCGGCGCGGACCACCCGGCGACCAAACGGGCCCTCCAAGGTCACCTCCGCCCCGGGATCGGTGGTTCCCTCCACGGTCTGCGTTTCAGCGCGCGTCCGGTGATCGGGAGGAGGCCAGGCCACCGCCAGCACCACCGACGCCGGAATGGGCTCCGCCCGCGCAGCGCGACCGACCACCGTGACCTGATCGCCGGCCCCGATCACGATCGGCGGCTCGACGCCTACGAGGCTCACCTCACCGGACTGGGTCGCCACGCGGAGCACGTCGTCGTTCACCCCGACCTGAAATTCACCGCGCGTGGAGACGACTTCCCGACCGCGCGACCCCACGCGAATGGCCCCGCTCTCCGGGCGGACCGTCGCCTGAAGCAGCCCGTGTTCGAGTTCGAGTTGTACGCCTTCTCGGTCCACCGACCGAACCGCGACCGACGACGTAGGGCCTAATTTTATTCTCGTTCCGGGAGAGAGCTGAAGCGTCGCCCGAGCCTCGGCCCCGGTCTCCACCTGGTCACCCGGGGAGAGCGCCGTACCGGCAGCGACCTCGGTCGCCGTGCCACCCAGGTGGGCCACGCTCACCGCACCGTGAACATCGGCCAGCACGAGGCGTGCAACCTGGTCTTCCGCCGCGAGGTAGCGCCAAGCGGCAGCTCCCACCACGATGGCGAGAGCGACGGTCAGGATGGCGAGGATCAGGCGGCGCATCAGCCCTCCGGTAGCACCACGAACCAGGGGGCGTCCACCATGCCGCCCGCCGCGAGGGCCGTGCGGTCGATCTCCTCGGTCCCATCCGCGGGGGCGTTCGGCTCCTCCAGCCGGCCACCGATTTCGTCCAACAAACGCCGGGCCACCCAGAGCCCAAGCCCAGCCGCCATCCAGTCGTCGCGGGAATCGCCCAGTGCCACCGGACGGTCCGGGACGAGGACGATCTCGACCGAGCCGGGCGACCGTCGGCCTGCGGACACGGTCAGGCCGGCGCCATCGGGGAGCCCCGCGCGAAGGGCATTGAGGATCTGTGCGAACAAACGGCTCCCGGCGACGGGGTCGCACCGCACCAGGAGGGGCTCCGCGGAGACGTGCAGTTTCAGGGCCACGCCCCGCTGGCGAAACGCCCCCGACACGAGGTGGGTCGCTTCGGAGAGGACCGCCCGGATGTCGGCATGTGCGGCCGGGCTACCGCTTGACGCAGCCGACAACCTCAGCATGGTGCTCACCACCTCGCGACATCGCCCGGCGAGCCGCTCGAGATCCGCGAGCAAGAGGGCGTCTCGGGGATCGCGCCCTCGCGAGCGGAGAAGCTGCGTAGCGCCCAGGATCCCGGCCAACGGGTTGTTCAGCTCGTGCGCCAGTCCCGCCCCCACCTCCGCAACGGCTGCCAGCTGGCCGGACCGGACCAAGCGGTCCTGCGCGTCGCGCAGCTCCCGAGTGCGTCGCTCCACCCGGCTCTGAAGCTCTCGGTTGAACGCCTCGATCTCTGTCCGCTGGGCGTCGATTTGGCGGGCGTTGGTGGCCAGCCGAGCCGACATGCGGTCGAACGCTCTGGCGAGGTCGCCGATCTCGTCGGATCGGGCCACCTCTGCCCGGACACCGAAGTTCCCCTCCCCGACCTGCACCGCGACGTCGCGAAGGGTGGCGATCGGGGCCGACAGCGAACGACCGAGCAGGAAGGCGGCGAGGACGGAGAGACCCGCGCTGAGGAGCACGACCCAGCCCAATCGCAGCTCGATCTCCCGGGCCGTGCGATCGATTGCGCTGTGCGGGACCAGGACCGCGACGGTCCATTCGGTGCCTTCTACCGGAGCCGTCGCCCCCGTCACCTCCAAGCCGCTGTGCGCCGGATAGGTGACGTACGCCCGGTTTCCGATCAGCGGCGCGAGCAAAGCGGAGTTGGTCAGCGGGTGGTCGCCCCCGACGATGGTCTCGCCTCGACCGTCCAGCAGGACAACGACATGATCCGGCGTCTCGCGATCCCTCAGGTCCAGGACGACATCCAGTTCGATCTCCGCGCCGAGGATGAGCCAGGGTTCGTGTGCCGTCGCCCGCAAGGCAACGGGGAGGCTGGGCACTGGCGAGCCTTGGTATCGGTAGGGGGTGCCGATCTCGAGGCCGTGATCCAGCGCAGCGGCGACCGGGAGGCGGCCGATGAGCTCGGTGGCACGGTTGAACTCGACGAACGTGGGCTCCACGACAGGCACGGAGCGCTGGTCGATCAGGGCGACGCTCGAGGCGCCGGGGACCGCCCGGGCGACGGCCTTGAGGAGCCCTTCCTGGAGCTCGGGTCGCAGGGCGAGCTCCTCCGGGTAAAGGCCGGTCCACCCGCGGAGCCCGGCCAGCCTCTCGCCGAGCGAGCGGGAGACCAGATCCGCCACGGCGTGGGCTTCGCGTTCGAGAGCGTCTCGTCCAGCCTCTAACGCCTGTTCTCTGGTGGTTCGCCGAGCCCACTCGCCGGCGAGAGAGAGCGGAAGAAGCGCCACGGCAGCGAGCGCGAGAGCCAACCGCAGCCAGAGGCGCACAGCGATCAGGCCGCGGCGGGTTCGGTCGGAAAGCGCACCGTGAAAGTGGTTCCTTCCTTCAACCGACTTTCAACCTGAATTGTTCCGCGATACTTCGTCAAGATCCGGTAGACGATGTTGAGACCGAGCCCAGTGCCCCGACCTGGCGGCTTGGTCGTGAAGAACGGATCGAAAATCGCCTTCTGGAGTTCTTCTGGAATGCCGTTCCCATTGTCTTGGACCGCGGCCCACACCCAGCGGTCGCTGCGACCCACGCTGACCACGACGCGACCTGCACGGCTGTCGCCATGGCGCTCGAGCGCTGCCTCGACGGCGTTTTTTACCAGGTTCACGAAAACCTGCTGAACTTCGCTCGTGCGGGCCTGAACCAGCAGGTCGGCCGCGTGTCCGGCCTCCATGCCGAAGGAACCGCGGTGCCAGTCCTGGGCAAAGTCGAGCGGCCCTGCGCCCACGTCGATGCTCACCGCCGCGGGATCGAACCCGAGCGACCGGACGACCAGGCGCGTCGCTTCCTCGATCACCCGCGGGAGTTCGACGGTCGTGTGGTACTCCGAGTTGGCGCTGCGGGAGTACCCGGAGAGCTGCAAGACGATCTCCTTGATCTGCCGAGAGTAGTCGACGATCTCGTGGGCGTATCCCTCGACGAGGTCCCGGCGCTGCTCCTCGATGATGGCCTCTGCCAGCCCCATCACCCCAAACAACGGGGAGCTGATCTCGTGCGCGATCCCGGCCGCAAGGGTGCCCAGGCCGGCGAGCTTCTCCGATTGGATGAGCTCAGCCTGCACCTCACGCAGTTCCTCGAGGGCCACTTCCAGCTCCTCGTTCCGCTCCTGAAGGGAGACCAGCAGCCGCTGATTCTCCCGTCCGAGGGCGATCTTCTCGAAGGCCTGGCCGACCTTGCGACGGACGTCGAAGATGTCCTTCGGCGGCTTGACGATGTAGTCGAACGCCTCGAGTTGCATCGCAGCAAGAACCGTGTCGAGCGAGGCGTAGCCCGTGAGCACGATGCTCTGCGAATCGGGCTGGATTCGGCGGGCGTGGCGTATCAGCTCGAGACCCGAGAGGTCGGGAAGGTTCTTGTCGGTAAGCAGCACGTCGACCCCGCCGGACTCCATCGCCGCAACCGCGCTCGAGCCATCGGAACACGCCACGATCGTCCAAGGATCGTCCTCAAAGATCGAAGTGAGGAGGTTCAGGATCACTGGCTCGTCATCCACGATGACCAACCGACCGCGCTCGGCCAAGTCCACCCGCTGCTCCCCGCTATGCCACTCTGGTATCGCAATCGCCGCGGCGAGTCCCGCGACCTTGCAAAGGGGGCCGACCGAGCTAAGAATGGGGTGTGTTCCGGAGGGTCCGTGTTGCCTCGCCTGCTCCCTGCCCTGGCGGCCCTGGCGGCCTGCGCGAAAAAACCCGATGCAGGGAATAAACCCGTCGAAAATGTGGTCACCGAGGCGGCGCTCGACGGCATCGTCGAGCAGAAGGTCGACTTCGACGCGAACGGGGTCGCCGAGGTCACGAACTTCTACCGCGAGCGCACAGAGGGTTCGCGCGTGCTCGAGCGCAAGGAGCTCGACCTGAACCGCGACGGCAAGGCCGACGTCATCACCTGGCTAGATGAACGTGGCTCCATCGAAAAGGAACAGATGGACGGCGATTTTGACGGGAAATTCGAGCTCGTCGATACGTACCAGGGCGGGGTCCGGATGGCGACCGAGTACGACACGGACGGCGACGGCTGGGCCAACGTCTTCAAGTATTACCTGAGGGATCCGGCCGGGAAGGTCTTCCTCGACCGAAAGGAACGGGACGAGAACGGGGATCACCGGATCGACGTGTGGGAAAAATTCGATGCGTCGGGATCGGTCGTGGTCACCGGGCGCGACGCCGATGGCGACGGAAAGATGGACGAGCGCCAGGAGTAGTTCGCTCACTTCGCTGCTGGGATGGTCTCCCCGCGGGTGTTCGTGAACTCCCCGCTCGCGGTCCAGTCCCCACCCTTGGCCGTTCGGTTGAGGAGCAGTCGTACCTTTCCGCCGCTCGCGATCAACCCCGAGGCCACCTCGCCGCAGGCGGCCTTGGAGGTGATCCGGAAGTACTTCGTCTCTCCGTTGTAGAACTCCCCCGCCGAGACCGAGCGCGACTTCTTGCCGACGACGGGAACGCGCTGGTTGGTCGTGCCCATGGCGGTGCGGAACGTGAAGTAATTGACTTGGTCGAGCGGAACCTCGGCGGTTCCGACGGCACAACCCTTGGGGTCCGCACTGTACCGGACGGGAAGTTCCACCTCGAAGGAGGTGAGGTCGATCCGCCCCTCCGCCGGCGTCACGGCCAGAACGATGTCCTCGTCGTAGGTACGCTTTCGCACATCAAGCTGGGCGGTCGTCTCGCCCGGCTGTTGGGACTTCAAGGCGGAAACGCCCGCTCGCAGTGCATCTACCTCCGTCTTCAGGTCGGCGAACCACTCGAACAGGATGACAAAATCGGCGAGTTTGACCGTCGCAGGCGCCATTCCGGCCCGGGCCTGCGCGGCGACCGCCTCGAGCGACCTGGGGTTGACCCCATCGTAGAACACGACCGCGTGTGCCGCGACGGCCTTGATGACGTCGGGGGGCGCCTTCGCGTCGATGAGTTGGTAGACATGCCGCGGCAACCACTCCCCCTTGTGGGCGTGCACGACCTCGATGATCTCGTTGGGGGGCTTCGCGGCGGTACACATCGCCAACACGTCGTCCACCACCGCGGCGGGCGCCGAAACCGGCGACAGCGCGAGCGCGAGCGCGAGCGCCGCAACCGAAATCCGACTTTTCCACATAGCACGCATCGCACCTCCCATCAGGGCCCGTTGTCACGGCCTGGCTCACGGTGGCCCCGCAGCCGCTCCGGTCAATTCACTTCGTGGAATTCTAGAGATTGGACGACCGTCACAAACGAGCATGTCGCCCGCTCGACCGACCACTCCACGGTCGAGGCACCAGGCGATTGCGGCCGAGGCGTGCTCGGCCGTACAGCCGGTCAGGCGCGTCCCCATCGACTCCGTCACCCCGCGGTCCAGGCTCAACTCGTGGGGGCCGTTCCGCCCAGAGCGGTAGAGCAACCAACCAAACGCCAACGGGTGCGGCTCCCCGCGTGAGGCCCGAATCGATCGATTCTTTCCGGTTCCCCGGGAGCGAATCGCGCCGACCCGCTCGAGCGCCCCGAGTACAACCGTGCGGGTCTTCCGGATCGACTCGGCCTTGTCGGTCGCCAGCGACGACCGGACCAGGTCCTCCACCGAGGCGAGCGGAATGTCGAGTTCACCCGAGGCCCGAGCCGGGGCGAGGATCCGGTCGGCCACGAGCAGCGGGAGGGGATGGGAAAGCGCCCACGCCAAGTCGAGCAGATCGACCTGCGCGCTCGCTGCAGCGTTTCGGTAGAACCGGAGGAAGAGGTTCTCCACGACCCGGCGCTGAGGGTCGAGCCCGAGCACGTGGTCGCGGAGAAGTCGCACGATCTCCCGTCGGCGAGCCAGCGACAGATGGCGGAGGTCGCCGTGGCAAACCGTGGCCCAGGACGCGAACGCCATGCCGGGTTCGACGCGCGCCAGCAGGCTGTGCGCGTCGTCCATGTTGAGCGTCCTCGTCCAGCTGAGCACGCAACCCTCCGTGGGGGGCGATCATCGCACGATGTCCGGCGAGCGGGTAAAGGGAGGGCTCAGTCTCTGGAGTGAACCTTGCCGAACGCGTGCATCTCGGGCACCGGTTTCTACGTTCCCGAGCAGGTGGTCACGAACGACGATCTGCGAACTCGCTACGGGCTCGACACCACGTCCGAGTGGATCGTACAGCGGACCGGAATCGAGGAGCGGCGCTTCGCCCCCGAGGGGATGTCGTCATCGGACCTCGCGGTTCCCGCGTCCGAGATGGCCATCGCGGCAGCCGGCCTGCAGAAGTCTGACCTCGACATGATCATCTTCGCCACCCTGTCGCCGCGGCACGC
>CANLGQ010000185.1 GCA_947490265.1 Pseudomonadota bacterium | reverse complement strand
GCGGAGGCCACGGGAAGGGTGGCGGTGGAGCGTGCCGACGCGCCGGACGACGACCGGATCTGGCTCTCGTCGCTGCTCCAATCCGAGACCGTCGCTGCGGCGGATCTCGGCCTGCGGTGCGCGGCCGGCCCGGGTGCGGATCTCGAAGAGATCGCTCGCGCCGAGGCCGCGGAGGGCGTCGCGCTCGACGCCACCCAGCGCGCCGCGGTGGCCGCAGCCCTCGGCGGTGGCCCAGTGGTGATCACCGGCGGCCCGGGCACCGGCAAGACGACGCTCGTTCGGGTGCTGCTCGCCGTGGCGCGGGAGCGGGGAACGCACTGGCTCCTGGCCTCGCCGACCGGTCGCGCGGCCCGCCGGCTCGAGGAGGCAACAGGCCGGGCGGCGTCGACGCTGCACCGGCTGCTCGAGTACAACCCGGGGATGGGTCGCTTCGAGCGAAACGTTTCGAACCCGCTCGACGGCGATGGGCTCGTCGTCGACGAGGTGTCGATGGTCGACTTGCCGTTGCTTCATGCCCTGGTCGATGCCCTCCCGGCCGATCCCGGCTTCCCGCTCGTGCTGGTGGGCGATGCCGACCAGCTCCCCTCGGTGGGGCCGGGGCAGGTTCTCCGCGATCTGATTGCGTCGGGGCGGCTCCCGGTGGCCCGGTTGGACACTCAGCATCGGCAGGGGCGCGACTCCGGCATCGCCCGCGCTTCGGCCGAGATCGGCTCCGGCCGGGTGCCCGACAGCGGGGAGACCGCGGGGTTCGACGACGTCTTCCTGCTCCCCCGCGACGACGCCGATGCGGCCCGGGAGACGCTGTTGACGGTGGTCTGCGAGCGGCTCCCGGCGCGCGGCTTCCGGCGGGAGGACATCCAGGTCCTGGCCCCGACCCGCCGGGGTCCGCTGGGCACGTCGGTGCTGAACACCGAGCTCCAGCGCCGGCTGAACCCCGATGGGGCCGCCTGTTCTCGGGGCGAGCGCGAGTTTCGCGTGGGCGACCGAGTGATCTGCGTGCGGAACCGCTACGACGTCGAGGTGTTCAACGGCGACCTCGGGACCGTGCACGCGGTGACCGCCGCCGGGTTGGAGGTGAGCTTCGACCGGCGGGTCGTCCCGTGGAGCTGGGAGGATCTCGCGCTGCTGGAGCTGGCCTACGCGATCACCATCCACAAATCGCAGGGGAGCGAGTATCCGGCCGTGGTCGTGGCCCTTCATGGGGTACACGGGGTGATGTTGAGGCGAAACCTGTTTTACACCGCGGTCACCCGGGCCCGGGTGTTCGCCTGCGTGGTTGGGTCGCCGAAGGCCTGGTGGCGGGCGGTGCAGGTGGTGGGGGGCGACGACCGGCACACCGCCCTGGCCGAGCGGCTCGCCGCGGGGTCGGCTGCGTTTCGCTGACGCCGCTACCCGAACAGGCCCGGCAGGGCCGGGGCAGCGCTCGAGCCCGGAAACACCTCGCGGTCGACCCGGTCGGGGTCGAGGCCCAAGTGCTGCACACAGATCGCTTTTTCGAGCGAGCGCAGGTCGGTGGTCGGGGCCAAATCGCGCCCCTCAGCCAGGGCGGCGGGTGCCAGGCCGGGCCAGTCGGCGATCACCCGACCCCCGCGCACCGCTCCGCCGGCGACGAGCGCCACGCCGCCCACGCCGTGGTCGGTACCCCCGGTGCCATTCAGGGCCGCTCTCCTCCCGAACTCGGTGAGCGCCACCACCGCGGTGTCGGACCAGGCGGCGCCGAGGCGAGCTTGCAGCGCCAGGATCGCGTCGGCCAGTCCGCCGAGCTGGCGCGCGAGCCCCGCAGCCTGAGCGGTGTGGGTATCCCAACCGGCGAGCTCGAGGACCGCGATCCGGGTTCGGGCCTCGGTGGCGAGCAGGCGCCCGAGCGCGTCGCCGGCGACCCGCGCCGCCCCCGCCGGGGAGCCGGCGCCCCCCTCGGGATCTCCGACCTGGGCGCGCATCGCGAGCCCCTGGGTCAGCGCCGGCCCGAGCAGGGGATCCTGGGCATAGAGCGCCTCGACCTGAGTCTCGAGGTCGGCCTCGAGCCCGAGGTCGCGCCGGGGGTCGAGGCTGGCGGCGACCACCGGGCCCCGGAGCAGCAGGGGGACGCGCGCGCCCACCGCCAGGGCTTCCCCTCCAGCCAAGGCCACCGCGCGTCCGAGCCACCCGTCGGCCTGCTCCCGCGGCGTTCGCCCTCCGCCTTCGAGGAGGTCTTGCGCTTCGAAGTGCGATCGCCCCGCGTACGGGAGCGCGGTCGCGTGTACGACCGCGAGCGAACCCGCGCTCCACAGCGGCGCGAGCGGGGCGAGGGCAGGGTGGAGCGCAAACATTCCGTCCAGGGGGACGGCGCCCTCGACGTCTCCGCGGAGGCGCTCGAAGGCAGGGTCCCCGATCGGGGGAACCGCGGCGAGGCCGTCGAGGCCACCCCGCAACAGCACCACGACGAGGCGTTTCTGCGAGCCGGCGGCGAGCGCTGCCCCCGAGAGCGCAGGAAAAGCCGCGAGGCCGGCCAGGAGGTGACGGCGGGTCCACATGCTCATCTCCGTTGGAATTCGGGGGACGCGACCAGCAGCGCGAGGCCGCGCGGCGCAGACGCCGACGCGATGGCATTCCGGGTGGATGCGGACAAAACCGGCCCCAGGAGGTCTTCGGCACGTTGGCCGGCCTGGATCTGGACCTTGGCACCCATCCGCTCCGCGAGGTCGATGCGTGCGAGGATCTGGTCGGAGCCGGCCCAGTCGACCGCCAGATCCGACCAGCCGGCGGGCGACGGGGCGCTGAACGGGATCTGCCCGAGGGCCCGCAGGGCCTTGACCTGCATCGCACCGTCGGCGGGCCCAAACCCGCGAGAGATCGCGCACACGAGGTCGTGGGGCGTGCGCAGCTTTCCGAGGGGGTCGGCCCAGGCTTCGTCAGAATTTACGAGCGTTATTGCCACTTCTGCCAGGTCGCCTTCGCTCTCGAGGAACGTGCGCTCGAGGCCGCGAACCAGGCGCTCGGGGGGCCGATCCGCGGCGAAGTGACGCGCCAGCCGGGTCGCCACGTTCCGGGCGGTGGAGGGGTGTTTGGCGAGCCGCTTCAACGCCACGTCGATCTCGCCGGGGCCACCTTCCGCGATGGCCGCCCCGAGGAAGTGCTTCGGTCCTGGCTGATGCAGCTCGGGGCGAAACACGGTGCCGGGAGACCCCTCTTCCTTCGAGAGGCTCCACCCGGTGAGCATCGCGGCCAGCGCCTCGACGTCGGCCTGCTGGTACCCCCCGTTCGCCCCGAGGGTGTGCAGCTCCAGGAGCTCGCGGGCGAGGTTCTCGTTCAGGCCTCGCTCCTTCCGCAGCCCGGCGAGCGAGTTCGGCCCGACCGAGCGCAGGTTGTCGAGGTACAACAGCATCGCCGGGTGCTGCGTCGCCGCCCGGAGGAGGTCGAGAAACTTCCCGGTGGCATGCGGGACGATCGCCTCGCGCTCGAAGGGAACGGCCAGGCCGGCCACGACCTGCCGAGTCACCGACACGGTGAAGTGGTTGCTCCACGCCATTCGCCAGCGCTCGAGAAACGGCCGGGGCGACGCGCCGAGGATTTCCGCGCGGACCCCGACATCGTTGAGGAAGGTCGCCCTCAGGAGTGCTTTCGCAGCCTCTTTGGCTTCTTCCGAGCCCGACTGCGCGATCGGGCGCGCCTGGGCGAGTCGCGCGGCGCTCGTCCCCAGCGCCAACCAGCGCGGATCCTCGGAAGCCGGAGGAAGCTGATCGAGCAGCCACTCCCGGGGGTGGGAGCCGATCTCGGCCAGTTCTCCCGGCCGCGGGCCGAGGCCGAACCGGCTGGCCGCAACGGACGCTTCGGCGTTCATCTCGCCCTCCACTGCCGGTCGACGAGACTCGGCCTCCGATATTGGGTGACGCCCTGCACGGGCGTGCCTAGGGGAAGAGCAGGAGGGAATCGTGGTCGTCCTCGCCCTCGTCCTCACTGCCTGCACCGGCGGCTCCGCTCCGCCGGGCTCTACCTCCACCGGGGACACCGCGGTGGACTGCGAGACGGTGCCCGACCGGGTCTGTGGGAACGCCGCGCTGCAGGACACCGTGCCGGGCGACACCGGGTGTCCCGAGGGCTTTTCGTGCTGGGGGCCGTCGGCGTTCGTCTGCTACCGCGGGACGGAGTGCAACCTGCCGATCTGCTTGCCGCCGGGGGCGGCGATCGAGACCCCGAGCGGCCCGCGAGCGGTGCGCGACCTCCGGGTCGGCGATTGGATCGTCACCGCGGACCCCGAGGGCCGAGCCGTGGTCGCCCCCCTGGCCGCGCTGGGCTCCGCGTTCGCCCCATTCCACCACGAGATCGTGCGGATCGTGCTCCACGACGGGCGAACGGTCGCGGCCTCACCGGGGCACCCGACCGCCGACGGCCGGCGGCTCGGCGACCTCAGGGTGGGGGACGAACTGGACGGTTCGTGGGTGGCGTCGGCCGTCCAGGAGCCCTACGGCTACGCGCGCACCTACGATCTGCTTCCCTCCGGACCGACGGGGCTCTACCTGGCGGACGGGATCTGGCTCGGGAGCACGCTCCGCTGATCCCCTGGCATCAGTGGGCGTCGGGATACAGCCGATCGTGGATCGCCGCCCGCAGGCGCCGATCCGTCGAGTCGACTAGGTCGCGCGCCGCGGGGTAGGCGCGCGCCAGCGAACCAACCGCCGCGCGCCGCAGCGCAGTGCCCTCGGGGCTCGGCAGCCGGGTCAGGGTGCGCCAGACCTCGTTGTCGATCCGGAGCGCGCGAACCGGCGTCACGGCCGTCGCGGTCGCGCTGTGCCTCCCGCCGGTTTCCGCAGCGCCCACGCCTACGATCGCCTCCGGACCGAGCCTCGCGAGCCGCACCACGAGGCCATGGGGGTCCAACGCGCGAACGACGTCGATGCGACCGGCGTACATCAGGTAGACACATCGACCCTGTTCTCCCTCCAGGACCAGCGTCTCTCCCTGTCGCAGGCGCACCGGGCGCACAAACTGGGCGAACCGGGCGAGGAGGGTGCTCGCCAGGGCTTCGAAGCCGTGCGAAACCGCGGTCCCGGACCCGGTCCCGGGTTCGGGGGCCGGCGGATCGCCGAGCTCGGGGAGCGATTGCGCCCATCCGGTCGGCATCTCAGCGACCAGCAACTGCGCCTCCTCGGCGATCAAGTGGTCGACTTCGGCGAGTCGACGGGCGAGGCTCCCGAGCGCCGAGAGCTCGAGCTGACGCGCCGCTACGGGCTCGTGCTCAGCGACCCAGGTGAGCCCCTCCGGGTCGAGGACCACGAGCGCAGACGGCGCGGCGACATGGGCCTCGAATTCCCGCTGAGCCTCGCCAGCGAGGCACTCGGCACCGACCAGTTCGCCGGGGCCGGCCTGGCCGAGCGACAGCCGTCCGGTATGGAGCGACACGAGGCCGGACCGCACGAAGGCGACGGCCGGTTCGGAGGGTCCGCCGAGGTGGATCGGCGTGCCGACATCGACCTCGGCTGAGCGGGCCACCGAGGGAGGAAGGGCGTCTAGCCAGGTTGCTTGTGGGTTCATGGCCCTTTGTCTTGCACAGGGCGTGCCAACTCCCTGGCGAGCGCGGCATGGGGCTTGCGTCTCCCGGAGCGGAGGCCTGCATGCGCCGGTTCCTCATCCATTGGTTCGTGGTGGCCGTCTGCTTGGCAGGGACGGCCTGGATTCTCCCCGGTGTGCGCGTCGAATCGCTCGGTGCCCTGCTGGTCGGCAGCCTGGTCCTCGGGCTCGTCAACGCGTTGGTGCGGCCAGTGCTGGTGCGGGACGACCCGCCCGGAGACATGCCGCGGCGGCGATCCAGGGCCGCCGCGTGAGCGCCGGTCCCGACGCGTTGTTGCCTGCCGAGATGGCGCTGGCGGCCGAGGAAGTGGGCGTGAAGAAGGCCGCCCTACCGGCGTTGTCCCTGGTCTTGCTCGGCGTGCTGGCCGGCGCGTTCATCGGGCTCGGAGCGCTCTTCGGCACGGTGGCCGGGACCGATCCGGCCGGCCTGCTCCCCTGGGGACTCGGCCGGGTGCTCACCGGGTTCGCATTCGCCACCGGGCTCGTGCTGGTGATTGTGGGCGGAGCCGAGTTGTTCACCGGGAACGCCCTCTTGGCGATGGCGTGGGCCAGCGGGCGGGTGAGTACCCGGGCCGTCGTGCGGAACTGGGTCCTCGTGTTCCTCGCGAACGCACTCGGCGCCGTCGCGACGGCGTTCCTCGTGTTCGCCGCGCGCTCTTGGACGCTCGCGGACGGTGCGGTCGGCCGTTCGCTGCTCGACAGCGCGCGGACGAAGTGCGCGCTGGAGCCCCTGCAGGCGATCGCCGCCGGAATTCTGGCGAACGCGCTGGTGTGCCTCGCGGTCTGGCTGACGTTCAGCGCGCGCTCGACGGTTGATCGCGTCATCGCGGTGATCTTGCCGGTCGCCGCATTCGTCGCTTCGGGTTTCGAGCACAGCATCGCGAACCTGTTCACGGTGCCGCTGGCCCTGCTGGTGAAGGCCTCGGGTTCGCTCCCGATCGACGTCGTCCGGTACGAGGGGCTCACCGTTCAGGCGTTTCTCCTCAACAACCTGCTCCCCGTCACCCTCGGAAACCTGATCGGCGGGACGGTGCTGGTCGGGAGCGTGTACTGGCTGGTGTACCTGCGGATCCGACCGCCGGCGACGGGCGCCTGAGGAGGGCGGGCGCACGCACCGGGAAGGGTTGCCCGCTCCCAGGGCCGGGGTTACGAGCGCGGCTCCGCGCCCAAACGGCGCGACAACCGTCCGCCTGAGGCTCGGGAACCATGGCTCGCAAGTGCATCTTCACCGGTAAGCGCCCGAATGTGGCCAATAACCGTTCCCACTCGAACATCCAGACCAAGCGGCGCCAGATCCCGAACCTCCAGGTCAAGCGCCTGTGGTGGACCGAGGGCAACCGCTTCATCATCGTGCGGCTCACGACCCGGGCCATGCGTTCGATCGACAAGCTCGGGCTCCAGGTCTACGCCGACAAGGCCGGCGTCGACCTGAGCGCGCTCTAGCCGCGGGTTCTCCCGGGGAGTAACAGGGAGTTCGGAGGGCGGATGTACGCGTTGCTGTTGGCTGGCGCAGCGGCCGCAGCGGTGTTCGTTGCCACCGCGTTCCTGTGGTCACCGATTGCCGGAATCCTTCCCGGAATCCTCGTCTTTCTGTTGGTGGGCTACTTCCTTTTCCGGCGGCTGAGCACCCAGCTCGAGGCCGAGATGCGGGGGGTGGTCGACCTGTTGCAGGCCCAGCGGATCGACGAGGCGCGCACCCGCCTCTTCGCGATCCGCGCGCGATGGGGTCGGTGGGTGCCGCTCCTCGCCGGGCAGGTCGAAGCCCAACTCGGCACGATCGACTACCTCCAGATGAAGTTCGACGAGGCGCTGCCGCAGCTCGAGAAAGGCCGATACCGGAATTGGACGGCGGAGGTCTGCATCGGAGCGGTGCACTGGCGGCGCGACCGCAAGCCCCAGGCCTACCAGGCCCTCGAGGCCGCGGCGGCCACCGCGCCCAAGGAGGCCATGGTCTATGTGGTGTGGGCCACGCTCAAGCACCGCGACGGCGACCGCGAGGGTGCCCTCGCCGCGGTCGGAAAGGGGCTGAAGGAGCTGCCGAGTCACGCGCTCCTCACGAGCATCCAGGCCGTCCTCGCCAACAAGCGCAAGCTCGACACCAAGTCCTACCCGCAGACCTGGTTTCAGTTCTTCCCCGAGGAGCTCCTGCAGCAGATGCGGATGACCGGCCGCCGCGACGGCCCCCCGCCGGGCCAGCCAGCCCTCCCCCAGCAGCGCTTCGGCGCCCGCTCGGCCCCCCGGCGGTGACCCCGATCCAGCTCGGGTCACGCGAAAGCCTGGCGCGCGACGCCACCTTCGCTGTGCTCGACCTGGAGTTTACCGGCCTCGACCCCGGGGTCGACCGCGTGTGTGAGGTCGCCATCGCCCGGGTACAGAACGGCGTGGTGCGCGACCGCTGGTCGAGCCTCGTGAATCCGGCAGTGCGGATG
>CANLGQ010000184.1 GCA_947490265.1 Pseudomonadota bacterium | reverse complement strand
TACCTGTGCGCACGGCTCGCCACAGAGTCTTGCTTGCAGCTTGCCAAACTCGAGCTGGTGCCTGACCTCGTTCCGGCCGCCACCCCGCCGGTCGGGGCCCCTCCCCTGCCGCCCGCCCTGGCCACCTCGGCGGCCGCGCTGGAGCACCCGGCCGCGGCGGCCAACCCGTTCGCCGTGGACCAACCCCGCGCCGAAGACGCCCCGCCCTCCGAGCCGGTCGCCCCCGAGGCGGCCCCACCTCCTCCCAAACCCGCCCTCGAACCCACGCTACCTCCAAACGAGAGGTTGGTGGGTACGTTTGTCAAGCCTGGACCCCCGGAGATGTGGCTCGTGTTTACCCGAGAGGGGCGCTTCACCACCTGGCCGGCGGCCCATCCCGCACCGGTCGACTGGGACGCGCACGCCCGTGCGGGACATCGAGTAGGTCGCTATCGACGCGTCGATCCGGAGATTCAGTTCACCTGGCCAGACGGTGCCCGCAGCGCGTCGACCCTCGCGCGCGAGACCTACGCGATCGAGCTCGACGGCGCGCGCTGCGACCGGGTCGACTTCGACCTGACCGGCCAGGTGATGGACGGTCGCTGGCGACTTCCGGGCGGTACAACCACCCTGATGCTCCTTCCCGACGGCCACTTCGCGGTGATGTCCGGCGACGACGCCCTCCCGGGTGGGACCGGGCGCTACACGCTGGGGGCAGCCGCGCTCTCGCTGACCTGGGAAGACGGCCGCGCCCGGGTGTACACGCTGTATTCACGACTCCAACCGACCGCGCAGTCGCCAGACTGGCTGCTGTTGGGAGCGCGCCGGTTCGAGCGCGCATGAAGCCGGCGGTCACGGGAGTACGGCGGGCGGCCGGACCCTGAATGGGCACCCGGGTCGCCCTGATCGACGGATCGGGACTCGCGTGGCGGGCGTTCTATGCGATGCCTGGAAACCTCGCGGCCTCCAACGGAGTCCGGACCGGCGCGGTGTTTGGCTTCGCCCTCCTGTTTCGGAAGCTCCTGGCCGGTCGAACGCCGGCACTCGGGGCGGTGGTGTTCGACGGGCCCCGCAACCGGGCGAGCCGGCTGCGGATCGATCCGAACTACAAGGCGAACCGGGGTCCGACCCCGCATGGACTCCGAGAGCAGCTCCCCCTCATCGAGCGATTGATCGCGGCGCACAATTACCCGATCCTCCGCGTGCCCGAGGTCGAGGCCGACGACGTCATCGCCACCCTGGCCGGCCAGGCGGTCGAGCGGGGACACGAGGTGTGGATCGTCAGCGGCGACAAGGACTTCGCCCAGCTCGTGAGCGACCGGGTGCGGCTCTTCGATCCCACCAAGGAGGTGCTCTACGACCCGCACTTGGTGCAGGTGAAATGGGGGGTGTCCCCGCAGCAGTTCGCCGACCGCCTGGCACTGATCGGCGACCCGATCGACCACGTTCCGGGGGTGCCGGGCATCGGGCCGAAGACCGGGGCCGACCTGCTCGCCCGCTTCGGCTCGGTCCAAGGCGTCCTCGCGAACACGGCCCAGCTGAAACCCGCGATCCGCGAGCGGATCGAGTCGCACCGCGACCAGCTCGAGCGGAACCTCGCTTTGACGACGCTCGACACGGCGGTCCCGCTCCCGGTCGGGATCGCGGACCTGGCGATCCGCGCCGCCGACCCTGCTCGGCTGAACGCCGTTTATCGGGAGCTAGAGTTCTTCAGCCTGCTCTCCGCGGAGTCGGTCACCGCGGTGGCCGCCCGTGCCGAGTGGTTCGCCTGTGACACCCCGGAGACGGCCGCCGCGGCGATGGCGACCGAGCTCAGTGGCCTGACCGCCTTCCATCCTTTGATCGAGCGCACCGGGGAGATCTCGGGGATGGCGGTGTCGCCCCGCCCCGGCCGGGCCCTCTGGTTCCCAGACTGGGAGGTGCTGCGCCCGTGGCTCGAGGATCCTGCTCGACCCAAGGTCGTCCACCCGTACCGCACGGTGCTCCGCGTCCTCGGGGGAAAGGGGGTCGTGCTGCGCGGGGTCGTGGGCGATCCAGGCCTGGCCTCCTACCTTCTCGATCCCTCGGGCCAGCCGCCCCACACCCTCGAACAGATCGCCCGCACGGCGCTCCACGCCGCGGTCCAGCCGCTGAAGGGCGTCGTGGGATCGGGCAAAGCCGTCCTGCGCTTCGACGCGCTCCCGCCGGGGCGAGCGGGCGCCTATGCCTGCCACCTCGCCGACGTGTGTGGCGCGGCCTGGACAGCCTTGGCCCCTCGGCTCATGACCGACGGCCTCGACCGACTGTACGCCGAGGTCGACCTCCCGCTCTCGGAGACGCTCGCGCGGATGGAACGCGCGGGGATCGCGGTCGACCGCAAGCGCTTGGAGGCCCTGGAGCGGGTCTTCGAGGCCGAGAGGACGCGGCTTGCCGAGGAAGCCTGTGAGCTCGCGGGTCGGGCGTTCAACCTCGGTTCGACGAAGCAACTCGGGGCCGTTCTGTTCGAGGAGCTGCGCCTTCCGGTGAAGAAGACCACCAAGACCGGCTACGCCACCGACTCGGAGACCCTCGAAAAGTTAAGGGCGCAACACCCGATTGTCGCGCGAGTCTTGCGGTGGCGTACGCTGGCCAAGCTCATCGACACCACCACGCGGGTGCTGATCCACGCGATCGACCCCCGAGACGGGCGGGTCCACGCCACCTTCCAGCAGACCGTCGCGGCGTCCGGGCGCCTGATCACCACCGACCCCGACTTGCAGCGCACCCCCGTTCGCACCGGTGAATTTCGCCAGGTCCGAGACGCGTTCGTGGCCGAACCCGGCTGGCTCCTGATCAGCGCGGACTGGAGCCAGATCGAGCTCCGGGTGTTGGCCCACCTCTCCCAAGACGCCAACCTGCTCGCCGCCTTCTCCGCGGGCCGCGACGTCCATCGCGAGACCGCCGCCGAGCTGTTCGGCGTTTCTGCGGAGGAAGTCTCGCGGGAACAGCGAGACGTGGGGAAGACGGTCAATTTTGCGACGCTGTATGGACAAGGGGCCACGGCGCTCGCGGCTCAGCTCCACCTCCCGCGCGCCACGGCGCAGCGCTACATCGACCGCTTCTTTGCTCACTACCAGGGGGTGGCCGCCTGGAAGGAGAAGACCGTCACCGACGGGCACCTGCAGGGCTATGTCGCCACACCCCATGGGCGGCGGCGCTACATTCCCGAGCTTCAGAGTAACAACTTCGCAGACCGGGCCTACGGCGAGCGGATCGCCGCGAACGCGCCGATCCAAGGCGCGGCGGCCGATCTGTGCAAGCTCGCGATGCTGGCCATCGATCGAGAGCTCCTCGAACGGGGCCTCAGGAGTCGGCTCGTGCTGCAGGTGCACGACGAGCTCGTGGTCGAGTCGCCGGTCGAGGAGGTCGTTGCGGTGACGGAGCTGGTTCGACGCCACATGGAGGGCGGGATCCGGCTCTCGGTGCCCCTGGTGGTCGATCTGGGGATCGGGGCGACTTGGGCTGAGGCCCACTGACTCAGGGGATGGCCTGCACTGTTCCGTTCGGCTCGGCGTAGGCGACGAGTCCCGGCTCACTGGTGAACCAGCCGATGACCTGGGCGGACGTGGCCCCAACTGGCACGTCGTAGACCTTCGCCCGGATCTGAGGGAGCTCCTTCGCCAGGTGCAGGCCGTGCGCCCTCTCGAAGGCGTGGACGCGCTCGGCGGAGGCATCGGACGCGTACTTCACGACCACCTGCTCGGCGGGCGCCGACCTCGGCGGCGGAGGGACCGGCACTCCGCGGGGGACCTGGTCCCTCATCGCGAGCCACCCGCCGACGCCCGCCAGGGCGATGGCGACAACCGCTCCGGTGACGAACCCCACCCGCCGATCCATCGGCCCTCCCCACGCACTTCGATGGTACAATACCGGAACTTGCGCCGAAGGAGAATGCTTCGCGCTCGCCTCGGAAGGGAGGTTTGGTGGCCAACTGGCTGGCCGCCTTGCTGGCCTGCAACGCCGAGCAGCGGCTTGACCGGTCAACGGTCGAGCCGAGCGCCGGCCTCGCAGCGACGACCCACTCCCTCGTCGAGGTCGCGGTGTTCCCCCCCACCGGCCAAGCGGCCAAGCCGTTCCGCTGGCGGGCCGAGGTGACCGGCCTCGCGACGGCTCTCGTTGAGACCGGGCTCTCCGAACTCCCGGATGTCTCGGCGACCGTGACCGGCGTTCCGACCGCGCCGGGCCTGTCTCGCCCCCTGCGCACCGGTACCCAGCAATGGACGGCCCGGCTGGCGATGGGCGACGACCCAGACCTGCTGCGCTTCCAGCTCGAGCTGTGCGACAAGCCGGGGCGCTGCCTCGCCCAGCAGGCGACCGGCAGCCGGGACCGCGTGGTGGAGCCCATCACCGACCTGCTCGGGTGGGCCGGCGAGGTGCTCGGCCATCCGCCGACCGACGCCCAGCGCGCGGTCTGGGCCGCACCGATCTCCGCGGATCCCTACGCCGTCCTGGTCTGCGGGCGATCCGCCGCGACCTGGTACGGGATCCTACCCGCGGTTGCCTTGGAGCGCGTCGGCGACCGAAACGCAGATCCAATCGCCAAAGCCGTGTGGCTCGATCCGGCGATGGGACTCGCACAATGGATCCTCGGCCGACGGGAAGCCGCCCGAGGCGAGTGGGGGTCCGCCCGGGTCGCCTTCACGAGCGCAACGCTCGGCCGGCCCGGAAGCACCGCATTCCTCGCCGACGAGGCCGCAGCGCTCGCCGCCTCGGGACGCGGCGAGGCCGCCACCGTGGCCTGGCGGTCGATCCAGGAGGCCGGCCCCCTCGACCCGCGCTACCAGCTCCCCCTCGCCCTGTCCGCGGCGGAGAGCGGGCAGGCCGCGATCGCTGCGCGGGTGGTGACGGCGCTCGACCCGAGGTTTCTCGACGAACCGGCGGTGGTGGAGCTCTCGGTGCGGATCGCCGACGCGACCGGCCCCGACGAAAACTATGACCTCCTGCTGGAACGCTGGGCGAACGCTTATCCCCAGGAACCGGAGCCCGTTCGCCGTCGGATCGCCTTGCGGGTGCGGGCCGGCCAGCTCGAGGAGGCGTGGGCGCTCCTTCCGGAGCTCGCACAGCGAGGCGCCGCCCCAGAGGCCGCTCGCGGGCGAATGGCGATCGGGGTGGGAACCGAACGGTTCGACGAGGCGGCTGCGGCGGCCGAGGAGCTGGGAGAAACTGAGGTCGCGACCCGAATCCGCATCCGCAAAGCCCTCTCGGGCGACCCGACGATCGCGCCGGAGGCGCTGAGCGCGATCCCGGGGCCGCGGGCGCGGCACGTCGAGGGGATGGCCCGCTTGAGAGGAGGCGACGCGGCGCTGGCATTGGAAGCTGCCGATGCGGCGCTGGCCGATGCGCCGTGGATGCCCGAGGCGCTCGCACTCCGGGCGGCGGCGCTCGCCCTGCTCGGCCGGGACCAGGAAGGTGCGGAGGCGCGGGCGAAAATGACCCTGGCCGACCCGGCCCTGGCCAGCCATTGAAGCCTATTTCTTGTAGGAGACCAGCTTCTCCCTGAGCTTGTCGACCGTCTGGACCAGCTGATTCACCAAGCGCTCCGTTCCAGCCTCCCCGGTGGACACGTAGTCGTTGATCTCGATGATCATCGTGGTGGTCGCGAACACACTATTCAACTGGTGATTCAGCTTGATCCCGCCCGCAACGGGCAACTTCAGGATGTTGGCAAAGTCGGTGCGATACATCTTGATCAGGTCGTCGGGGTCCGACAGGCGATTCTTCACCTCGGCGGAAACCTTCAGCGTCGCCTTGGAACCGACCAGCATCTCGGTGAGGGCGCTGCCGCCGGTTCGGCGGTCCAGCGTGACATAGACCTGATACAACACCGGGTCACGCGGGGTGCGGAACCGGACGACCTGCCGATCGTCGCTCGCCAGAAAGCGCACCGCCGGACAGCCCTGCCGCGCCATAGCGCGAACGATCTCGCCGACCAGCCTCTCGTCTTTGGACTCGCGGGCCTCGGATGCATTGTTGAAGTTCTGAAGGAGAGACAGCATGGGGTCTCCTACTTGAATCGCCCGCGCAGGTACTTGCGGAGGCTGTGGGTGGTGGCGCGGATGTGGGTGGTGAGGAGCGCGTAATCGACGGAAAAGTCGGGCTTGATGTAGTCGTCGAGCTTCCAATACAGATCGACCTGGCAGTACACGTACCCGGTGCCGAGATCCCCATCGACGGTGACGGTGCCCGGCTCGGCGTTCTGGATGAAGCCCGACTTCCACTCGGCCTTCATCGCAGTCACCACCGCTCCAGCGTTGGCGACCCGCTCGCCATACCCGATGATCACGCTCGCGCGCTGCCCCAGCACCTTTGCGACCGCCAGCGAGGGCGTGAGGTGGGTCAGGCGGAAGAGGACTCGGGGCCGTTCCTTGTCGCCCAGGTGCTCGAAGCGGAGGTGGTGGTGGGCGCCGTCGGAGGTGAGGTCGATCAGGCTGTAGCCGCCGTCCAGGGTCGACGTAATCACCGCTCCGACCAGCATCTCGTCGACCGACTCGGCAAAAGCATGCTCGTTCAAGTAGTTCCACGACTCCTTCACGAGGCTGCTGAACACCCGCTCCTGGAACTCGTCGTCGCTCTCTCCCTCGCGCGCGGGGTTCGCCGAAGTCTGAGGCTCGCCGATCTCGGTCAAGAGCTCCTGGGCGCCCGAAAGGAGGACCCAGTCGGACAGGCCCTCGAACCAGACATGGTCGGACAGGCTGACCCCACCCGAACCCACCCTGGAAGCCAGGTCGCGCCGGCTGAACGGGCCACTCCGGCCGGCGGCGGTGTGCGCGTGGAGACAGACCTCGTCGGGGCCGGGCAATCGCGGGAGGGCCATCGTCAATTCCTCGCGGGAGAGGCTAGCATCAATTACCAGCGCGAATGCACATCGGCTGGTGGATGGTGGCCTGCGCCGTCAGCCCGGATCCCGGGGTTTCGACGGCGACGGGGGGCGACGCCGAGGCGGGCGACGCGGCGCCACTCGTGCCCATCGCCGACCTGCTGCAACAGGCCGCCGAAAAGGGCGCCGTCGGCGACGCACCCGCGGCGATCGAGGCCTGGCGCAAGGCCTACGGAGGATGGGAAGAGGCCTACGAGCCCCGCGTGCGTCAGGAGTGCGGGCGCTGCGCGACCGAGATCGAGTACAGCTTCGGCAGGTTACGCGCTGAAATCGCCGGTTCCCGCGGCCACCCGTTGCCGGCGCTCGCCGAATTGAAGACCCGCCTCGCTCGGTGGCTTCCGCCCGCGGAATGAACGCCCGGGTCGCGGGTCGACCGATGCGGGTTGCGCGCCGGTCGCTGGCGCGTTCCCTGGTGGCGCACGTCTTGGAGGACGCATGATTCGACGCACTTGGCTCGCGATGGCACTGCTCGGTTTCTCCGTCACCGCCAACGCCGGCAAGAACAAAGACGCTCCCGCCCCGGCGCCCGCGCCCGCCCCGGCCCCCACCCCGGCGCCCGCGCCCGCGCCGGAACCGGAGCCGGCCCCGGTTCCCGAACCCGCTGCCGCAGCGCCCAACGCAGATCTTCGGGTCGACTTCACGTTTGGCGATGGGTCGCACAAGACCGGGCACGTCGTGCGCATCGAGCGCGGCTCGGACTGGTACGCCGAAAGCGGGTGGGAGGACAGCGCCAGCAAGCTCAACCTCACCCTCGAGGGCAACGGCACCGAGATCGACAAACCGTGGACGGCAATCAAGGAAATTGCGGTCGTCTACTCCGGAAAGGAGGGAATCGACTGCTTTTTCGAGTCGAACTTCGATCCGCCGATGTACACCTGCGTGATGCGCACCACCCCGACGGCCAAGGACAAGGACGGGAAGGCCTGGACGGTGACCACCCGGAACAAGTGGAAGTTTACGTTCGACGACGGTAGCAGCACGGAATTCTACCTGAACAAGCTTCCGAATCGTGCGCCCGACGACCAGGAAGTCAACCTGAACAGCGTGAACACCGAGAACCAGGCCCTCTATGCGCGGCTCAACACCGAGGTCATTGCCAACGCCAAAACAGCGCTGG
>CANLGQ010000183.1 GCA_947490265.1 Pseudomonadota bacterium | reverse complement strand
CGCCCTGGAGCGACTCCATGGCGTGGGCGATCATGCGGTGGAAATCACGGCGTTGCACACCGAGGATTCCTCGCTGGGCGGCTTCTCGGACGAGCTCGGACGCGAAGGTCCACTCGCCGGCATCGCCCGGGCTGATCAGGCCGTGCGCGGAGAGCGTATGCACCAGCGCGCTGGGATCCTCGAGGCCGGCGGCCACTCCGAGAAGGGTTTCGCTGAACCGACCGCCCACGACGGCGGCGATCTGCAGCATCCCCTTCGCGGGCGGATCGAGGGCGTCGATCCGGGCGCTCACCAATCCGGCGAGGCTGCGCGGCAATTCGGCCGGTTCGAGGGGGCGGAGCAGGACCGCGGTGCCGTCTTTCACGTCGACCCGGTCGGGCACCAGCCACTTCAGCATCTCGACGACGTACAGGGGGTTGCCCTGGCAGGTGCGCTCCAGCAGGGCGGCGAGTTCGTCCGATACATCGGTCGCGCGCATCAAACTCGCGACGAGGCGGCGCGCCTGGACCCCGGCGATGCTCCCGAGCTGGATCGCGCGACCTCCGAGCGGGACGGGGAGCGCCCCCCGACCGGTGAGAAGGAACAGGACGGGCGCGTGCGCGGTGCCCTGGACGATTCGCTGCAGACTCTCGAATTCGTGCGGCCGGAGGTGGTGGACGTCGTCGATCGCCGCAATGAAGGCATCGGAGCGCCCGAGGGCAGAGAAGAGACGGATCAAGGCACCGAGGAGCTCGGAGCGTTCCGGCGCCATGGTGGGTCGTCCGACGCGGAGCAGCGCAGCGAGAACCTCGAGGTCACGCTCGGAAAGGCCGAATGGTCCAAGGAGCTCCACCACGACGGAGGGATCGAGGGGACGCGGGGCCGGCTCCAGGATCTCGCGCACCAAGTCGGAAAAGGGGGCGAGCGGTTGGTCGTCGGCGACCGTCGCGCATCGCGCGCCGAAAAAAGGGATGCCGCGGGCACTGGCCAACTCGCGGATCTCGCTGATCAGACGTGACTTCCCCGATCCCACTTCGCCACCGATCGCGACCGCGGATCCGACGCCGCCCTGGAGCTCGACCACCGCCCGCCGGAGGACTTCGAGCTCGTCGCCGCGTCGGATCCAGGGACCCCGGGTGGAGGTGATCCGCAATCCGGCCGGTCTTCCCTCGAGAATCCAGCTCGGTCCGGGGAGCCTACCGCCGCGCGCGGCGACCCCAGGGCCGCGCCTGAGGGCGAACCGCATGTCTACCGCGCTCCGCACCTCGTCGGACACGAGGATCTGCCCCTGATCCGCCACCGCAGAGAGCTTCCGAGCGAGGCGGGTGGTGTCGCCGCGCGCGACGTACCTCAGCCGGTGGCGGACCGGCTGTACAGTGACTTCCCCGGCATGAACGCCGATTGCCAGGGACAGGCTCATGCCCTTTCGAGCGAGGGTCCCCACCGTCCGTTGCAGCTCGAGGGCGCACTCCAGGGCGCGCGGCAGGTCGTCGGGGCCGGTTCGTGGAACGCCGAACATCAGCGTGATCTGGTCGTCGACCGCGCGTTGGACGACGCCGCCGTGCCGGTCCACCACCCGCCGCATCCAGCGGAGTAGCTCGTAGTGTCGAAAGAATAGGTGCTCCGGGTCGAGTCGGGTGGAGAGCTCGGTGAGCCCATCCACGTCGACCATGAGGACCACCACCGGCTTTCGCTCGCTGGCCTGGCGCCGCGGGACCCGCTCGGCGGCGACGCTCGGTTCGCTCAGGTTGGTTTCGCCGAGGTGCTGCAGGTCCTCGGCGAAGCTTCTGAGTTCGTGATCCTCGTCGACCCGCTGGGCCTCGCCGGGAAAGGCCTCCGCCATGGCAGCGGCGATCTCGGCGCGTTCTACGCGTGCCCGAGAGTCGAAGAGCCACGCTCGAAGATCCTCCTCGAACTCTGCCGCGCTCGGGTACCGGGTCTGTGGGGCGCGCGCCAGGGCCCGCTGAAGGATGGACCAGAGCGCGGGGTCGATCGGGGCGCCGAACTCGCTGGGGTGCGGGATGACCGCTTCGCGCACGCGCCGGAGCTTTTCGGCGGCGTCGGGATCCTGAAACAGTCGTTTCCCGACGATCAGCTCCCACAGCACGATCCCGGCTGAGAACAGGTCCGATCGATGGTCGATCGGCTCGCCGCGGGCCTGTTCCGGGGACATGTACGCGTACTTTCCGCCGCCGGGTCGCTCAGAGGACTCTGGAACCGCCTGGACCTCGGCGGTGTTCATCAGCCGGGCGATGCCGAAGTCGACGAGTTTCACCTCGCCGGCAAAGGTGACGAGGACGTTGTGCGGCGACACATCCTGGTGAACGAGGCCGAGGACACGCCCTTTGCCATCGGTTCGGGCGTGTGCGTAGGCGAGGCCGCGGCAGACCTCGGCGAGGATCGCCACCGCGACCGGCAACGGGATCTTGCGCCCCAGTGCTCGATAGCTTCGAACCAGGCGCGTCAGGTCGCGACCGTGGAGGTGCTCCATGGCCATGTAGAGGTGGTGACCCACCCGATCGAGTTCGTAGACCTGAACGACGTTCGGGTGATTCAGGCAGACCGCGATGCGCGCCTCGTGGACGAACATCTCGCGGAACCTGGGATCCTCCGCGTATTCGGGCCGAATTCGCTTGACTACCAAGCGCTTTTCGAACCCCGCTACTCCGAACGAGCGGGCGAGGAAGACCTCCGCCATGCCGCCCATCGCGATGCGCTCGAGCAGTTCGTACTTTCCGAAGGGCGTCGGAAGGTCCACGTCACCCCGCCTTGGGTTAGGTAACGCGGATGCAGCGGGCCAGCGGGACGGCAGGCTGGGGGTGGGTTGTCGTGGCCCTGGCCCTCGGGTTGGGGGGGCTGCTCGGACGGGAGTGGACTCCCCGACCGGTGCCGGTAGCGGCGCCCTGGCCGAGCTACGCGGATGTGTTCCAGCGCGTGGTGCCCACCGTCGTGAATGTGTCGGTGGAAGCCGATCCCGACCGAATCGGAACCGGGTTTTCCATTGGGGGGAGCGAGGTCGTCACGGCTCGGCACCTCGTCGTCGGCGCGGAGCGCGTGATCGTGCGGGAGGTGTCGGGGGTGGAGCGGAGCGCCATCGTCGTCGGCGCCGATGCGCGCACCGATCTCGCGCTGTTGCGCACCGAAGGCGGGGGCATGATCTCGGCGCCACTCGGCACCTCCGAGCCGCTGCGGGTCGGCGACACGGTGGTCGCGATCGGCAATCCCTATGGCCTCGGCCACACGCTGTCCGTGGGCGTGGTGGGCCAGCGGTCCAAGTTGACCGAGACGGCGGAGGGGCCCCGCATCGCCTTCCTACAGCTCTCGATGTCGCTCAACCCGGGAAACTCGGGAGGGCCGGTCTTTGGGGCCGACGGCTCGGTCGTGGCCGTGCTGACCGGCACCCACAGCACCGGGCAAGGCATCGCGTTTGCGGTCCCGGTCGAGGCGCTGCGGACCGCGCTGCCCCTTCTGCGCGCCGGAGAGCAGGTGAGTCGCGCGTTTTTCGGCGCGTCGATTGGCTCGGAGGGCGTCGTGGAGGGGCTGGTTCCCAGTGGGCCCGCCGACAAGGCCGGGGTCCGCGCTGGCGACCAGCTCGTGGCGCTCGCGGGCCAGGAGGTACGCACCGCAGCGGCGCTTCAAGCGCGGCTCGACGGCCTGCGCGGCGGGCAACAGGTGTCGGTGCGTCTGCTGCGCGACGGGGCCCCGATGGTGGTGGACGCAACGCTCTCCGACTGGGCCGAGCAGCCGGTGGTGATCGGTGGGATGACGCTGAAGGCCCGGGCCGGGACGGGTGGGGAGGTGGTGGCGATTCGGCCGCGGTCCCGCGCGGAGATCGGCGGGGTGGTGGTTGGCGACGTGATCCGGGCGATAGACGGGCACCCGGCGCGCGCTCCAAGCGACGTGAAGGAGGCGATGGTCCGGCGCGGTGCCGTGGTGTTGGAGGTGGAGCGAGGCGGGATGGCGGTGGCGGTGCGCCTGGAGGTACTGGAGGGTGGTTAAACCGAATCCTCCGCGTTCCGCTTGGCGTCCGGCGTCTGCTCACGCGGCGATCGCGTAGCCCGATCCGCGGGGGGTGGGATCCGGTCGTCGTCGGCTGGAGCGGGGTGCAGCGCTAGGTGCCACCGGCCTCGACCGGGGACAGCGCCAACGTGAGAACATCGCCCACCGACTCCACGAAGTGAAACGTCAGATCCTTCCTCAACTCAGGGGGGATGTCCTCCAAATCCGTCTGGTTCCGCGCCGGCATCACCAGATCGCGCACGCCCGCTCGTCGGGCGGCGAGGGCCTTTTCCTTGATTCCGCCGACAGGGAGAACCTTTCCGCGCAGCGTGATCTCCCCGGTCATCGCCCACCGGGGCCGCACCGGCCGGCCGGTCAGCAGCGACGCCAGCGCGGTGACCATCGTCACCCCAGCCGAGGGTCCGTCCTTCGGGATCGCACCTGCGGGCACATGCAGGTGAAACTCCGCTTCGAACGCCGATGGCTCGATCGCGAGCGTCATGTGATGGGCTCGGATCCAGCTGAGCGCCGCTTCGACCGACTCCTTCATGACATCCCCGAGGCTCCCGGTCAGCTTGAGCGTCGGTCCCTTGCCGGGGATCCGAAGCGCTTCGATGAACAGGATGTCGCCCCCTGCCGCTGTCCAGGCGAGCCCGATCACGACGCCGGGCTTGTCGACGCGCTCGATCACTTCCTGGAAGTACTTCTGGGGGCCGAGGTAGCGGGCGAGACCGCTTCCGATTTTCGTCTTGCGCGCTCGGCCTTCCACAACCTGCCGGGCCACTTTTCGGTGCAACGCGGCGAGCTGCCGCTCGAGCTCGCGGACGCCGGCCTCATGCGTGTAGTCGCGGATGACCTCGCGGAGAGCCTCGTCCTCGATCTGCAGGTGTTTCGCCTTCAAACCGTGGTTTAGGGCCAGCTTCGGCAGCAGGTACTTCCGAGCGATCTCGACCTTCTCCTCCTCGGTGTAGCCCGGGATCTCGATGATCTCGAGCCGGTCGGACAGCGCGGGGGGAACGGGATCGATCAGGTTGGCGGTCGCGATGAAGAGGACCTGCGACAGGTCGACCGGTACGTCGAGGTAGTGGTCGACGAATTGGTGGTTCTGCGCGGGGTCCAGCACCTCGAGCAGTGCCGAGGCCGGGTCGCCGCGGAAGTCCGTTCCGACCTTGTCGATCTCGTCGAGGACGAGCACCGGGTTGCGTGAGCCGGCCCGGGAGAGCGCCCGAATGATCCGGCCGGGAAGCGCGCCGACATAGGTGCGGCGATGGCCGCGGATCTCGGTCTCGTCCTTGATCCCGCCGAGCGCGATGCGGCCGAATTCGCGTCCGAGCGCGTTCGCAATCGAACGACCGAGGCTGGTTTTTCCGACCCCGGGCGGGCCGACGAAGCACAGGATCGGTCCGGTCGAATTCGGTTGGAGTTGGCGCACCGCGAGGTATTCGAGGATGCGCTCCTTCACTTTGAACAGGCCGTGGTGGTCGCGGTCGAGCACTTTCTGGGCCGCGTCGAGACCGACGGCATCCGCGGCGGCTTTGCTCCATGGCACCTCGCACACGGTCTCGAGCCAGGTGCGAATGATGGTGTACTCCGCGCTCTCGGTGTGGACCCGCCGCAGGCGCTCCACCTCGCGCATCGCCTCGGCTTGCACCTCCTCGGGCATTCCGGCGTCTCGGATCCGCGCGGCGAAGGCGTCGGCGTCTGCCTCGCTCCCCACCGCTTCTCCGAGCTCGGCGCGAATCGCCTTGAGCTGCTCCTTCAGGTGGTACTCGCGCTGCGACTCGTCCATCGCTGCCTGCACCTTCTCGTTCACGTCGGCGGCGATTCGCTGGTGGGCGGTGGCGATGGCGATCTCGTCGAGCAGTCGCTCGAGGCGAGGGCGGACCTCGGAGATCTGGAGGATCTCCACCTGGTGAGCGAGGGGCAGGTCGAGGGTGGCCGCTACGTGATCCGCGAGCCGGTCGGGATCCTCGGGTCCGGGGGCCATGATCCCGTACTCAGGGGCCGGCATGCCGGTTCCGGCCATCCACTCGGTGTGCCGCTGGTGGAGCTGGCGGGCGAGGGCGCCGATCTTGACTCCATCGGCTTTGCGGGTGGTGATCGGCAAGACGTCCGCGACGGAGCTCCCCTCCTCGACTTCCAGCTTTCCTACCCGCGTGCGCTCCTGGCCCTCGACGAGCACGCGGAGCGTGCCGTCGGGGAGGCGCGTGATGCGCAGCACCTGCGCAAGCACTCCGATGTCGAGGAGGTCAGCTTCGAAAGGATCTTCTACGTCAGAGTCGATCTGAGGAATGAGCACGAGCGGCTGGCCATCGTCGGTGTGCCGCTCGACAGCCCGCTTGCTCGTTGCGCGACCGACGACGAGCACCCGCAGGGTGCCGGGGAACACCACGAGACCACGGAGCGGAAGGGCGACGGCTTTCATGCCGCAGCGCTTAACCCGGCCCGCCGGACAGGTGCTGGTACTCCCGAATGTAGCTTTCCCATCCGCGGAGTCGGCCCTTTCGCTCTTCGCCTTCGCGGAAGCGGAACAGGCCCATGTAATTCTCCCGCCACCATTGCCAGAAGTCCTTCTCGTACACCGAGCCGTCCGCGAGCGCTTCGTACAGCTCCGAACCCATCACGCGACCCGTCATCCAGTCTCGGACAGAAAACGCCCCGTTCTCCAAGACGGCGTAATTGGAGCTCGCGAAGGTCCAACTCCCGGTGTTCACGTAGGTCCCGGCCTGTTCTCCCTCGCCGTCGCGAACGACGCCCGGGACGTGGCTGTGGCCGCAAACGATGGCTCGAAACCGGCCGGTGCGCAGGTGATCGAGGACCGGGCGAAACATCCCCATGGAGTCGCCGAGGTTTCCCTGGGTCCAGTAGTCGAGGTGGTGGTTGATCGCGTCTGCCGAGCGGGTAAGGCCGAAAGCACGCATTCCCCTGGCGTACGCGTTGGCGAACAGCGCGGCCTTGTGGGCGAGCCAGAACAGGAGCCGATTGCCCTTGGTGTAGAACTCTCCCAAGGGGATACGGAGCCAGGTGCGCAGGTAGCGCTCCATCAGGTGGTGGAAGGTCGTAGACCACCCGTGCCCGTGGCCGACTCGGCTCCGCAGGTAGGGGTCGTACTGAAAGCCGTGCACGCAGCGGATGTCATCGCCGATGAGCAGTTCGTCGCACACGCGGAACTGCAGCAGTTCCTGGAACAGGTTGATTTCGTGATCGTGGTTTCCCACGACGTAGTACAGGCGCCCCTTTCGGGCGAGTCGGGACAGGTCGGAAAAGACGTCGGGATGGGCGGCGAGCACCCTGGCCAAGGTCCACGCTTGATGAAAATCGATCGCGTCGCCGACGATGACGAGCGTCGAACCCTCCCGCTCGACGCGTTGCACGAGGGCGGAGAGGTAGTGGTCCTTGCCGAAGAATACGTCGGCTGGCGTGCCATCGCCGATGTGCAGATCGGAGATGAACCAGATCTTTCCGTCGTCGGGGATGCGCAGCACCACGGGGACTCGGGCGACGGACATGGGGTCGGGTAACCCGGCCCGGCATACAATGGCGGGGGAGGGGGGTTGGACGACGAGACACAGCAGCGGGGAGGAGCGGGGCGCCCGATCGTTGACGCATGGGGGGTGCTCCAGTGATCCGCAACGTCTCCGGTCGTTTTTCGTTCCTCGGGAGCTTCCCCGGGGCCTTACCGGCGCTGCCCTTGCCGGAGGTGGCCTTCGCCGGGCGGTCCAACGTGGGGAAGTCGAGCGCGCTGAATCGGTTGCTCGGGGCCAAAGCCGCCGCGAGGGTGTCCTCCACCCCGGGGCGAACGCAGGCGATCAACCTGTTCCAGATCGGCGATCACGGGGTCTTTGCCGACCTCCCCGGCTACGGCTTCGCGAAGGTACCAGACGCCATTAAAGGTGCCTGGAAAGGAATGATTGAGGAATATCTCGGCAACCGGGACGCGCTTCGTCTCGTTGTGGTGTTGGTCGACAGTCGGCGCGCGGTGCAGGAGTCCGACGGGATGATGCGATACGCGCTCGTGGAGTCCGGGATCCCGTGTCTCGTCGTGGCCACGAAGGTGGACAAGCTCTCCCGGAACGAGCGGTTGGTCGGGCTGGCGGCGCTGAGGCGCGACCTCCGTTTGCCTTCGGACGAGCCGATCGGGTTCAGTGGGGTCACCGGCGAGGGGT
>CANLGQ010000182.1 GCA_947490265.1 Pseudomonadota bacterium | reverse complement strand
TGATCGCCGAAGGCGACCTGGATCCGACGCTCGTGCTCGTGCTGGCCGGGGAGCTCACGATTTCCACGGGCGGGGTGTGGCTCGGGCGCGCCGGACCCGGTGAGATCGTCGGCGAGATCGCGCTGTTCGCGGGTGGGCTCCGCTCAGCCAGCGTGGTTGCCTCGGCCCCGTCGCGCCTGCTCGTGCTCGACGCCCTGGGGTACGAAGCGCTTCGCGCCGAGCGGCACCCGGTGGCGATCGGCCTCGAGGAGCACGCGCTCTCCCAGCTCTCGAATCGACTGCGGGCGATGCGCGACAAGATCGCGAGCCTGGCGGTCGGGACCCCGAAGTCCGTTGGTCCGCCCGTCGGCTTCTTTCGGCGGGTTGCAGCGACCTTCGCCGGCACCCACAACCCGGAGCCGGTGCGCGCGGATGGGGGATCGGTTTTGCAGGGGAGCCGGATCTTCGAGGGCGTGCCGCGCGACCTGCTCGAACCGGTCGCGGCGCGGATGCCCGCGCTGTCCTGGGAACCCGGATCGTTCCTGTGCCGCGAAGGGGAAGCGGGAAACGAACTGTTCGTGATCGCGACCGGGGAGGTGGACGTCGTGTGCCAGACCCCAGCGGGGAGGGTCGAACGCCTCGCTACCCTCGGGCCCGGCGACGCGTTCGGCATGTGCTGCTTGCTCCAGCCGGATCAGCCTCGGATGGCGTCCTGTGTTGCCACGTCGGCGGTGGTGGCGCTGACCCTGGACGCGGTCGCGTGGGAGTCGCTCATCCACGAGGGAGACTGGGTCGGCTCGGTCCTTCGGGTGGCGATGATCCGCGCGCTCGCCGAGTCCCTGGCGTATGCTAATGCCCAGCTCGCCCTGTTGGACCTGGTTCGCGAGGCCGACCGGAGCCACAGCCTTCGACGCGCCGGAGCCGGCATCGAGGCAGTGGGGGGATATAGGGGCGACCAGGGCCGTCCGGCCTATTTCTCGAAAGAAGTGTGAGGCTCGAAGGCCGTGGTAATCCTCGGAATTGCCGATGGGCCCGATTCCGGAGCGGCCTTGGTCGTGGACGATCGGGTGGTGGGGACCGAGGAGCAGGAGCGCCACGACCAGAGGCCCCGGTCGCGCGCGTTTCCTGAACTGGCGGTAGACGGCGTCTTGCGGCAGGCAGGGCTGCGGCCGCGCGACGTGAACCTGATCGGGGTGGCCGGCCGCTTTACGCCCCCCCTGATCGTACGGCGGAATCGCCGATTTTCTGGTCTCACCGACTCCTCGCCGTTCTCCGCCGCCGCCAACCTCGCGGTGTTCTGGTCGGGCGCGCTGCGGCAGACTGGATTCGGGGCGTTGGAGGCAGAGCGCGCCGCTGAGTGGCTCGAGCTTCAGTTCCGCAATCGGGGCTTCGCACCGCAGCGGCTCGTCACCGTTGACATCCACAAAGCCCTGGCCGAAGCCGTATATCGGTGCCAGCCCGACGACGAGGTGTTGGTCCTGACCCTCCACCCCCAGGGGGATGGCGCGGCCTGTGCGGTGCACGTGGGTCGAGCCGGTCAGCTCGATCGAGTCTTCGAGCAGCGGGGATTCGGTGCGTTGCACCTACACCTCGGTCGCGCCTACTCCGCGCTCGGCCTGGAGCTGTTGATCGACGACGACCGGCTCTTCGGGCTCGCCGGACGGGGGGCGCCGCGAGACGACCTGCTCGACCTGCTGCACTCGCGGATCGCCGTGAGCGACGGCCGCCTCACGACGGGCGGGCGGTTCGGCCGTCGGGGCGGCGCCCGCGCTGTTTATTCCGCGTTGGCTGCGGCATCGCCGCCCGATGCGGCGGCGTCGCTGGTTCGGCATTTGGCCGAGGTGGTGCGAGATCTGGTGCGGTTCTACGTTCGGGCGCACCGCTGCCGGGTCGTCGGGCTCGGGGGGATCCTGCTCGAGAACCCGCGCATCATCGCCGCGGTGGCCGATCTCGACGAGGTCGAACGCGTCACGTGTCACCCCACCCCGGGCTTTGCTTCGTTGCCGGTCGGGGCGGCGGTGGGTCTGGCCGGAACCCGCCCGCAAGCCCTGCCGGTTCCCGGCCTCGGCGCGGAGGTCGATTTCGCTGCGTGCCGCGGTGCGGTCCGCGCGGCGGGGCGGGTGGGGGAGGCGATGAGCGACCCGGCGCTCGCTCTCGGCGACGCGCTCGCGGTTGGACCCGTCGGTCGCTTCGCAGGCCGGGCCGGTTTCGGGCGCGCTGGGCTCGGCACCCGCGCGGTGCTGGTGCGGGCCGATCGCCCGGAGTGGATGGCGGCTGCGCGCGCGAGGCTCGGCCGCGCCGCGGAGGAGGAGCCCGCCGTGGTGGCGCTTCCCGGGTTTCATCCCCCGCCCAGCTCGGCCCGCCTGGGCGGGTGCGTGGAGATCGCCGTGGCCGCTCCGAAGGTCGATCCGACGTTCGCGGCGGCGTTCCCAGCAGTGGTGGCCCCTGATGGCCGCGCGGTATGGCAGGTCGTCTCGCCGGGCGGCGATCCGGACCTTCACGGGGCAATGCTGCGGCTTGCCGCGCGCACGGGTTGCAAGGCGATCGCGGCCTGGCCGCTCTCGGGTGGGCGTGAGCCGGTGGTCAGCCGTCCCGCGGATGCGCTGAGGGCTTGGAGCGGGCCGCTGGTGCTCGGGGATCTGCTGGTGGGGGAGCGAACGTGAGCGGGGATGCGTTGGTCCGCCTCGAAGCTTGGATGGCCGGCGTCGAGTCCTGCGTCGTCACCCTCTCGGGCGGCGTGGACAGCGCGGTCGTCGCGCTCGCCGCGCATCGAGCGCTCGGTCCCCGCGCCGTGGCACTGACCGCCGTCTCTTCAGCGTTGCCCGTGGAGGAGGTCGACATGGCCCGCGACGTCGCGGGTCGGATCGGCATCGCCCATCGCCTGGTCGACTCCGCCGAGCTGGACCGGGAAGGATATCGCGCAAACGAGGGAAATCGGTGCTATTTCTGCAAGAGCGAGCTCTTTGACCTCGCGGAGGCCGAGCGCGCCGCCCGGCAGTTCGGGTGGGTCTGTGACGGCACGCTACCCTCCGATGCGCGGGATCACCGTCCGGGGCGACGCGCCGCGGCGGAGCACCGGGTTCGACATCCGCTGGTGGAGGTCGGGATCGACAAGCCGGAGGTGAGGGCGATCGCCCAGTCCAACGGTCTCCCGGTTTGGGATAAACCAGCCTTTGCCTGCCTCGGCAGCCGGTTTCCAGCGGGTACCCGGGTCGAGCTGCACAAGCTCACCCGGGTGGATCGCGCCGAGCGAGCGCTTCGGGAGTTGGGCTTGTCGCGGGTCCGCGTGCGGTGGCACGAGATCGGCGAACAGGTGTTGGCCCGGATCGAGGTGGATCCCGACGAATTGCCGGTCCTGGTCGCGGGCCGAGACCGCGCGATCGCGGCCTGCCGCGACGCCGGGTTTACCTGGGCGACCGTGGATCTCGCGGGCTACGTGCCTCCCTCGGGGTTCGGATGACCCGGCGGGTACTCGGCGAACTGGTAGCTTTGTGGCTGATCGTGCTCCTGCTGATCCGGCTGTGCGTGTTCCTCGTGCAGACCGCGGGCGTCCACGAGGTCCTGCTCGCGGCCGTGCCGATCCTCTTCATGTATGCTCCGGTCTTGGTCTGCCGGCTTCGCGGCGTGGATTCCTGGTCCTACCCTCTGCACGTGCCGGCGTTCTCCGATCGGCAGGCGTGGCGAGATGCGTTTCAGCTCTCCGGCGCAGTGATCGGGATCATCCTCATTCCTTGGCTCGTGGGCTACCATGCATACCAGAGCCTTTTCTTCGGCAGGGCGCCCGACGCCCACCTTCCCCGCGATCTCTGGTTGTTGCTCCCGTACCATGTGTTCTTCGTGGCGATTCCCGAAGAGTTTTTCTACCGGGGCTACATGCAGAGTCGGCTCGACGAGCTGTGGGCGCCCCGATGGCGCGTCTTCGGGGCGAACCTCGGCCCCGGTTGGCTGCTGACCTGCTTGCTCTTCGCCTTCGGCCACTCCATCGTCACTTTTCAGTGGTGGCACTTCGCGATCGTCTTCCCGAGCCTGGTGTTCGGCTGGCTCCGGGCCCGTTCGGGAGGCGTGATCGCTGGCGCGCTGTTCCACGCCTGGTGCAACGTGGTCGTGACTCTGCTGGATTCGCTCTACGGCGTGGTCCATCCCTGATCGACTTGGCCCGTGGGGGCGAGAACGGGCTCGGCTGATCGGAGGTGGTGGGATATAGTCGGGTTCGCTTTCTGGAGGCGTCGCGTTGACGCACTGTCCGTTCTGTCAAACGGAGGTTCCACAGAATCTCCTCACGTATGGAGGCGCCTGCCCCAAGTGCTTTGGGATGATCCCCGGCGAGGAGGCGCCGACCGATCCCGGTGAGGCCGTGCGAAAAGCGCAGTCTCGAGCCGATGACAAGGTCCGTCGCCGGCGGGCGTTCCTGCCGATGTTGTTTGCGATTCCGATGGTGGCGCTGGCGTGCGGCCTCGCCGGGCTCGCCGTCTTGTGGCCCGATCCGGAGGTCGTGCCGATCGTGTTCGATGACGAGCTCGACATGGGCACGATCGCCGTTGCCTACCTCGAGGCGCCGGTCGGGCAACCGGCCCCCGACCCGCTCCGCGTGGCGCCCAACTCCGCGCGCCCGCGCCCGCGCCCGACGCCCGTCCCGGGTGTCGCGGGATCGCCCGCTCCCGAACCGGAGCCTGCGGCACCGGTGCCCTCGGTCGGTCCATCGCCCCAGCCTTCTTCGCAGGCCGGCTTTGGCGTCGAACAGACGCTGGGCCGCAGGGCCGGGACGCTCACCGACCCCGATCAGATCCGCGAGATGATCAAGAAGCGGATGACCGAGCAGAGCGGGCGTCTAAAGGCTTGTTACGAGGAGCGCCTGAAGACGAGGGGCTCCCTGAGTGGCAAGTGGCTCATCTCGTTCGTCGTCACCGCCAAGGGCGGCGTCGACAAGCCGGCGGTCAAGGGCGCGACCGTGACCGACGCAGAGTTCGAGTCATGCCTCGTGCGCGAGCTCGGTCGGTGGACGTTCAACCCCATCTCGCACGATCAGCCCGCCCAGCGCACGTTGAGCTTCACCCAGTAGGGGAAGGGTGGTCAGGGGATCCCGGCCGCTCCCCAGCCGAGCCCCGGGGCATTCGGGTCGGGCACCTCGATGGGGACGACCCGGATCGGGTCTTCTCCGCGCACCGCCCCGGCGAGCGCCAACAGGAATTCCGCGGCGGTGAGCAGGTAGCCGTCGCAGGGGAATGCCGAGGGCAGCGCGTCGGGCGGGTCGGCGTGCAGTGCGGCGCCGGTCTCCGCCACGGCCCCAGCCCTGAGGGTCACCGGACCCGGAAGGGTGGACTGGGCCCGGGCGATGGGTCCGCCGAGCGCGTGCAGGCGCACGACCTCACCCTCGCGAATACCCTGGGAAACAAGCAGAAACGCTTGAAAACTCTCCGTAAGGTTCAGGTTGCCCGCGAGCTGGCGCGGGAGTTCCACCCCGGGCGCGCTCAGGGACTCCGCGGCTTCCACGACGGTTGCGACCGGCACCAGTCGGCCCACCGAAGCGGACTCGCCGGGCCGGGCGTCGCGGGCGGCGAGGCGGGCCTCGAGCCGCACCGCGGGTGGCGTCGTGGGGGTGATCCCGGCCGGCCGGATGACCTCGTCGAGCCAGCGCACCAGGACCGCGCGGTCGCTGGCGGTAGCGCGGGCGCCGTCCAACGCGACCCGTACGGTCGCCCAGGGTTGGCCCGACGCGCCGAAGATCGCCTGCGCTGCGCGGTCGGCGGCCGCCGGGGTGAACGGGCCGACCCGTGGGTCGGCCCCACAGTCTCCGGAGTACGGGCCGGCCGAGAGGACGACGTTCGTTCTGGGCAACCCCTCGAACACGGCGGACAAGGTGGGTGCGCCGCTTCCGGCGGACTCGACCCGGAGGATCTCGTGAACCCCGGCCTTGCCGAGCACGGCCTCCTGTACCCGGGACGGACCCGCGATGACGACCGTCTCCACCGGCTTCCACGGGTGGAGCAGGGCCCGCACGGCTCGGTGGCCGGCGACCGGGTCTGGGCGCACCCGGTTGCCGGGCACCGCGACCGCGACGGCATGGCCAACCTCGCGAATCGAGCGCCCAAGGGCGATCAGCTCCGGATCCGGGTCGACCGGAACCACGAGGGTCGCCACCACCCCGGCAGCGGTGAGGGCATCGAACAGCCCTTCGGCCCAGGCCCGGGACGCCGGGGTCGGCCAGACCTCGATCAGCAGGTGAACTTGGCCGGCTTCCGGCGGCAGCGAAACGTGGAACGGCGCGTCTTGTGGGGCGTCGAGCGCGCAGTCGCCGGCGAGCGCGCCCAGTGCGAGGAGGGTCAGCATGGCGACGCCAGGCCGAGCCGGTAGACGAGCGCGTCGGTTCCGTCGGAATAATAGGCTTTCCGCGTAGACAGGAGGGTCCAGCCGGTGGTCTCGTAGAGGCGGATCGCCGCCTGGTTGTCGGTTCGAACCTCGAGGAAGGCGCTCCCCACCCCGCTGTTCTGCCAGGCGGCGGTGCACGCGCCGAGGAGCGCTCGGCCCACCCCCTCTCGCCGCCGGTCGGGGCGCACGCCCAGGATCAGGACTTCGCCTTGGTCGGCCGCCGTGGCCGCGAGGAGGTAGCCATGCGGCGGATCGCCGGCGATCCAGGCCCGGGTCGTTGGCAGTAGCAGGGTGGTGGCGATGGCTTCCTCCGACCACGGATGGGCCGCCGCCGCCCGCTCCAGGGAGACCAGCGCGGCACAATCCGAGGGCTGCGCGCGTCGAATCATGGAGAACTCGGCGTGATCCGCCGCACCGGGATCCGCGACTCCAGCGCGGCGACCAGCGCGTGGGTTTCGGCCAACCAGGCTTCCCGGTCGGCGGGCGCCGACTTCAGGTTGCGCTGGAGGAATCGTTCGACGACGAGGCGACGACGCGCGAGGACCCCGAGCGTCGCGTCATCGAGCCCCCATCGCGTCGAGAAGTCCGTCCACTCGGCCGGGGTCGCGAACGTCGACCGGAAGGCGTCGGCCCGGGCTCGGATGTCCTCGGGGCTCGGCTCGTAGAGGACCACATCGGCCGAGGCGATCCGGAGCAGTGCTGCGTCGATGAGCACCTCCGCGACGTCGGCATGATCCCAGAAGGGGAGAACGCTCCGATCGCGCTGCGCGATCGCCTGCTCCAGCGCGATGTCGAAGGACGTGACCACCGTGGACCCGCCGACGACGGCGACCAGTCGATCCGCGACCTGCGGCTCGTCATTGACCTGAGCCTGCGCGGCGAGCGCCAGCCATCCGATCGCCCACATGCCCGGGCCTCCCCGCCCGGGTTATCCCGGCGTGATGATCGAGACCCATGGGCTCACCCGGCGCTTCGCGGGAGTCACCGCGGTCGACCGGCTCGAGCTGTGCGTGTCGGAGCCGGGCCTCGTGGGGTTTCTGGGTCCGAACGGCGCGGGGAAAACCACGACGCTCCGGATGCTGGCGGGGTTCCTTGCGATCACGGAAGGAACGGCCCGAGTGGCTGGTTTCGACGTGTTTGAGCACCCGTTGGAGGTCAAGGCCCGCGTGGGCTATCAGCCCGAGACCCCCCCGCTGCACCCCGAGCTCACGGTGGGAGAGTACCTGGGTTGGGTGGCCGAACTGCGGGGGGTTCCCCGCCAGGCCCGCCTGTCCCGGGTCGGGGACGCGATGGAGCGGGTCGGGTTGCGCGGGTTCGAACGGCGACTCTGCGGTTCCCTGTCCAAGGGGTATCGGCAGCGCGTGGCGCTCGCGCAGGCCATTTTGCACCAGCCCGCGGTGCTGTTCCTCGACGAGCCCACCTCGGGGCTCGATCCTGCCCAACTCGTCGGGATCCGCGCCTTGATCCGCGAATTAGCTGCCGATCGCGTGGTGGTGTTGTCTACCCACCTGCTGGTCGAGGTCGAACTCCTGTGCAACCGCGTCCTCCTTCTCGCCAGGGGCAAGCTCATCGGCGATGGAACCGTGGACGCGCTCGCCGCGCAGGTCGGGTCGGGACCCTGGCTCGAGTTGGTGGTCGACCCGGGCGACGATCGCTCGGCCGCGCTGGCCGCGCTCCCCTCGGTCACCGCGGTGCGCCGCCTGGCCGCCGACCGCTACCGGCTCGAGGGGGAGTGTGGGCCAGAAGTGGCAGCGTTGGCGGCGGGAAAGGGTTGGGCGGTCCATGAGCTCACCCGCCATCGGGCTCG
>CANLGQ010000181.1 GCA_947490265.1 Pseudomonadota bacterium | reverse complement strand
CGGGGGCCGTCGCCAAGCTGTTCGACGGGGAGGGCCAGCGCTTTACCGCCGACGCCGCCTACCGCCGATCCCTGTTCGCCGCCGACCGGGCGACCCTCGCGGCGTCGAACGACCCGTGGCTCGCCTTCGCCGCCGCCTGGGAGGCAACCGCCGGTCCTCGTCGCCTGCGCGATCGCGCGTGGTCCGGGGCGCGCTCCCGGTTGTTGCCGGCGTGGGTCGCGGCGCGCACCGCGTTCGTCGACCGCGCGACCTACCCCGACGCCAACAGCACGTTGCGGCTGACCTTCGGCCACGTGATGGGCTACCGGCCGCGCGACGGGGTGTGGTACCCGCCGTTCACCACGCTTCGCGGGATCCAGGAGAAGGCCGGACCGCCGCCGTTCGACATCGACCCGGCGATCCTCGCCCGGATCCCCGAGGGACCGGGTTCGAAGTACGCCGACGCCAAGCTCGGCGACGTGCCGGTGTGCTTCCTGTCCGACGTGGATACCACCGGTGGGAACTCCGGTTCTCCCACGCTCGACGCGCACGGCAACCTGATCGGCCTGCTGTTCGACGGCAACTACGAGTCGGTGTCCTCGGACTGGCTGTTCACCCCCGACCTCACCCGGTCCATCCACGTCGACATCCGCTACCTGCTGTGGCTGCTGGAAGGGAAGAAGGAATCGACCTGGATCTTGGACGAGATGCAGATCGTCGGGACCCCATGAGCGGCGGGATCGTCATCGGCACGGAGCGCACGGCGGATCTCGAGCTCTCGGCGGACGTGTGCGTGATCGGGTCGGGGGCGGGCGGCGCGGTGCTCGCCGCCGGGCTCGCGGAGCGCGGCCTCTCGGTGGTGATGCTCGAGGAAGGCGGCTGGTATCAGCGCCCGGACTTCACCGGCCAGGAAGAGGTCGCGTATCCGATGCTCTACCAGGAGCGGGGCACGCGAGCGACCGCCGATCTGGCCATCACCGTGCTGCAAGGCCGCTCGGTGGGTGGCGGCACCACCGTGAACTGGACCACCTGTTTTCGGACCCCGGATCGAATCCTGGCGCACTGGCGCGCGGTCCACGGCGTCGAGGGCGTAGACCCGGACGCGATGCGCCCGCACTTCGAGGCGGTGGAGGCGCGCCTCGGCATCGAACCCTGGCCGGAGGAGCGGGTCAACCGAAACAACGACGTGCTCTTGCGGGGTGCCAGGAAGCTCGGCTGGTCGGTCGGCCTCCTGAACCGAAACGTGCGGGGCTGCGCCGGTTCCGGCTTCTGTGGCATGGGGTGTCCGCTCGACGCCAAGCAGGGGATGCTGCTGACCTACCTGCCCGACGCCGTCGCGGCGGGGATGGTGCTCCACGCCGACACGCGGGTGGAGCGCATCGAGGTCGTGGGGCAGCGGGTGGTGGCGGTCCATGGGCGCACCGTGGCCCGCGATCGCGACATCGCCGACGGGCCCCGGGTCGTCGTGCGGCCGCGGGTCACGGTGCTGTCGGCGGGGGCGATCAACAGCCCGGCGCTCCTGCTCCGGTCCGGGTTGGGCGCCGGCCCGGTCGGCCGGCGGACGATGCTCCACCCGGTCGTGGCGTTGTCGGGCCTGTACGCGGATCGGGTCGAGGCGTGGAACGGCGCCCCGCAGTCGGTCGCGTCGCACGAGTTCGTCGACCGAGGTCCCGACAAGGTTGGGTTCTTCCTCGAGACGCCTCCGGTCCACCCGATGCTCGCCGCGACTGCCCTGCCGGTCTTCGGCGATCGGCAGCGGGCGTTCCTCTCGCGCCTCCCGTACACCGCGACGCTGATCGCCATCGCCGTCGACGGGCTCCTCCCCGGCGACGACGGCGGGGTGGTCACCCTGCGGCCCGATGGGCGTTCTCGGCTCGATTACCCGACCCGGCCGGGGCTGGTCGAGGCGTGGCGGGCCGCGCACGTCGCGATGGCGAAGCTCCACTTCGCCGCCGGCGCCGAAGCGGTCGTGAGCAACCACGTCGCCGCGCTCGGCCCGCTGCTGGGTATCGACGAGATCGAGCGTTTGGAGGCGGCTCCCTACGGTGCGCTTCACCACACCGCGTTCTCCGCGCACCAACTCGGCGGGTGTGCAATGGGGGGCTCGCCGGAGACGTCGGTCGTGGATTCGAATCTCCGGCATTGGACGGTCCCGAACCTGTTCGTCGTCGACGGGTCGGTGTTCCCGACCGGGCTCGGGGTCAATCCCAGCGAGAGCATCTACGGATTCGCGCACCGGGCGCGCGACGCGGTGGCGGCGGCGGCCGGGTGATTTCGACCGGCGGGTCACGGCCTGGGGTGGTATGGGTTCCTCTGCGTCGGGAGGTTCTGTATGCGTCCGAACTCGCTGGTCCCCGTACTGACGAGCTTGGTGGGTTGTACCGATATCATTATCGACAACGAGGACCCGATTCCAGCGGTGATTTTCAACGTCTACGGTGCGGAAACGCCGACGAATACCGACTCCTACGAGTCGATCCAGAAGCCGCAGGTCGACCTTCTCTGGGTGATCGACAACTCCTGCTCGATGACCGACGAGCAGACCGGCTTGGCGACCAACTTCCCGGTGTTAATGGCCTTCTTCCTTGGCTCTGACCTCGACTATCACATCGGCGTGGTGTCGACGGACATGGACAACCCCGATCAGAGCGGGAAGCTGATCGAGGCGGGCGGTCTGCGGTGGATCACCCCGGAGACGCCCAATCCGGAAGAGACTTTTGCAGCGATGTCCCAGCTCGGCATCGGCGGTTCGAGTAGCGAGCAGGGGGTGCTGGCGGCCTATGCCGCCTTCGAGCTCCAGAGCGAGTGGAACAAGGGGTTCTTTCGGGATGACGCCGCGGTCCACGTGATCACCGTGTCCGACGAGGCCGACAATTCGCCGAGCGTGCCGGTCAGCCTCGACGAGTTTGCCGCGTACCTGAACGGGCTGCGCGCCGACCCCGAGAGGGTGGAGGTTCACAGCATCGTCGGGCCTCCTGAGCCGGAATTCCCCTGCGACGGGGTCGAGTACCCGGGCCTCGCCTACCTCCAGCTCACCGACCAGGTCGGGGGGATTTTCTCGTCGCTGTGCGCGAACGATTGGATTGGCGCGCTCGAAATGATCGGGCTCGACAGCGCCGGCCAGAAGCGCGAGTACTTCCTCTCGGAGCGTCCGGTCGAGGACACCCTCCAGGTCACCGTCGAGGAGGGTGGTGATGTCGCTGAATTCGACCGTTTCGACGACGTCACCTTGCTCGGCGACTATTCCTACGACGAGACGCGCAACTCGGTGACGTTCCTCAGCTTCGTCCCAGGCCCGGGGGCCGTCGTTCACATCGACTACGACGTCTTGGCCGAGGTCGAGCGGCAGAATTAGCCCGCGTGATCCGGTGACGAATCGGCCCGTTGGTACGACTTCGCCCACCGGGCGCCCGACGCGGTAACTGCCGCGGTGATTTCGTCCAGCGGGCCAGGGGATCGATGTGCTACCATTCGCCTGCGTCGGAAGGTTCTGTATGCGTCCGAATTCGTTGGTCCCCGTTCTCGCCGGCCTCGCTGGCTGTATCGATTACATCCCAGAAGGCCCCGACCCGATTCCGAAGGTGGAGTACCACCCGTACGTTCCGCCGACGCCGACGAACACCGATTCCTACGAGCAGATCCAGAAGCCGCAGGTCGACATTCTCTGGGTGATCGACAACTCCTGCTCGATGATCAACGAACAGACGGGAGTGGCGAACAACTTCCCGGTATTCATGGACTTCTTCCTGGGCTCCGGCCTCGACTACCACATCGGGGTGGTGTCGACGGACATGGACAACCCCGATCAAAGCGGGAAGCTGGTCCAGGCGGGCGGTCTGCGCTGGATCACGCCGGAAACGCCAAATCCGGAAGAGATTTTTGCGGCGATGGCCCAGCTCGGCACCGACGGTTCGAGTGACGAGCAGGGTGTCCTCGCCGCCTACGCCGCTTTCGAACTCCAGAGCGACTGGAACAAGGGGTTCTTTCGGGATGACTCGGCCATACACGTCATCACGCTGTCCGACGAGGCCGATGTGTCGCCGAGCGTCCCGGTCAGCCTCAACGAGTTTGCCTCGTACCTGAACGGGCTGCGCGCCGACCCGGAGGCGGTGGAGTACCACAGCATCGTCGGGCCCCCGGAGCCGGAATTCCCCTGCGACGGGGTCCAATACCCGGGCCTCGCCTACATTCAGCTCACCAACCTGGTGGGAGGGATCTTCTGGTCGCTGTGCGCGAACGATTGGATCGGTGCGCTCGAGATGATCGGCCTCGATACCGCCGGCCTGAAGCGCGAGTACTTCCTCTCGGAGCGCCCGGTCGAGGGCACGATCCAGGTCACGGTCGAGGAGGGTGGTTATGTCGTTGGATTTGACCTCTTCGACGAGTTTACCTCGCTCGGCGACTACACCTACAACGAGACGCGCAACTCGGTGACCTTCCTCACCTACGTCCCGAACCCGGGGGCCGTCGTGCACATCGACTACGACGTCTTGGCCGAGGTCGAGCGGCAGATGTAGCGCAGGACGCTCGTCCGGGCGGCGAGCGGGGTACCGTCCCCCGTTTAGGGTGCCGGCAGCAGCGTAGACCAACTCTCGGCCAGCGCCCGGTCCACCGTGGCCGACGCCGCCTCGGCACGGGCTGACGCCGCGAGCGACCAGCCGCTGAGCACGCGGGCTCGCAGGAGCGCGGCCTCGGCAGGCCCGATCTCCCCAGCCCCGACTCCGACCTCGATTCCGGCGAGCGCCGCGCGGGCCTCAGGTCCGGGGTCCGAAGCCTGGCCCACCAGGTCGATCGCCCGTTGCCGAACCGCCGCGCCGGCCGCCTCGCTCTCGATGCGGGCTTCGATGGACGCGAGCTCGGCCCGCGCGAGGTCGCGCTCCCCCAGGGCCCGGCCGATGCCCGCCGGGTTCGCGTGCCAGAGCGGGAGGGTGACCGTCGCGGTCGGAGCCACGGTCCACGCCTCGCCGGCTCTCCCCTCGGCCCAGGCGCCGAGCGCGACCGGTGGCACGATCGCCGCCCGTTCCCGGCGGACGGCGGCCTCGGCGGCCTCCACCCGCGCCTCGGCCGCGGCGTGGTCGGCGCGCCTCGCCGCGGTGCCGGGCGGCGGCACGGCGATCATCGGATCAGCGGGCAGGTCGTCCGCGGGGAGGCCGGTCCGCGCGGCGAGCGCGTCGCGGGCAGCGAGGGCGGCCTGCACGGCGCGCATCCGATCGGCGGCCGCTGCGGCCTCTTCCAGGCGGGCGAGGTGGACTTCGAGCTCGGGCGCCTCGCCGGCGGCCAACCGGCGTTCGGCCGCCTCGCGGAGGGTGGTGGCGAGCGCCGCGACCTCGTCCGCGCGGCCCTGCTCGGCGGCGGTCGCCACCGCGGCGATGAGGGCCTGGCGCGCGGCGGCGGCCACCTCGAGCGGGCGGTGGTCCCGCGCGGCAAGCGCCCCGTCGAGGCCCGCACGCGCGGCCCGCGCGGCGACGAGGCCCTCGCCGGTGAACGAGATCGGCTGGGCCAGGGTCAGCTCGTGGGGCGCCGCCCCGAACCCCACCCGCGCGGCGAGGGTCGGGTTGTGGCGAAGTCCGGTCGCCGCCTTTCGCTCCCCCTCCGCGGCTTGTACCTGGGCCTGGGCAAGGGCGAGCGCCGGGTCGTGGGAGAGCGCGGCCGACACGACCTCGTCCGGCGTCAGCGGGGTTGCGAGCGCGGCGGACACGAACCACCCGGCGATCATCGGGCCCCCACCCTGCCGAACCGGCGAAAGAGGACCGGGACGACGAACAGGTTCAGCACGGTGCTCGAGGTGAGCCCGCCGAGCATCACCACGCCCATCGGCGCCTGGATCTCGTTGCCGGGGTGGTCGGCCGCGAGCACGAGCGGGACGAGCGCGAGGCCCGCCGCCAGGGCAGTCATCAGCACCGGAACCAGGCGCTCGATCGAGCCGCGTCGCACCGCTTCCGCCACATCGAGGCCGTCCACCGCCACGAGGTGCTCGTAGTGGGTGACCAGGAGGATCCCGTTTCGGGTCGCGATGCCGAACAGCGTCACGAACCCGACGAGGGCCGGGGTGCTCACGGTGCCCGAGGTCAGCGCCAGCGCCAGGATCCCGCCGATCAGCGACAGGGGCAGGTTCACGAGCATCAAGAGGGCGTTTCGCGCCGAGCCGAACGCGGCGACGAGCAGCAGGAACACCCCGACCCCGACCAGCGCCGACAAGGCCGCGATGGTTCGCGCGGCCTGGGCGGCCGACTCGAACTGGCCTCCGTACACGACGAACACGTCGTCGCCGAGCGCGACCTCATCGTCCACGCGAGCGCGGAGCTCCTCGACCACCGAGGCGAGGTCTCGGCCCGCGACGTTCGCCTGCACGACCATCTTCCGGCTTCCGCCTTCCCGGACGATGGTGTTGGGGCTTGTTCCGCGCACGATCTCGGCGACCGCCCCAAGGGGTACCCGCGCGCCGACCGGGGTGTCGATGGGCACGCTCGCGAGGGCCGAGAGATCGCCCCCGATCACGTCGGCGAGGCGCACCACCACGTCGATCGGCCGCTGACCGTCGAGGAGGGCGCCGACCGTCTCGCCCACGAGCGCTCGCTCGACCGACTCGCCGAGCTCGCCCGTGCCGAGGCCGTAGCGCGCGAGCGCGTCCCGATCGGCCCGAACCTCGAGCTCCGGGATGTCGACCTGCTGCTCGATCGAGACGTCGACCGCGCCAGGCACCGTCTTCGCGACGGCCTCGATCCGCGTCGCCGCGACGCGGAGCTGCTCGAGGTCGGGACCAAAGACCTTCACGGCGATCGCCGAGCGGGTGCCGGAGAGCAGGTGGTCGATCCGGTGCGACAGCGGCTGCCCGACCGTGAGGTTCGCCCCCCCGACCGTCGCGAGCTCGGCGCGCAAGGCGTCGAGGAAGGCCTCACGGCCCCGGTCGCCTTTCGACAGATCGAGCATCACGTCGATCTCGGCGGCGTTCACGTCCTGCGCGTGCTCGTCGAGCTCCGCCCGGCCGGTGCGGCGACTCGTGGACACCACCTCCGGAAACCCGAGGAGGACCCACTCGACCCGACGTCCGAGCCGATCCGAGGCCTCGAGCGAGGTGCCGGGCTTGGTGACCACGTTGATCGTCAGGGCGCCTTCGTTGAACTCGGGCAGGAACGTGCGACCCAGGAACGGTACGACGGCCAGCGAGAGGGCGAACGCGGCGGCGGCCGTGCCCAGCACGAGGGCCGGGCGACCGAGTGCTCGGTCGAGGAGCGGGGCGTAGGCCCGCTGGCTCCAGGCCGCCAGACGGCTCTCACCCTGGGCCACCGCGTCGGCGTTGGGGAGGAAGTACGCGCACAGCGCGGGGGTCAGCGTCATGGCGACCGCGAGCGAGGCGAGGAGCGCCACGAGGTAGCTCGTGCCGAGGGGGGCGAGCATCCGGCCTTCGATCCCATCGAGGAAGAACAGCGGCACGAACACCAGGGCGATGATCAGGGTCGCGAAAACGATGGAACCCCGGATTTCGACCGAGGCCGTGTAGATCACCTGGAATGGGTCGCAGCGCCGCGCCTCGGGGAGAGCGCGGTTCTGTCTCAGGCGACGAAACACGTTCTCGACGTCGATGATCGCGTCGTCGACCACCGACCCGATGGCGAGGGTCAGACCGCCGAGTGTCATCGTGTCGAGGGTGAGGCCGAGCGCGTCGAGGGCCAGCACCGCGGCCACGAGTGACACCGGGATGGCTGCGAGCGAGATGAACGACGCCCGGAGGTTGCCGAGGAAGAGGAGCAGGATGAGCGCGACGAGGATCGCGCCGTCGCGTAGCGCCACGCCGACGTTGTGAACCGCGGTGGCGATGAAGTCGGCTTGGCGAAAGACCCGGCGATCCAACACGAGGCCGGGGGGTAGGTCGCCCTCCATGTCGTCGAGCAACGCGTCGATTCGGGCGGTGACGTCGAGCGTATTCTCGTCGGGCTGCTTGAGAACGGCCAGAACGACCGCCGGGTGGCCGTTCGCGGAGCCCAGGCCGCGCTGGACCTTGGGGGCGACCACGACGTCTCCGAGCTGCCGCACGAGGATCGGCCGGCCGTCTCGGACCGCGACGACCGCGTCGCCGAGCGCCTCCGCGTCGGCCGCGCGCCCGACCACGCGCACCAGGTACTCCTGGTCGTTCGCGGCTACAAAGCCGCCAGACGCGTTGCTGTTGCCGGTCCGGAT
>CANLGQ010000180.1 GCA_947490265.1 Pseudomonadota bacterium | reverse complement strand
TGTCGGCCACCTCCAACGGAGAGCCCCGGGTGCAGATCCTTGAGGCCTGCCCGGTGTGCGGGCATCACGCGATCGAGGAACTGCCAGACGGGGCGGGCGAACCGCAGCTTGCGGAGGTGATCCCGTTCCCGAAGCCTCGCCAGGTCTCGGAGTAGTCAGCGCGGCCGCTGGATCACCGTGTCGGAGATCTGATTGGGATCGCTGCCGAGGAAGTCGAGGGTATAGTGCAGGCCTCGGGATTCCCTTCGACGCAGTGCACACTGCACGATCAAGTCGGCGACGACCACCAGATTGCGAAGCTCGACGAGGTCGGGCGTGACCTCGAAGTCCCAATAGTACTGGTTGATCTCGTCTGAAACGAGCGCAAGCCTCCGCCGAGCGCGCTCGAGTCGTCGATGGGTGCGCACGATCCCGACGTAGTTCCACATGAAACGCCGGATCTCTTCCCAGGTTTGGGTGATGACCACCGCCTCGTCGCTGTGCCGAGCCGATCCGGAGTCCCAGTCCGGCACGGGAGGAGGCGGGGGAAGTTCGTGCACGCGCTCGATACAAGCCGTCGCGGCGCGATCGGCGAAGACCATGGCCTCGAGCAGGCTGTTGCTCGCCAGGCGGTTCGCTCCGTGCAGGCCGGTACAGGCCACTTCGCCGACCGCAAAGAGGTTTTGAATCGAGCTTTCCCCATGCAAATTCGTCTGCACTCCGCCACACTGGTAGTGCGCGGCCGGAACCACCGGAATCGGATCGCGGGCCATGTCGATGCCGAGCGACCGCAGGCGCGCGTCGATGTTCGGAAACTGTCGTTCGATCGCACCCCGCTGGAGGTGGGTCATGTCGAGCAGCGCGCACGGAGCGCCGGTCTTCTTGAGTTCTGCGTCGATCGCTCGGGCCACAATGTCGCGCGGGGCCAACTCCAGCCGATCGTCGTAGCGCGACATGAATCGCGTTCCATCCGGCAGGAGCAGCCGGCCGCCCTCGCCGCGAAGCGCCTCGGAGACGAGAAAGCTGCGCTCCTGGGGATGAAAGAGGCAGGTTGGATGGAACTGGACGAACTCCATGTTCGCGATGCGCGCCCCGGCTCGCCAGGCCATCGCGACGCCGTCGCCGGTCGCCACCGGGGGATTGGTAGTGTACAAGTACACTTTCCCAGCGCCACCCGTTGCGAGCACCACAATCGGCGCGGAGAAAGCCTGAACCCGGCCGGTCACCGAGTCGAGGCTGTAGACCCCGGTAACGACATCCTCCTCGACCGGGATCTGCCCCTCGCGCCGTGCGAGCCAATTGTGCGTGACTAGGTCGATCGCACATTGGTTCTCGAGGATCTCGATGTTGGGGTCGGCGCGGCACGCGGCGAGGAGCGCGCGGACCATCTCCTGTCCGGTGAAGTCCTCGGCGTGGAGGATCCGGCGATGACTGTGCCCACCCTCGCGATGCAGGTCGTACTCGGCTCCCTGCGTCGTGAACCGGGTACCCAAGTCGATGAGATCGCGAATGCGGGCCGGCGCCTCGCGAACGGTGATCTCGACCGCGTCGCGCCGACAGAGTCCGGCCCCGGCGACGAGCGTGTCCTGGATATGCTGTTCGTAACTGTCGTCCGCTGACCAGACCGCCGCGATGCCACCCTGTGCCCACGAGGAATTCGAGGCGTCGACCGTGCGCTTGGTGAGCATCGTCACCTTGCCGGCCCGGGCCGCGCGCAGGGCGAACCACATGCCCGCGACGCCAGAGCCGAGCACCAGAAAGTCCGCACGTTCGGCCATGCCCACCCTCGCCGCTTCGGGATATCCCGAGCCATGATGCTTCGCTGGGTCCCGAATGTGATCACGATTGCCCGGGGTCTTGCTGGTCCTTTGGTCGCGGGGCTCCTCCTCGTAGGTCCGTGGAATTGGCTCGGATTCTGGATTTTCGTTGGGGCAATCGCTTCTGACCTCGTCGATGGGTGGGTGGCCCGGCGCCTCGGCGCGGCGAGCCAGCTGGGCGAGTGGCTCGATCCGCTGGCAGACAAGTTGCTGACCGTGCCCGTCTGGCTGGCACTCGCCTCGATCGGTTTTGCGCCCGCATGGCTCGTCTTCCTGGCTGTTGCGCGGAACGTCGCGGTCCTCGGAGCGTGGGCGCTGCTGGCGCGTGGCTTCGTCTCGGTGGCCCCGTCGAAAACGGGTCAGATCATGGTCGCGTTCGAGGGGGTCGCGCTCTCGGTGTTGGTCTTCCACGGGCCCTGGAACGGCACCCACTGGCCGAGCGTCGGCACCGCCCTCGGAGTCGTGAGCCTCGCGCTGTCAGGCGCATCTCTCGTGATCTACGCCGCCCACCACCCGCTCCTCGCGATCAGTCGCCCCGCGACCGCAGGCAGTCCATGAAGGTTCCACCTCCCATTTCGCCGAACCTGATCACCGCGCTGCGCCTGCCCCTCGCCCCGCTGGCTGTCGCGTTCGCCGTTCAGGAGACGACCTGGGGCTATGTCGCCGCTGCAGCCGTCGTGGTGCTGCTCGAGCTGACCGACCTCGCCGACGGTTGGATGGCGCGGCGCTACGGGCACGTCACCGACTTCGGGAAGCTCTTCGACCCGTTCTCGGATGCCTTCTGCCGCTTTACCCTGTTTCTTGGCCTGTTTGCGATCGGGGTAGCCGACCTGTGGATGATCATGGTCATCTTCTACCGCGACAGCTCGATCTCCTTTTTCCGCACCGTCGCGGCCGTCCGCAACGTCGTCTTGGCGGCGCGCCAGAGTGGAAAAATCAAGGCTCTGGTCCAGGGGATCGGCACGGTGCTCATCTTCCTGTCGCTGGCCCTCGGCCCCGCGCTGCCCGCAGTGCCGCTCCTGAAGGATCTGCCCTGGTGGACGATGTTGATCGTGACCTGGGTTACAGCAGCCTCATTCCTCGATTATTTTCATGCAAACCTCCCCCTCCTCCGCGCGGCCTGGGACGCCCCTCCCGAGGGCGACTGAGCGTGCTCGACCTCGCCTGGCCTCTGGTTCGCCCGGTGCTCTTCTCCCTCGACGCCGAACGCGCGCACGAGTGGACGCTCGCTGCCCTCGCTGCCGCCCCGAGGTTGCTGACGGCCGTGGCGGACCTCACGCTCGGCCTCCCGAACCGGCCGCGGCCGGGGTTCGGCGGGCTCACCCTCGACGGACCCGTGGGACTTGCGGCCGGCCTCGACAAGGACGGTCGGGCCATCGGTTTCTGGCCGCACCTGGGGTTCGGCTTCGTCGAGGTGGGCACCGTCACCCTGCACCCCCAACCCGGAAACCCGCGCCCGCGGCTGTTCCGCCTTCCCGGGGACCGCGCCCTCATCAACCGAATGGGGTTCAACAACCGGGGAAGTGCTGCCCTGGCTGCGCGGATCCGCGCGCTCCGGTCCGCTGGCCGCTGGCCCTCGGTCCCGGTCGGAGCGAACATCGGGAAGTCGAAAATCACGAGCAATGAGGAGGCGGTCGCAGACTACGTCGGTTCGACGAAGAATTTGGCAGGGCTGGTGGACTGGTTCACCGTCAACGTGTCCTCTCCGAACACGCCCGGCCTGCGCGCGCTCCAGGACGGCGAGGTCCTGCGCAGACTGCTTCCGGCGGTCCTCGATGCGGCCCGCGGCACACCGGTGTTGCTGAAGCTCGCCCCCGACCTCGAGGACGACGGCATCGCGGCAGCGGTGGAGATCGCGATCGCGTCTGGCTTGTCGGGGATCGTCGCCACCAACACGACCCTGAGGCGTGACGTGCTCGCTGAAGATCCCCAGGAAGCCGGGGGGCTCTCCGGTGCGCCCCTGTGGTCGATCGCGCGACCCAAGATCGGGTTCGCTCTCGCAGCAGCCGCCGGCAGAATTCCGGTCGTCGGGGCGGGCGGAATCGAGACGGCAGAGCAGGTGCGCGAGCTGCTCGAAGCCGGCTGCATAGCCGTTCAACTCTATAGCGGACTGATCTTCCACGGCCCGGGCCTTCCTTCCCGGCTCACCCGCGAGTTGGGGGTGACATGATCGCGATCCTGCTGCTGGCATGCGGAAAGGTTCCCGACCACCTCAGGGTGGAGGCGTCCGGCGCGGGCGCCGCGATCGACCTGAGCGTGGCGACCGGAGAGGGGGTGGTCGCGCTGGTGACTCGCCGCGATCCGCTCGTTCGATCGCCCCTGATCCCCGCTCGCGCGTCGGCGGAGGCCCTGGCCGGCGAGCCGTGGGTGGTGGCGTGGTTGGATGTCCTGGCGGCGACCGAATTGGCGCTGAGCGACCCAGACCCAGCCTTGGAACAGCTCGAGTCGTCCTGGCGGGGCACGCCGGTGGTCCCGCTGACGCGCGGTCAGCGCCTCCGCTTGGCCGAAGGCGTCGTCGCCCGGACCGAGGCACTCGAGGAGGCAGCGGAGGCCGACATCCTGGCCTGGCTCACCCCATTACGCGCCGACGACGCCGATGTTGGACTTCCACGGCTCCCACTGGACTGGTTGGCGCCGCCGCACGCCGCCGGGGCCGCCGCGCGCGTCCTCGGGGAGCGCTGGGTCCTCGCCGGTTGGCTGGACGGTCCGACGATCCCGGTGCGCCCCCTCGCGGTGGCGCTCGAGGGGGCAAACTATGATCCGCTGCGCGCGTCGCCGCTCGGCGCCCTGCTCCTGGCCCGGGCAGAAGCGCGCGGCGGCAGCGCTACCTCGGCCTTCGCCGACCTACGAGAAGCCACGGGGTTGGCCATGAACCGGGCTGCGGCGGACCGGGATACCGAACAGCGGGCGTGGGCAGACACCCGCGCGGTGGTCGCGACCCGCCTCGGCGTTCCTGATCCCGAGGCCGAACTCCTCGGGCGCGCGTTGCGGGGCCTGACAGCCGCCGCCGCGGACGATCGGGCCGCCGGCGGGGCGCTCCTCGCCCACGCCGCGCTCCGCTGGCACGACACCTGTCCGGATCGACCTTGCATTGGGCTCGACCGGGTCGCTCAGATGGCGAGCGCCAGCCGGTGGCACCCGGAGGTCGCCGAACTCGCCTCCGTCTGGCAGGTGGTGGCGCTCAAGGAGGCGGTGGACCAGATGGATGTCGCGGCCGACACCGTCGGTTTTCCCGGGGCCATGGTCGGATTGGTCGATGCGCTACATGGAACCGGGGCCGGGCCCCTGCCGGCCGACCTGCTCCGCGTTCGCCGTGGAGAACCGCGCACCTGGGCCGGACTGGCGAGCGCTCTCGGGGTCGAGGGGGTCGCGGAGTGGACGGCGACGCGGGCCGCACTGGGAAGTCACCTGGAACAAAAAGCGCACTCGGCACGAGATCTTTCGAGCGATCCCGGAATCCGTTCCTTGCTCGAACGCATCGCGGTGCGTGCCCAGCCTTGACGACCAGGAGGCGCCGGTTAACAGTGCCGGGCGCGCGGGCGTAGCTCAGTTGGTAGAGCGACAGCTTGCCATGCTGTAGGTCGCCGGTTCGAGCCCGGTCGCCCGCTCCACCGGCGCCTCTATCCACAGGCTCAGCCCACTCCTCGGTGGATCGGGCCGGGCTTGGTTGTCCGCCGAAGCGGTTGTGTTTCGACCGCCCACTCCGAAACTGTCCCTGGGTTGTCCACAGGTTGCCCCCAGCCAGCGGGCCCGATCTACCCGGCGATGCTGATCGCGGCTCTGAGGCCATCGAGAGCCGAGGAGATGATACCACCAGCATATCCGGCCCCCTCACCTGCCGGAAACAGACCTCGGAGCGTGGTCGACTCCTGCCCCGAGGTCCGGGTGAACACCACCGGCGAAGTGGTTCGGGTCTCCGGAGCCAGCAGCAATGCGTCCGGACCGGCAAAGCCAGGAATTTGCCGGTCAAACACCCGTATTACCTCGGCAAGCGCCTGACCCAGGAAGGGCGGGAAGAGCTGGTGCAGGTCCACCGCCGCGATGCCCATCGGGAAGCTTGTGCGGGGAAGGTCGTCGGAGCGGCGCCCGGCGAGGAAGTCGGGCACCCGCTGCGCAGGAGCCGCCCACGTCCCCCCGCCCAGTTCGAAGGCCCGCACTTCGATGGCGTCTTGCCAACGGAACCCTGCCATCGGATCGGTTGCCCCGTAGGCCGACACCGGGACGTCGACGATCACCGCCGAGTTGGCCCAGTAGGCTCGCCGCGCTGCGAAGCTCATCCCGTTGACGACGACCCGCCCGGGGTGGTTACTCGCCGGAACCACCATGCCTCCAGGGCACATGCAGAAGGTGTGACCGCGAGGCCCAGTGGCCGGGTGATGGGTCAGCCGGTAGGTCGCCGGCGGCAGATCGCCTCGATCCTCCGTCCGATAGCGGCCGCGGTCGATCAGAGCCTGCGGGTGTTCGATGCGGGCGCCTACGGCAATTCCCCGCGGCTCGGCTGCGGCACCCGCTTCGATCAGCATCTTCACCGTGTCGCGCGCCGAGTGGCCCGCGGCGACCACGACGGCGGAGGCGGACTCTTCCGTGCCGTCGTCCAAGACGACTCCGGTGCATCTCCCCTGCTCGACCTTCAGGTCCACGACGCGGGCGTGGAACCGGACCTCCGCACCCAGCGCTCGCAGCCGTTCGCGGAAGGGGGGGAGAATCGCCCGGATCTTGTCGGTTCCCAGGTGGGCGAGTGAGTCTTGCAGGAGCTCGGGATCCGCTCCGAACTCTACCAACCGCCGGAAGATGTAGCCGAGCTGGCCGTCGCGCCGACGGGTGTAGACCTTGCCGTCGGAGAAGGTCCCCGCTCCTCCCTCCCCGATTACCAGGTTGTCTTCCGCGTCCAGCGGCGCCTTTCCCCGCCACCAGGCGTTGACGGATGCAACCCGGGTGTCGACCGGCGCCCCGCGCTCCAGCACAAGGGGGTGTAACCCTGCCTCTGCCAGATACAGGGCCGCAAACATCCCCGCGGGGCCCATGCCGACGACGATGGGCCGGCCCGAGCCCGAGCGCGCGGGGGGCCGGACGAGCCCGTCCTCGCGGCCATATCGCCCCTCGTCTCGCGGAGACCACAGGCGAACCGAGGGGATTCGCCGCCGAAGGACCCCTGCCTCGTCGGCGACTTCGAGCCGCAGCACCACCCGCCAGGACGGCGGGCGATGACGCGCATCCAGGCTCTTCTTCACCACCTCGAAGGCCAGGACCGCGCCCACACCGATCTTCAGGTGCCGGGCGATCCGAGCGACTGGATCGCCTTCCTCCGCCCATTTTAGATCCGCCACCAGCAGCGCCAAGCCGTCTTCCTTCCCCGGCCTCCTAACATCGGCGACGCGGGCCCCGCGAGTTAAGCCGGTGGTCCTTCCAGGGGGAGCTCATGCCCGTTCGCGTCGCCATCAACGGTTTCGGCCGCATCGGTCGCTGCATCATCCGCGCAGGATGGAACCGCAGCGACATCGAATTCGTGCATGTGAACGACCTGACCGACGACGCTGTGCTCGCCTACCTCTTGCACCGCGACACGGTCCACGGCACCTGGGGAACCCAGGTCACCGCCGTGGAAGGCGGGATTTCCATCGATGGTCGAAAACTCACTACCTCCGCAGAGAAAGACCCGACAAAGCTGCCGTGGAAGCAGCTCGGCATCGACGTCGTGCTCGAGTGCACCGGCGTGTTCACGAAGCGCGACAAGTGCATGGCCCACGTCGAGGCGGGCGCCCGTCGGGTCATCATCAGCGCGCCCGGCGACGAAGTCGACGCCACGTTCGTCATGGGCGTGAACGACGACACCTACGACCCGGCCCGCCACATCGTGGTTTCGAACGCCTCTTGCACGACCAACTGTCTGGCCCCACTCGTCAAGGTCCTGCACGAGTCGGTCGGGATCTCCAAGGGGCTCGTGACCACCATCCACAGCTACACCATGGACCAACACCTCCTCGATTCGCCCCACAAGAAGGGTCTGAATCGCCGGATGCGTGCCGCAGCCCAAAACATGGTGCCGAGTTCGACCGGCGCGGCCAAGGCGCTCGGGCTCGTCTACCCCCAGATGAAGGGCAGGCTCGACGGCCAGGCGATCCGGGTGCCCACGCCGAACGTCTCGATCGTCGATCTCACCTTCGTGGCCGGCCGCACCACCTCGATCGAGGAAGTGAACAACGCGATGAAAGAAGCCGCAAACGGCAAGCTTCGCGGCATCCTCCAGGTGACCGACGAGCCGATCGTGTCGTCCGACCTGATCGGGAACCCGCACAGCTCGATCGTCGACCTGCCACTGACCCAAACCATCGGGGGCGACCTCCTCAAGGTGATGAGTTGGTACGACAATGAGTGGGGTTTCAGCAATCGGAT
>CANLGQ010000179.1 GCA_947490265.1 Pseudomonadota bacterium | reverse complement strand
TCGAGTGGCTCGACAAGCGGCGGTGGACGCGGCGGGTCGGCGACACGCGGATCGCCGGTCCGGAGCTGGCGCGCTGAGCTCAGCCGGTGGCCGCCTCGAGGAAGCGGCGTTCCAGTCCCGCGCCTCGCCGGATCCCGCGCACGGCGATGTCGCGGCTGGCGAGCCAGCCCATCAACGTGACGCTCGCCGCGTCGAGCGCGGCTTCGGTCCCGGCGCGGAGCTCGATCTCCTCCCCCTTCACCCGGGTCGCGCCCGCGCCGAGGAGCCGCTCGAGGTCCGCGGGGTCGACCGGGGCGGAGAGGTGCCAGTGGGCGACCTCGGCCCGACCGGTGATCTCGACGAGGGTACCCTCGCGGACGCACCGGCCCAGGGCGATCATGACGACCCAGTCCGACAGCCGCTCCACCTCGTGCAGATCGTGGCTGCTCACCACGAGGGTCGTCTGGCCGCGGAGCCCGGCGAGCACGTCTCGTAGCGAGGCGGCTTGCATCGGATCGAGGCCCGACATGGGCTCGTCGAGCAGGATGAGCTCGGGCGAACCCAAGAGGGCGGTGGCCACCGCCACCCGGCGTCGCATGCCGTGCGACAGGCTCCCGACCGGCTCGCGGCGTCGGTCGGTCAGGCGGACCTGCTCGAGCGCCGCGTCGGCCGCCCGAAACGGGCTGGCGAGGCCCTGGAGTCGAGCCAGGTGGACGAGCAACGCGCCGACCGGGTGGCGGTCGGGGAGCTCCGCGTCCTGGGGAAGGACCCCGAGGCGACCCTTCAGGCGCCACGGATCGAAGCCCTCGCCGCCGAGGATCTCCACCCGCCCGGCATGGGGCCTGAGGAATCCGCCGACGAGCGAAAACGCGGTGGTTTTTCCCGCACCGTTTGGGCCAACGAGGCCGACGATGGTGCCCGTCGGGGCGCGGAAGTCCAGTCCGTCGAGGGCGGTCCTGCGACCGAACCGCCGAGTCACCGCCTCGAAGCGGAGCGCGACCCTCACAGGTCCCTCGTCGCGAATCGGATCGCCGCGAAGCTGGTGATCGCCCCGCCGAGGAGCACCAGCGCGAGGGGCGCGATCACGCCGCGGGGCTCCCACAGGCCCCCGAGCCAGGCTTGGGGGAGGACCGAGACCATCGCGTCGGCCACCGCCGCTTGCCAGGGAGCCCCCCGAGCGCTCGCGAGCTGGCAGGCCCCGAACGCGACCCAGCTCCCCACCACGCCACCGAGTGCCAGCACCCGCGCCCACGCGGCGCTCTTGACCAGGGAGGAAGCCAAGACGCCGAAGGCGCTCGCCGGCACGGCAAACAGCCAGGCCCGCGCGGTGGCGTCGAGCAGGGCCAGGGCGAGGGGGACGGGATCGTTCCCGACCATGGCCCACAGCCCGAGACCCGCGGTGATCGCGGCGCCGGCGAGCGAAGCGACGGCCGACAGGAGCAGTTGACCGGCCCAACGCCCCAGCACGATCGGGGTGCGCCCGGTCCTGAGCGCCTCGTATCGGATGGCGCGGCTGGCCACGTCGATCGCCAGGCACTCGGCCGACGCGGTGGCGGCGAACAGGGGAACGAGCAGGAATCCCACCCAGCGGTGGAAGATCGCCAGGATCGGGATCGCGACCAGCAGGTCGCCGCGGTCCTCACTCCCGACCATGCCCGTGAGGATCCGCCGCCAGAGGTCGCTCTCGACCAGTTGGCCGAGCATCGCCCCGGGGACGTCGGTCTGCGCGACCCCCAGCGTGGTCGCCAACTCGCGCTCGAGCAGTCCGATGAACTGGATGAACAGCCAGGTACTGCCACCGGTTCCGACGCAATAGACGGCGACGAGCGACAGCGCCCGCCAGGTGCGCAGCGCCCGGCTGGTCTCGAAGCCGGCGATCCAGATCACGTCGCGCAGCGCGGTCAACGGTCGAGCTCGGCGAGGACGTCGAGGAGCGACGGGTCTACGTAGGAGAGGGGATCGAGCGACTCCTCTCGCACCGCGTCCATTTGCTCGTCGGTCAGCGTTTCGGCGAGGCGATCCTCGGTGTCGATGAGGACATCGAGGGTATCGGCTGCGAACACCATCATGTTGCGACGGGACGGCTCGCTGGCGTCGAACCGCGCGACGAACTCGGTGGCGAGTACCTTCAGGTCGGTGTTCATGTCGGCGACCGCGGCGTCGATCTGCTCGACCTGGACCTCGGTGGGCTCGGCGTCCTCGAGGAGCGCGGCTCTCGCCTGGGTCTGCCGGAGCGCCAAGGCTTCCCGGATCGCCGCGCGTTCGTCGGGGGCGGCGCCGCCGCTCGGGGTCTCGGCTTCCGCGGCGGATTCCGGGCCTTCGCTGGGGGGCTGGTCGGCCGCGCCGTCCGGCGTCGGGGACGGGGTCTCCGCGCGGTCGGGAAGCGGGCGACCTTGGAAGATCCGCGCGAGCTCGGTCCCCGCGCCCCGGGGAGATCGGCTCGCTGCCCGCGCCTCGGCGCGCGCCTCGCGCAGCGCGCTCCGGGGGCCCAGTCCGCCGAGGGCGAGCCCGACGAGGAATCCCCCGGCTGCGAATGCGAGGTGCCAGGGACCGATGCGCAAGCTGCCTCCCGCATCCGCGTTATCCTGCCGGCCATGTTCGTGGGGTGGTTCGCCGCCTCGGCCCTCGGCGCCGAGATCTCGCTTTGGCACGCCTACCGCGGCGACGAGCGCGCGGCGTTGGAGGCGCTTTGCTCCCGGTGGTCCGTCGAGCACGCCGGAACGCAGGTTCTTCCGATCTATGTCCCCAACGAGGCGCTGGCCTCGAAGATCGAGTCCGCGGTCCCGCACGGAAACGGGCCGGACCTGTTCGTGTTCGGCCACGATCGGATCGGCGACTGGTCTGCGCTCGGGATCGTGCGCCCGATCCCGGGAGATCCGCCCGACGTGCTCCCCTCGGCGCTCGCCGCCGTGACCTGGAAGGGCGCGCGCTGGGGCTGGCCCCTGGCGGTGAAGTCGGTGGCGGTGTTCTACAACCGGGCGCTGATCGAGGCGCCGCCGGCGACGACCGACGCGCTCCTCGCGCTGGCGGATCAACCGCTACCGGCGGGTCAATTCTGGCTCGTTCAGGAGATCGGAAAGGCCTACCACGCCGGCCCGTGGATGCACGGCACCGGCGGCGGGGTCTTCGAGGGCGACGTCGTCCACCTGGACTCTCCGGCGAACATCGAGGGCTACCGGCTGGTTCAGCGGATCGCCCGCGAGATCGTGCCGCCCGAGCCGAGCGGGGCCTTGGTGACCCAGCTCTTCAACGAGGGCCGGGCGGCGATGGCCATCACCGGCCCGTGGTTCCTCGGCGAAGTGAACCCGGCGATCGACTACGCGGTGGCCCCGCTGCCCGCCGTCTCCTCGACCGGGCTCCCCGCTGCGCCCTATCTCACGGTAGAAGCCGTCTTCCTTGGCCGCGACAACCCGGACGCCGCGGCGCTGGCGGCGTGGTTGGCGGGGCCGGAGGGCGCCCGGGTCCGGCAAGACGTGGGGCGGCAGGTCGTCGCCGCGACCGGGGTTCCCACCTCTGATCCGGTGTTGGCGGCGTTTCGGGCCCAGGCGGAGCTGGCCGTCGCGATGCCGGTTCGGCCGGAGATGGCGCGCACCTGGGAGCCGGTCGACCGGGCGCTCAAAAGACTGGTTCGCGGCGCCACCCCTGAGGAAGCGGCGGCGGAGGCGCAGCGCCAGTATCGGGTGCTCAGTCGCCCGCCCCCCCCGGCCGCCAACCCGGCGGGGTGGCTCCTCGGCGCCGGGGTCCTGGGCGCGGTCGGCCTGGCCCTGGGCGGTCGCGCGGTATGGCGGGCCCCGATTCGCAAGTGGTTGTGGGCCTATGCCTGGGTGGCCCCCGCCTTTCTGGCCATGCTGCTCCTCACCGTCCTCCCGTTCGCGGTCGGCGCCGCGGTCAGCCTGTTCGAGGTCCAGGAGTCGACCTGGACGTTCGTGGGTGCCGGCCACTTCCTCGACATCCTGCTCGCCAGAGATTTCCCGCTGGGTTCCCCGCTTTCGTTCTGGACGACCCTGGTCGTGACGATCGGCTGGACGATCGCCAACGTGGGGCTCCACGTCGCCATCGGGGTGGCCCTCGCATTGTTGCTGCGCGAGCCGTGGATTCGCCTGCGAGGCGTCTTTCGGGCGGTGCTCATCCTGCCCTGGGCGATCCCGAGCTACATCACCGCGCTCGTGTGGAAGAACCTCTTCCACCAGCAGTTCGGCGCGATCAACGCGCTCCTCGCCCTGCTCGGGGCTGAGCCGGTCTCGTGGTTCGGCAGCTTCTCCACGGCGTTCGCCGCGAACTTGTGTACGAACACCTGGCTCGGGTTCCCGTTCATGATGGTCGTCACCCTGGGCGCTTTGCAGGCGATCCCCCGCGATCTCGAGGAGGCCGCCGAGGTGGACGGGGCGAACGCCTTTCAGCGCTTCCGGCACGTCACCCTCCCGCTGCTCGCCCCCGCGCTGTTGCCGGCGGTGATCCTCGGCTCGGTCTGGACGTTCAATATGTTCAACATCATCTTCCTGGTGAGCGGCGGGGAACCGGACGGGTCGACCGAGATCCTGATCTCCCAGGCGTACCGATGGGCGTTCACCCGCGGCCACCACTACGGCTACGCTTCGGCGTACGCGGTCCTCATCTTTGCGGTGCTGGTCGGGTATTCCCGGCTCACGAACGCCCTGACCGGCCGGAAGGTCGTATGAGATCGCCGGGCCCCGTGCGGGTCGTTCTGACGCACGTGGTCCTCGTCGGGATCACCGTGGCCACGCTGTTTCCGGTGCTGTGGGTGGTGAAGATGGCGCTGTCCACCAGTCAGGGGATGTCGATCACTGCGAATCCGCTTCCCACCGAGTTTTCGCTCGAGAATTTCCGCTACGTCCTGTCCAAATCGTCGCCAGACGGGACCTGGCTGTTCGGTCGGCAGCTCCTGAACTCGCTGGTGATCGCCGGTGCGACGGCGGCGGTCGGGGTCGGCGTCGCCTGCACGACGGCCTACGCCACGAGCCGGTGGGCCTTTCCGGGGCGAGACCGGGCGCTTCAGCTCTTCCTTCTCACCCAGATGTTCCCTGGGGTGGTCGCGGCGATCCCCTTGTACATCCTGCTCGACTTTCTGCACCTCCTCGACTCGATGACCGGGTTGATCCTGGTCTACTCGACGACCACCGTCCCGTTCGCGACGTGGAACCTGAAGGGCTACTTCGACACCCTGCCGCGCGAGCTCGAGGAGGCGGCGATGCTCGACGGCGCCTCGCGCTGGACGACGTTTACCCAGATCGTCCTTCCGCTCGCCCGTCCGGCCATCGCGGTCACCGCGCTGTTCGCGTTCCTCACGGCCTGGAACGAGTTCATCCTGGCCGCGACGCTCCTGTCGGACGAGCGGCGGTACACCTTGCCGGTGGTGCTTAACGGCTACGTCGGAGAATTCGGCGCCGAGTGGGGTCACTTCTCCGCCGCCGCAATCCTGGTGAGCCTGCCGGTGACGCTCTTGTTCTTCGGGCTCCAGCGGTTCCTCGTGGAGGGGCTCACGGCCGGGTCGGTGAAAGGGTGACGCCCTGGGCGGTCGAGCTCGCGGCGGTGGAGACCGGAGACTGGGCCTTCTACCGCGCGGGGAGCACCCGGTGCGCCGAAGTGGTGGGTGGCGACGCGGTGGTGGACGGGCGTCCCGCTCGCTCGCTCGCCGCGGCGGTGGAGGTGTACTCGAGGAAATCCGGCAGGTCGACCTGGGGACACCTGTCCGTGCGGTTTCAGGCCTGTCAGGACGGGGCTTTTTTCGACGCCGAGTACGAGTTCTACCGATTCAACCACTCGACCTCCTATGTGCTGGACAAGTGGCTCCCGGACGCCGGGGTGCTCAACGACCCGGTCTGGACCCGGGCTCAGCGGGGCGCGATGGTGATCTACCGAAACGGCAACCCGGGGGACGACGGCGATTTTGCGCTCGCGAGCCGGTTGAACCGCGAGATCTACGAATTGTGGATCACCCAGACCGACGCCCAGCGCGATGCGTGGTTGACTGCCGTGGATCGCCTCTGGACCGACCAGGTCGCGGCGATGGACGCCGGCCAGCCCCTCCCGGACCGGTACGCGCCGACAACCCGGAACTGCACGACCCCGGTCCGCCTGGCCTTCGGCGAGGAGACCGCGCTGCCCTTTGGCTGGAAGCGGTGGCTGCTCAAGTCGGGCCGGGTGGAGCGAACGGTGGTGTACCCCTCGGCGTGGGCGCTTCGGCAGATGGTGCGTCGGGAGGGCGGGATGGAGGCGGTCGTGGCCCTGGCCGAGCAAGGGTGGACCGTCGAGCGTTTCCGCCCGCTGTTCCGGTGGAGCCGCGCGCTGCCGGCGGGCGTGCGGCAGGAGATCGCGCTGCCGCCTGCTGAACCCGCTTCCCCGTGAGTCGGGCGAGACCGTGAGCCTCGACCTGGATCCTCCGCGCCCTCCGCGCCCCTCGCGCTTCCCAGCATCGCTTCCGCAAGGCGCAACGACGCGGAGCCGCAAGCCACCAGGCTCGTCGGGCGTGTTTCATCCGCGCTATCGTCCGCCGCTCACTTCATCTGCCGTTGGCGGCGATCTGTCAGGCGCTTTGAGAATTTGTTCAGCGCAGGACGCGAGCCCATCGCCGCCTGTGATTAGGGCGAACAGTCCAGGACGGCGAGGCGCTCCAACTTGCCTTTGACCTCGACGAAGCGTGGCTCCACGACCCGGAAACGCTTCCTGGCCTCGGCTTCGAGCGAGGCTGAGAGGAGGGCCTGACCGGGGCGGCAGTTGGCCTCCAGACGCTGTGCGGTGTTGACTGCGTCGCCGATGAAGGTGTACTCGCGCCGCTGCTTGGAACCGACGTTGGCGCGAACGGCGCGGCCCGCATTGACCCCCACGCGCGCCGAGAATGGGCTGCCGGCAGCGATCAAGTTCAAGACCAGATCCACCAGTCGCGCGGCGGCCTCCACGGCCCGCGCCGGCTCGGGGAAGGCCGCGAACAGGCAGTCGCCGATGAACTTGTCCACGTCCCCGCCGCAGTCGTAGACGAGATCGGCCGCCGGCTCCAGGATGGCATTGAGAGCAGGCACCACCTCCGCCGGGGTGTGGGTCTCGCTGAATGCGGTGAAGCCTTTCACGTCCATGAAGAGAAACGCGCCGTTGAACTCGGAGTCGGCCGGTTCGTAGACCCCGCGCTGGGCGTTGCGGCCGATGCGCCCCCAGACGTCGTGCGGCGTGTATCGCCGGATCACCTCGGTCTGGCGGGACAGCTTCTCGCCGTCCCCGTAGGACTTGCGGCTGAGATTGGCCAGGAAGGCCTCGTTTTCGTCGAGAATGGTCTCGCTGCGCTCGAGCTGCGCGCGCAGCCGCTGGTTCTCTGCGGCCAGTGCTTCGCGCTTCGGACGGAGCTTCGCGGTCAGCGCCCGGTGCGCGGCGTGCGGCCCGGGCAGGGCCAGCAGGGCGATGGTGGTGGCGTGAAACGAGGAGCCGGCGCAGGGATGGGTGGGGTCCGCGGCCTCCGACCAGCGACTCAGATACGGGGCGAGCTCCCCGCCCGCATAGTATCCGAACACCGGCACGGCGGGGCCGAACTCCTCGCGCACGGCGGCCAGCTCCAGCCCCATTCGACTGTGCAGGATGGACTTTCGCGTGCAGCAGCTCACGGCCACCACCACGGCCGGCTCGGCGCCGCCCAACGACTCCCGGCAGCGCCGCGCCGCGCGTCGTGCCCCCGCAATCAGCCCGCGCCGACTGGCCAGGATCAGCCGCACGCGCCGTCCTTGCAGGTCCTCTGAGGGGAAGTAGTCGATGGAGCCCTTCTCGAAGTCGCAGCCCACCGCCACCTTGACAAGCGTGGGGCCGTCTTCTGCCGCGTCCAACTGCAGCGCGAAGCCGAAGCGCTGGATGTTGAGGCGGAAGAACTCGCGGTCGCCTGCGTCCCCGAGGAACTGCCGGTAGAAGTCGAGCACGGGCTGCCCGTCGACCTCGAAGACCTTGTGCCCCTCGCAGCGCGTGAGGGTGGCCGTCGCCCCGACTGGCTCCCAGCCGTGCTCGAAGGCGAAGGCCGGCGCCGGGCCGCGGTCGGGCAGTTCCAGGAGCGCCAAGCGCGTGGCATCGCGCTCGAGTCGCCCTCCCGCATACTGGTAATTAGCCCCAATGCCAGTCACTTAGGGTGATCTCGCCGGTTCTTCGATCGGTTTGGGTGACCGCTTCCCGCGATTCCTGGGGTAGTTGCTCATCTTGATTTTCACGTGCCGTGGATGTCTGCGTTCGGATCGCCGCGGCGGAAGGATGAGG
>CANLGQ010000178.1 GCA_947490265.1 Pseudomonadota bacterium | reverse complement strand
GGGTGGCCTGGGTCGATGTGGAGCGAAAGCTCTTCCCTCCTGCGCTCGCCGACGAAGGGGTCGATCTCGATCGGCTGCTGGTCGTGCGCCCGCCGTCCGATGGTTCGCGTCCCGAGGCGTGGGCCGTCGAGCAGCTGCTCCGGTCGGGCTGTTTTGGTCTCGTCCTGGTTTCGGGCGCGCGAATCGACCGGGTCACCGGTCACCGGTGGAGTCTGGCCGCCGAGCAGGGGCGAAGCACTGGCGTCGTGATCGACCACGAACCCGCGCGCGACCTGCCGGCTGATATTCGGCTCCAGATGACCCGGATCGCCAGATGTCCTGAATGGGTCGTCGTTCGGAATCGGGCGTGACAGCTCGTTGGCTCGTCGTCCATCTTCCTGCCTTTCGGCTGGAGCGATGTGGTTTTTCGTTCGATGATCTCGCCGGTCTGATCGCCGAGGAGCGAAATGCGCTTCGGGTGATCTGCGCCACTCCGGCAGCTTCGGCCGAGGGGATCCAGCCGGGCACCACGGCAGCCGAGGCGCGAGCGCTCGTCCCTGAGATCGAGCTGATACCGCTCGATCGGGAGGGAGAAGCCGCGGATCGCCGCGAGCTGTTGCGCTCTTTTGGGCGGCTTTCCGACCGGGTCGCGGCGCTGGGCGACGACGACATTTTGCTCGAAGTATCGCGTACAGCCCATATTTTCGGAGGAGAGGAAGGGGTGGTGGGTGCGGCGCTGGCCCTGGCTGAGGAGTTTGGCCATCGGGCCCGGGTCGTTCTCGCCGACGAAGCGATCGGAGCGGCCGCGGTCGCGCGCACCGGGCTCCGGGCCTTGGGCGAGGCCGGGCGCGTGATCCCGCGAGGAGCTCTCGCTGGAGAGCTCGCCGACTTGCCCGTGGCGGCCCTGGGGCCGAGTCCGGCGCTGCGCGAGGCCTTGCGCACCGTCGGGATCCGGAAGGTGGGCGATCTGGTTCGCCTCGATCCCGCTTCGGTTGCTGGCCGGTGGGGCGAGGAAGCGGCACACCTCACCCGGATTGGGCGCGGCGAGTCAGTCGGGGTGCCGGGGCCCCCCGCGAGAGACGAGGGGCCGATTGCCTTGTCGGCCCCCCTCGCAGGCGCAACCACCCTCTCGGAAGTCGCCTTCGCGCTACCGAGTACTATCGGGCGTCTCGTTCAGGAGCTCGCCGCGCGCGACCTCGCGGTCATCCGCCTGCGCGTCTTGCTTCGGTTGGAGCGCACCGCCGACGCACGGGGCCCGACCCTGGGGTTGGTCCAGGTACCGGTGCGTGCGGGGCGTCCGACCCGCGATCCGATTCGCCTTCGTCGTCTCATCCAGTCGCGCCTCGAGGCGGTGCGCCTGTCTGCGCCCGTCTCGGAGCTGGTGATCGAGGTCGCCGAATCGGCGCCTGCGCTCGGCTGGCAACCTGGCCTGATCGATCGCACCGAGGCCACCGAACCCCTGCCCGAGCTGCTCGCCAGATTGACGGATACACTCGGAGAAGCGGCGGTGTTCGCTCCGGGTGTCGTCGACCGCTGGCGCCCCGAGACGAGCTGGGAGCCGCGGCTCTTTCCCGCTGCTCCCGCCATCCGGCCGGTGGGGGTGGGCCACGCACTCGTCGCCGATCCGGTCGAAGCTCAAGATCAGTGGGTTCGCGCGGTGGTGCGTCGCCCTCGACCGTCGCTTCTGCTTCCCCTCCCACAGCGGATCGAGATGCGCCCTGGCGACCCGCTCGCGGTGCGTCTCGGGGAGAGCTGGGTCGCGGTGACCCACCTCGAAGGGCCGGAGCGCCTTCAGGGGGAATGGTGGCGCATCGGCGAGTCGCTGGATCGTGAATATTGGGTTGCAACGCTCGGACACAGCGTGGCTTGGCTGTTTCGGGAGCAAATGCGTTGGTATCTGCATGGGTGGTTTGATTGAACCCAGCGCCAGGCCAGACAGCTTCTGTCCCGCTTCTGTCCCGCTTCTGTCCCGCTTCGTCACGACGGCCGGCCATCGCCTGTCCCCGAGTTACCGTCTGCGCACGACGGGAGGAATCCATGAAGATCGCAGCGCACCCCCTGGTTGTGGCCGTGGCACTGGGTTTTCTCGATCCTCAGGTCCTGTCTGGCGAGGAGAGCGGCGACGATCGCGCGGTCGAGGACAACTCCGGCAGCGCGGATCCCGAATTGCCGATCGTGCCGAGCGAGGACTTCGCTCGCATCGAGGCGGAGTGGCAGCAGGTTCGCGGCCTCGTCTGACGTGTTCGAGCGCCCTTTCGGAGAGCACGGGCGGTCCCCCGAGACGCCGCCGGCTCTGATCGGGGTCATTCACCTTCCGCCGCTTCCGGGTGCGCCCCGCCCGTCTCCCGGACTTGACCGCGTGTTGGAGCGCGCCGTGGCCGATGCCGCAGCGCTCGCTGAGGGCGGAGTCGATGCCCTCATCGTGGAGAACTACGGCGACGCCCCGTTCCACGCCGGTCCGGTGGATGCCTGGACCATCGCCGCGATGACGCGGGTCGCGCTCGCGGTCCGCGCCGCGGCGCCCCGGATCGCACTCGGAATCAACGTCCTCCGGAACGACGCGCTCGCCGCCCTCGCCATCGCAAAGGCGTGTGACGCTGCCTTTGTCCGCGTGAACATCTTCGCTGGCGCCATGTCGACCGACCAGGGCGTCATTACCGGCCAGGCTCGTGAGTTCTGGCTGGAGCGCAACCGGATCGGCGCTGAGTCGGTGCGCATCGCGGCCGACGTGCTCGTGAAACATGCCGTTCCCCTCGCCCCAATGGGGATCGACGCTGCCGCCCGCGACCTCGTGGAGCGCGCCGGCGCCGACGTGGTGATCGTGACCGGAACGGGCACGGGCCAGGAGACCGATGCCGAGCACGTCTCCGCTGCCCGGTCGGCCGTCCGTTGCCCGGTGTGGGTCGGCAGCGGATGGCGCCCCGACCGCTCGGCCGCCGGCAAGCGGGCGGATGGGATCATCGTTGGGACCTGGCTCCATGCCGGTGGCGACCTCTCCGCACCCATCGATCTCGCGCGGGTGCGCGCCGCGCGGACGGCGCTTACCGGCTGAGGCACACCTCTGCCCACGTGGAGGGGTAGCCGGTCGGTTTGGTGCCTAGCTCGAAGTCGACGCCGTCGACCGACCACCCCCGCTTGCCCTCCTGGTCGACCCACTGCCCGATCTCCGTGGTGCGATCCGACGTGTCGATCACCCAATCGGTGTCGGTTCTTCCCTGGAACGACCGGCATAGTAGGTGACGCGACGCGGGTTGAGGTGGCTCCTGGGCGTCGGCCCGAACGCCCGCGAACCAGCCCAGGCCGACCGCCAGGCCCAGCAAACCGATGGATGTACGGGGCGTCATGCTTCCTCCGCGCACCCTGTACCCCACCGCTCTCACTTGATCACCCGGTCCGCTTCTCTGAACGCACCTCCGGTATGCGGACTAAAAGTGTCCGCTTGGTTCAATATTGACCTTGTCGATGGTGCATGCGTTCAGTACAGTGAAGCCATCGGAGGTCACCATGGCGTTTCCCGCGATCGTCCCCCTGCAAAATGCGCGTCCAGAGATCCGCCGCCAGTCGAGCGGCGCTTCCGGTTGGCTTTTCCTGGTCACGGAGGTCGGTGAGTTCGCTGGTCGGCGCTGGGAAGTCGGCGACCTCGTTGAGGTGGCGGAGGGCGAGGAGGACGGCCCGGCGGTGTTGATTCCGTGCGGCGTCGGACGCTGTCGGCTCGGATCCGTGCGCGGCACACACCTTTTCGGCGCAGCCGACGAGCCTTGCAGCCCAGTTCGCTGGTCCGTTCGCGGTCGCGTCTGCGCGGTTCGGCGCCCGGTCGGTGGCCAATGGATCCGCGAAGATGTGGCAAACGATCTGCGGATCGCGGCGTGAGATGTCAGCGACAGGGATCGCGAAGCTCTCCGGCTTCGAGCCCATCCTTCGCGGGGGCTTGGGTCGAGAACATCGCGCCGGCCTGCCGCCCAGCGTTCGAGGTGGCGTCCATCGTCGGCGGAAGGAGCGAGTCGATCCCGGGGGCGGCGGGGCGGGCGAAGGGGTCGAGTCGCACCGCCAGGGCTGCGGCCTGGTGGGCCTCCGCCCGGCGCCCGGCGCGGCTTGCGGCCGCAGCCACCTCGACCGCGGCGCGCGCGAGCAGGGGGCGGGGTTCGAGCCCTGGCCCTGGCACAAAGGTCTCCGGCGCGCGTTCGAACGCGCCGCACCGCGGGAGCAACCAGATCTCCTCGCCGAGTCGGAGCGCCGCGCCTTGCGCCGTCTCGCTGGCTTCGGTGGCGCCCGGCAAGAGCAGCACCGCGGCGAGTGCGGTGGCCCACGGGGTGCTGCCGCCGAGGTGCAGCGCCGCGAGCGGGTCGCCGCCTCGGGCAAGTTGGAGCTCTCGGTCGGCCGTGCGGCCGCCGAGTAAGGTCGCCCTTACCGCCGCTTCGCCGTTTTCAGCTGCCCATGCTCTCCAGGCCGCGGTTTCCTCCTCGGCGATCGCGAGCTTGGCCGGGTCGGAGTGCAGGATCTCCCACAGGGGCCGCACCGCGCTGGCCTCCGGTGTCGGCAGGCGGGCAAGGTCGACCTCGTCCTCGGCCAGTTCGAGCGCAGCGAGATCGAGGACCAGCATCAGGCACCGCGGATCCTGCGGGACGGTGCAGTCTCGGATCCGACGGGAGAGGGGGCCTACCCAGGCTGCAGGTACCCCGTTCAACTGCGCTCCGGTGACCACCTGGTGCCACACCAGATTCAGATTGATTCCAACTGTGTTGGATGCGATTCGAGTCGAATCGGGTGCGGGTCCGGGCGGGACCAAGGTGGCGCGCCGTGCGAGGAGAACATCCGAGAGGGTTGGCTCTGCGGAGGTCTCCAGGCGTAGAATGGCCAGATCCGTCTGCAGGGCCGGATCCATCCAGAGTCCTTCGAAAGGATCCGCCGCTAGCTCGAAAAGCCAGCTTGAAAAACGGTCACCGCGAAGTCTACGGCCCCGCGAGAGGCGACTGAGGGTTGGCGGAGTCTCGCCGATCCGGTGTAGCGCGATGGCCCACCGCAGTCGCTCTCCCCAGTTTCGGTCGGGTCGATCGAGGCGCGCGCGCGCCCAGGTGATTCGGCTGGGATGTTGTCGAAGGCTTTCGGCGAGCGCTTCTCCGAACCGTTGCTCGCCACACGCGGCGTCGATGTCAGAGCCGAGGATCCTGAGCACCGGGCGCCAATCCAGCTCCGAACAGCGCTCCACCATGGCGAGGTCATCGGCCGTTGGCGGGTTTCGCGCCTCCCGGTCCCAGCTTCGGGCACGAAGGGTGTCGCCCTCGAACCACCAGCCGGTAGCCGCAGCGGCGAGCGCGAAGCAGGCAGCGAAGAGGAGACCGACCCAGCGTTTCACGGTGCAAGGGGTAACTGGCGGCGGAGCAGCGCGCTCGTTTGGGCGGGGGCGCCCGGCGGGGGTTGCCGGGCGCCTGCGGGGGGAGGCGGGGTCGGGAGCGGTGGGCGGGGGGACCGGTGAATCCGGCCTCGTCGATTTACCAAGGCGATCCACAGCGGGCAAGGCCGATCATTTCGTCCACAGGGTGCAGATCGAATCGGATGAGCTGGGGATCACTCTTGGCCGGGAGCGCAAAGCGTGCGACAAAAGTGCTAAACGACTTGCCGGCCATTGCGGATGATCGTCAGACGCTCGACGATTGGAAGCTTGTTTTGAACGAGATTCGATTCTTTCATCCACTTCGTCGCGGATGAGGCAACCGGTTTGCGGCGCGCGCGTGGCGTGGTGAGTTCAACGCCTCGACGCAAGGCACGGTGACGGCAAGGCATCACAAACCGGCTCGGTCAGTGCAATCCAGCGTGAAGGGCAGACTGGCGACCGGGCGTCGTCCGAACAGCGCGACCCACTAATTGGTGTTCGCACCGGTGTCGGAGTCGGCGTCGGTATCCGTATCGGTATCGGTCTCCACCACCGGCCAGTCGGTGTCGACGTCGATCGGCTCGATGAGGAAGTCCACCGAAGGCTCGTCGAGCGGGGTGGAGCGGAGTTCGTCGCCTTCGCCGCCGCACCCGGTCATCGCGAGCAGCCAGGCTCCGGTCGCCAGATTCCGTACCATCGCTTCATCCTCCGCACGCCGCCGACTATAGCGCGACTCAGCATGGCAGGCATCCGAGGTCAGTGGAAGTCCCGCGAGGGAGGCTCTACCGGCGCGAGATGGGGGTCTCGAGTAGATTGCGCCGGGGGGACAGGCCACATTCCCTTGACGACGACGTCGATCGCTTCGCCGCGTTGGGGACGACCTCCGCCGGTTCCCCCGCTGCGCTGCAAGATGCCATCGATCCCGAGCAGCACGGCGGTGCGGGCGATTCGGCGGTAACGGTCCCAGACATCGGGCCACACGATGAGGTTCACGAGACCGGTCTCGTCTTCGAGGGTGAGGAAGACGACCCCGGAAGCGGTTGGCGGCCGCTGCCGCACGACGACGAGGCCACCGAGGCGCACCCGACTTCCGGCGCGAAGCGCGGCGAGGCCGGAGATCGGAATGGCGCGTCGCTGCAGCAACCAAGGGCGGACCAGCGCGATCGGATGGCCGTCTATCGAGACGCCGGTCGCGTGGTAGTCGGCGTGGAGTTGTTCGACGGCATCGGCCACCGGCAGCGGAGCGACGGGCTCCCGACGCGCAACACCGGCGAAGAGGGGAAGGCCACTCCACACACCCTGGAGCTTCCAGGCAGCCTGACGGCGATCGGGCTCCCAGATCGACAACGCGCCCGATTCGGCGAGCGCCTGGAGGAGCCCCCGATCGAGCCCGCAGCGCAGCGCGCAATCGACGAGATCGCGAAACGGTCTCAACGCCCGCGCCGCTACCAAGGCCTTGCCAGCCTCCGCCCCGAGCCCGCGGACCATCCGGAGGCCGAGGCGGATCGCGGGCCGGTCCGCCTTGATCGGGTCGGGCTCCAGGGTGCAGTCCCAGGCCGAGATCACCACGCAGATCGGGAGTACGCGAACCCCGTGCCGCTGGGCATCCGCCAGCAAGGTGTGGGGCGAGTAGAAACCCATCGGCTGGGCATTGATCAAGGCGGCGGTAAACGCCGCGGGATGGTGGCACTTGAGCCATCCGGACACATAGACCAGGAGCGCGAAGCTCGCGGCGTGCGACTCGGGGAAGCCGTATTCGCCAAAGCCGAGGATCTGGGCAAGGACCGCATCGGCGTAATCCGGGGCGATCCCGCGTGCGACCATGCCGCGGACCAGTCGCTGTCCGAGCTCCATGAGGTTGCCGCGCTTGCGCCACGCCCCCATCGCGCGCCGGAGTTCATCAGCCTCTCCGGCTGTGAATCCCCCAACCGCCACGGCCATGGCCATCACCTGTTCCTGAAACAGCGGGACGCCGAGGGTGCGCTCGAGGATGGGTTCCAGCGCGGGGTGGGCGTAAGACACTGGTTCGTCGCCGCTTCTTCGTCTAAGATAGGGATGAACCATGCCCCCCTGGATCGGGCCGGGGCGGACGATGGAGACCTCGATCACCAGGTCATAAAAGCAGCGGGGTTTGAGGCGCGGAAGCATCGACATCTGGGCGCGGCTCTCGATCTGGAACACCCCGACGGTGTCGGCCTCGCAGAACATGTCGTAAACGAGGGGATCTTCGGCGGGAATCGTGGCCAGCTCCCAGTGCGACCCATCGAAGGTCTCGATCGCCTGGAAGGCCTTGCGGATGGCGGTGAGGATCCCGAGCGCGAGAACATCGACCTTCACGAAATTCAAGATGTCGATGTCGTACTTGTCCCACTGGATGACCGTGCGGCCGACCATGGTGGCGGGCTCGATGGGGACGAGCTCGCGCAGATCGTCGGCGGCGATGACGAAACCGCCGACATGAATCGAGACGTGGCGGGGAAAGTCGCGGATCTGCTCGGCGGCGCGCAGGGTGGCTTGCACCTCGGAGGCATCCGGATCGAGGCCCGCTTCGCGCACGAGGTCGTCGGCCGCGACGAGCGGCCCCGCCGACCAGCGATCCATGGCCTTCGCCAGTCGATCGACCTGGTCGAGCGAGAGCCCGAACACCTTCCCGACGTCGCGAATTGCGGAGCGGCCACGGTAGCAAATGAACTCGTTGACCATCCCGGCTCGGTGCCGGCCGTAGCGACCGTAGATGTACTGAATGACCTCCTCGCGGCGCTCGTGTTCGAAATCGACGTCGATGTCGGGTGGTTCGCCGCGCTCGCGAGAGAGAAAGCGCTCGAACAGCAGGACGGATCGCGAAGGGTCGACCGCCGTGATCCCGAGCGCGTAGCACACGGCTGAGTTG
>CANLGQ010000177.1 GCA_947490265.1 Pseudomonadota bacterium | reverse complement strand
GCGCGTCAACCCGTGTCGGCGCGGCTGCGCGCGCTGCGCGCCTCGGTCGAGCTGGTCGAGGAGTCCACGGCGACGAACCTGACCCCGCTGGCCACCGAGAAACCGGAGCCGAATCCGAAAGAGGCGCAAATTCGAGGCGTGGCCGGCGGCGACAAGACCGACCTGATCTATCGGCGGTCGCTGCGGGAGGCCCTCGAGGACGAAGACGACGACGAGGATGAGGAAAGCACCAGCGTTTTCGCTGTTGACGAGCTCCCGTCCTACGACGACGAGGGAGAGATCGGTTAAGCCACGGCCCCGACGCGAGGTGCCGATGCTGTCCGGACTACGGGCTCCCTCGTTTATCCCCACCCGACCTGGGGAGAAGCCGCCGTGGCTCAAGGTCCGGCTCCCGGGGAGCGAGCGATACCACGAGATCAAGCGGGTTGCCCGCGATCTTCGGTTGTCGACGGTGTGCGAGGAGGCCCGCTGCCCGAACATCGGCGAGTGCTGGGGCGGCGGCACCGCCACGTTCATGGTCATGGGCGACACCTGCACGCGCGGTTGTCGATTCTGCGCGGTGAAAACGGCCCGCCGACCCGGCCCGCTCGACCCCGAGGAGCCCGCGAACCTTGCCGCCACCATTTCCGGCATGGCGCTCGACTATGTCGTCATTACCTCGGTCGATCGCGATGATCTCCCTGACCAGGGGGCCGGACACTTTGCCGCGGTGATCCGCGAGACCCGGCGCGCGGCCCCGAAGACTCGGATCGAGGTCTTGATTCCCGATTTCCGGGGCGATGCGGATTTGCTGGCCCAGGTCACCGCGGCGCGTCCGGACGTGATCGCTCAGAACCTGGAAACGGTCGAGCGGCTGACCCATCCGGTGCGCGACGCCAAGGCCGGCTACCGGACCACGCTGGACGTGCTGCACCGGATCAAGTCCCAGGCACCGAGTGTGCTGACCAAGTCGTCGCTGATGGTCGGACTCGGGGAACAGCCGGCGGAGATGGCCCAGGCGATGGTGCATCTGCGCGAACAAGGCGTCGATTTCCTCACGATCGGACAGTACCTGCAGCCCACCCCCAAGCACCTGCCGGTCGTCGAGTTCATTCACCCGGACCAGTTCGCGGCCTATGAGGAAGTGGGTCTAGCGCTCGGCTTCGCCTACGTGGCGAGCGGACCGCTGGTGCGGTCGTCCTACAAAGCCGGCGAGTACTTCATCGCGAAGTACCTGGAGGCCCGCGCATGAGTGCCTCCCTCGCCGTCCATGTTGCACGTTCGGCGGATCCGGGGGCGCTCGAGCTCCCGATCGCGGATCGCGCGGCCCTCGCCGTCGCGATGGGGCTCGCGCTCGCCGGTCAGCCGGTGGTGGCCGTGCTCGATGGCGCAGGCCGCCTCGGCGCGGTGACCGAAGTCTTGGCCGCAGCCGGGGAAATCGTCTTGGCCGGTGGGTTTTCGGTCCCCCTCGTGGTGAGGATGCCGTACGGTGCCGAGGCCAGTGGGCTCGATGGCGCCGCGGGCCGGTTCGTCGGCCGCTTGCCAGGGGTGTCGGTGGTCGCTGGGTCCTCGAGCGCGCGCAGCGCGGGCCTGGTTCGGGCCGCCGTCGCGTCCGGGCGCCCGGTCGTGGTGCTGGAGAGTCGAGCGACCGACCGGGGAGACCCGGAGGAGATCCGACTGGATCGAGCGATCGTGGAGCGCGCTGGCGATCACGTCGTGCTCGCTGCGTGGGCGGGTGGGGTCGCTGCGGCGCTCGGAGCGGCGGACCGCCTCGAAGAAGTGGGGATTTCGGCGACCGTCCTGGATCTCGTCAGCCTTGCCCCGCTCGACCGCGCCACCCTGGGCGACGCCGTGCGGAGATGCGGCCGCTTGGTCGTCGTCGATCCCGCCGCCGACCCGTTTGTGACCGACGTGCACCAGTGCGCGCTCGAAGAGGCGTTTCTCTACCTCGAGGCTCCGTTTGCCCGCGCCGGGGCAGACGTGGAGGCGATCCTGTCTGCGGCGCGCGGCTGCATGGAGTTCTGACATGGGGTTCGTGTTTCAGTTGCCTGAGGTCGGCGAGGGCGTGGTCGAGGCCGAGGTCGTGAAGTGGCACGTCAAACCGGGGGATGTCGTCACCCAGGACCAGCCGCTGTGCGAGATCACGACCGACAAGGCCCAGCTCGAGATCAGCTCCCCTCGCGGGGGCACCATCGCGAAGCTCTTTGGCAAGCCGGGCGATCTCATCAAGGTGCATCAGCCGCGCGTCGAGTACGGGGACGCGGGCGCCGCCCCGGCGGTCGCCGCCCCGCCCGCGGTTCCCGCGGTTCCCGCGGTTCCCGCGGTTCCCGCGGTTCCCGCGGCGACCAGCGTCGGCCAGGCCGCGCCGGCGGCCCCCGAGGCGAAAGCGGCTACCAAAGCGGCGCCAGCGGTTCGCCGTCACGCCCGCGAGCTCGACGTCGACCTGCGACAGGTCGCTGGGACCGGGCCCGGTGGGCGAGTCACCCACGGCGACCTCACGGCGCACACCGAGGCGGTGCCGATCGCGCCGGTCGCGCTGCCCCAGGTCGTTGCCTCGGGGGCGGACGAGCGGATCCAGATCATCGGGATCCGCAGGAAAATTGCCGAGCAGATGGTTCGGGCCGTGCAGACGGCGCCGCACTTCACCTACGTCGAGGAGGTCGACTGCACGAAGCTCGTCGCCCTGCGCGACGCGGCGCGTCCGTTCGCGGAGAAGCGGGGTGTCAAGCTGACCTATCTCCCGATCATCATGAAGGCTGTGTCGATCGCCCTGCGCGAGTTCCCGAATGTGAACGCGTGGATGGACGAGGCGAAATCGGAGCTCTTGGTCAAGGGCGACCATCACTTTGGCGTCGCCACCGACACGCCCAACGGGCTGATGGTGCCGGTGGTGCGCAACGTCGCGCAGAAGAGCGTGCTGACCATCGCGGCCGAGCTGGCCGACGTCACCGCGCGAACCCGAGCTGGAAAGGCTCGGATCGACGAGTTGAAAGGCAGCACGCTGACCTTCACCGGTGTCGGAAACATCGGCGGGGTGATGGCGACGCCGATCCTGAACATGCCAGAAGTGGCGATCATGGCCATCAATGCGATCCGGCCCACGCCGTCCGTGGTGGATGGCCAGATCGTCATCCGACAGAAGACGTTGCTGTCGCCGTCGTTCGACCACCGGATCGTCGACGGCGCGGTCGCCGCCCGGTTCGTCGCGGCGGTCAAGAACCTCATCGAGAACCCCGAGATCTTGATGATGGAGCTGGCGTGATCGCCGCGCTTGCCGCCGCAGACGCGGCGCTGGCGGCGCTCGATCCGAAGCCCTTCCACCTCCCCGTCCAGGGGCTCGAGGCGGTCGTCATCGGGGCGATCCAGGGCCTGGAGCCCACGGACTGGTGGGTACCGGGGCAGCGCGAGCGGGTGGGCGCCGCGCTTCGGGGGGTTCCGGTCGACCGGCTGGTCGATCCGCGGCGCGGGGCCCGGCCTTACAAGGTGGCCCCGTGCGATGGTTCGCCCGCCAACCGGGCCCTGTTCGCCGTGGGTCTGGCGATCGCCACGGGTGGCCCGGTGCTCGTGCACCTCGGGGTGGGCTCCCTGTCTGACGGGGCGTTCGCCGAGGCCCTGAATGTCGCCAAACTCCGCTCGGCCCAGGTCGTCTTTCTCGTCGCCGTGCATCCGCTCGGCCCGGACGCGCCGCTCCCCGCGCAGTCCGCGGCGTCCGCCACTGCGCTCGCCGGCGCCTACGGCATCGCCGCGGTGTCGGTGGACGGTCGGTCGATCGAGGCGGTGCGGGTTGCCGTAGTCGCCGCGCGCGAGGCGGGCGGTCCGACCGTCATCGAAGCCAAACTGTAGGAGACTCCTCGTGTCCAACGCATACCAGGCCATCGTCATCGGCGCCGGCCCCGGCGGCTACCCCTGTGGGATCCGCCTGGGTCAGCTCGGCGTGAAGACGCTCGTGATCGAGCAAGAGTACTGGGGCGGGGTGTGCCTCAACGTCGGATGTATCCCGTCGAAAGCACTGATCAATGCGGCCAAACGCTATCAGGAGATGGTGAACGGCAGCCAGATCGGCCTCGTGGTCGACGGCACCGTCTCGGTCAACGTCACCCAATTGCAGGCCTGGAAGCAGTCCGTGGTCGACAAGCTCACCGGTGGCGTGCGCACGTTGCTGAAGGGCAACAAGGTCGACATGCTCGTGGGAACCGCCCGGATCGGGAAAGGCAACGAGGTGATCGTTCAGACCGCGGAGGGGGAGCAACGGTTCACCGCGCCCCATGTGGTCCTCGCCACCGGCAGCGCGCCGATCCAGATCCCCGGTTTCGACTTTGGCGATGCTCCGGTGCTCGATTCGACGAAGGCGCTTGCCCTGGGCACGATCCCGAAGAAGCTGGTGGTCATCGGCGGGGGCTACATCGGCCTCGAGCTGGGCGGGGTGTTCGCGAAGCTGGGGACCGAGGTCACGGTGGTGGAGGCGCTCGACTCCGCGCTCCCGGGCTTCGACCCGGATGTGGTGAAGGTGGTGTGGCGTCGGATGCAGAAAGACGGCGTCAAGGGCCTGTTCAACCACAAGGCGCTCGGGTGGGAGGCCGCGAAGGACGGCATTCTCGTCGAGGTGCAGGGCCCGGATGGCAAAGCGAAGCTCGAGGCGGACTATGTCCTCGTCACGGTCGGCCGGCGGCCGAACAGCCGGGGCCTCGGCCTCGAGGATCTGGGCGTGGCGATGGACGGGCCCTTCGTGAAGGTCGACCGGCAGATGAAGACGAACGTACCCGGCCTCTACGCGATCGGCGACCTGGCTGGGCAGCCCATGCTCGCCCACAAGGCGACCCACGAGGGCGAGCTGGTCGCGGAGGTGATCGCCGGGCACAACCACCAGTTCGACGCGAAGACCGTGCCAGCGGTGGTGTTCACCGATCCCGAGGTCGCGGTGGCCGGACTCACCGAGCCGGAGTGCAAGGCGAAGAAGCTGGACATCAAGGTGGGCAAGGTTCCCTTTGCGGCGATCGGCAAGGCGATCGCGAACCACGACACCGATGGGTTCGTCAAAGTGATCATCGACCAAAAGACGAAGCTAATCCTGGGTGTTACCGTGGTTGGTGCCCACGCCTCGGACATCATCTCCGAGGCTGCATTGGCGATTGAGATGAGCGCCGAGGCGCTCGACGTGGGGCTCACGATCCACCCGCATCCGACGCTCGGCGAAGGGATCATGGAGGCGGCGAAGGCGGCGCTCGGCGAGGCCATCCACGTCCTGAATCGGTAGCTCGGAGCGGCTACCAGTAGTTGATCAGGAAGGCCGCGGTGTAAATGGCCCCGAACACCCACAGGGCGATCGGGACGAGCATCCCGGCTATCAGACACCCCTGAAACAGCCAGGTCGTGGGTCGAAGGTCCCACCCTCGCCGGTGGAGGGCCTCGAGGCGCGCGGTCACGTCGGCCGGCGCCATCGGGGGACTGAGTCGCCCTCCGTCCACGGTCAACGGGCCGTCGGGCAAGTCGAAGCGCCAGCTCCAGGTGGCGAGGTCGGCGCCCGGAGGTCCGGTCAAGGGCATCCCACAACCGGCGCATTCGCCCGCGACCGGGCCGAGCTCGCCGGCGAGCGACCGCGCGATCACCCGCCAGGCGGCGAGGGCGGGGGCTTCGGTCGGTCGGCGGAGCCCGCCGGCGATAACGACGTGGTGCTCCGGGCCGTCCCAGTGCTCGCGTCGGTGGCAGGTGACGCACGACACCTCGGTCATGGCTTGGCTCCGGTTGCGCCGGCCTCGCAGGCCCCGATCTCGATCCGCGGCGACGCCTTGTCCGGAAGGCTCGGCAGACAGGTGGGTGCGGCGTCGATGCCGGTGATCAAGACGTCGCGGAGGAGGGCTCCTTCTCCGATCACCGGCGCGTCGGCGAGGGCGGGGCCGAGGTGGTCGCCTCCGTTCAGGAGGAAATCGGTCGTGGCGACGCGGTAGGTCTTGCCCGGATCCACCCGAACGCCGCCGACGTCCACCCAACACAGGCGATCGGTCTCCCAGGCGTCGACCTTGCCGTCGCCGTCGAGGTCGGTTCCCCCGGTGCGCGTGGGGTCGAACCGGTACCGGGCGCCGGACACCTGGGGAAGACCGTGGGCTCCCGAGCTGCCGATGCGAAACAGGGTCAGGAGCTTGGCCCCGCTGATCTCGACCAACAGCGTCCGGTTCTGGAACGGCATCACGGCTTGCACGTGCTCGCGTCGGAGCTTGCCGCCAGGGAGGTCGGCACGGATCCCGCCGGAGTTCTGCACCGCGACGTCGGCGGCGGGAAACGCCGCCCGCATCAGGTCGGCCACCAAATCGCCGGCCCCGGACTCCGCTTCTCGCGCGCGGGACAGCGGCGCTTCCGCACATCCGATCTCCTCGCACAGCGACCCGGCCGACCCCTCCAGGCCCCGAACCAGCGCCAGGGCGCCCGGACTCGGGGCGAGGTTCACGCCTCCCACATCGCGCTCCGACAGGTCGTATTCTCCTGGTTCACAGCGAGGATCGACCGACGCGTGCGAGAGGAACCAGGGCGGGTGGAGCACCGAGGCCGCCCGATCGATCCCCTCCTCGGTCACCACCAGGTCGAGCCGGCCGATCGCGACCCCCTCTGCGCGATCCTCGAACACGAACGTGTCGCCGATGCGGTTCCCGATGAGGGTGTGGGCGTGCCCCACGGCCAGGATGTCGATGCTTCCTGGCGGCAATTCGGTGAGGAGGCGCCCGATCTCGCCGTCGGGGGTACACGTCTCAGGAGGGAGGATCGCGGATCGGGGGGCCTCCGCGCACTTCCCGGAGAGGTGGCCGACCACGGCGACGACCTCCGCCCCGGCAGCCCGCACTTCGGGAAGCAGGTCGCGAACGGTGGCGACCGGGTCGGCAAAGGTGAGGTCGGCGACGTTGGCCGCCGTGGTCGTGGTCGGGGTGTCCACGGTGGTGAGGCCGATGATGCCGATCTTCACCCCCTTTCGCTCCACCAGGGTCCAGCGGCGGAGGCCCGACGCGGGGAGGGGATGGACATTGGCCGACAGCCACGCGAACTTCGCCCGCTCCGCCGCCGCGGCCAGGGCCCCGCGGTGGTCCGCGCCGCCGCCGTAGTCGAACTCGTGGTTGCCGACCGCAGCGGCGGTCACACCGAGCAGGTTATAGGCATCAATCGCCCCGATCCCCTGCGAAGCGTTCACGGGCCAGCTCCCTTGGAACAGGTCACCTCCGTCGAGGACGACGAGCTCGGCGTCGGCCTGGCGCAGCGAGCCGATCGCGGCGGCGAGGAAGGGGAAGCCGCCCAGCGCACGACTCGGATCGTCTTTCACCGGCTGCTCGTAGAGGCCGCCGTGAAAGTCGTTGAGGAAGGCGAAGTGCAGTGTCACCGGCCGCTCGGGTGGCCGCGGATCGGGAGGCTGGTGGGTGCAGGCGAGGAGGAAGGGGAGCACGCGGGCCTCAGTCGAGCGGGAGGTGCCCCCGTCGGATAATCGAGCGGCGATGCCTTCGCCGTTGTCAAAAGCCGATCCGAGGATCGTTCACTGGATCCCGGCGCTTGGCGCGGTTTTCCTGGCTACCCGCATCTTCGGCATCTGGGCCGCTCGGTTTCGGTACCCCTACGATCTGGAGTGGATGGAGGGCGGAATGCTCGCCCACGCCTGGCGCTTGCAGCGCGGGCTTCCGCTGTACACCGAGGCCGGCCCCGACTGGCTCCCGTATGTCTACCCCCCCGGCTACTCGGCTGTCCTGGCCGTACTCGGTGGCTACGACCTATCGTATGCGGTCGGTCGGGCGATCTCGATCGCCGGGGTCTCCGTGGCTGCGGCGGCCCTCGCCTGGGTGGTGGGGCGTCGAGGCGGGGTGGGGCTGGGCGTGGTGTGCGCGGGCATCTTCCTGGGTTGTTACCAGGCGTCCGGGGCGTTCTACGATCTCGTCCGGCCCGATGGTTTGGCGATTGGACTCCTCGCGGCTGCCATCGCGGTCGCGGTGGAGCGGTGGCGCCGTGCGCCGGAGATCGCGGGCGCGCTGCTGTTCCTCGCCTTCGCCGTGAAACACCACAGCGCTGCGTATGGTTTTGCCCTCGCGGCGGGCTTCTGGGCGCGCGACGGATGGCGGGCCGCTGGCCGGTTCGGCGGGGTGTCGGCCGGGCTGGGCATCGCCTTTACCCTCGCCCTGGAATGGGTCACCGACGGCCACTTCCTGCTCTGGCTCCTCGCCGTCCCCGCGTCGCATCCGATGGTCTGGGGGCGCGCCTTTCCGGGCTCCATGCTCGAGATGGGCGGGGTGCTGGCGACGGCTTGCGTGGTGGCCGCCGGCGGACTCGCGGTCCACAGCGGGCGTGCCGGGTTGGCGATCGGGGGCGGTTTGGCGGTGATCGCCGGAACGCTGGCGTTTCTCCTCCCCCAGCCCACCGGGATCGACGCGGCGCCGCCTGTCGTCGG
>CANLGQ010000176.1 GCA_947490265.1 Pseudomonadota bacterium | reverse complement strand
GAGGTGCTCCGCGCCTATGAACCGCCCACGGTGACCGTGGTCACCGACGCGAACGGGGCGACGTTGGGCGAGATCTTCGACCAGCGCCGGTACGTGGTGCCGATCGAGGGGATCCCCCAGCACGTTCAAAACGCGTTCATCGCCGCGGAGGACGCCAACTTCTTCAACCACGGCGGCATCGACTACATGGGGATCGTGCGCGCCATGGGGCGAAACGCCGCCCAGGGGCGGATGGCCCAGGGTGCAAGCACCATCACCCAGCAGGTCGCCCGGAACTTTCTGCTCACCCGCGACAAGAAGCTCGAGCGCAAGGTGAAGGAGGTCATCCTCTCCTGGCGAATCGAAGACGCCTATACGAAGGAACACATCCTCTACCTGTACCTGAACGAGATCTTCCTCGGTGCGCAGTCATATGGCGTCGAGGCAGCGTCGCGCTCCTACTTCAACAAGTCCGTGAAGGAGGTCACCCTCGCCGAAGCCGCGATCCTGGCCGGCCTTCCCCAGCGCCCCTCGGACTATGCGCCGAACAAACACTGGAAGAACGCCAAAGAGCGGCAGAAGTACGTGCTCGGGCAGATGCTGGACAAGGGCTTGATCCAGAAGAGCGAGCATGACGCGGCGTTGGCGGAGGAAGTGAAGATCGCGCCGGCCAACAACGCCTTCCGGCAACAGGCGCCCTGGTTCACCGAGCACGTCCGGCGCTACCTCGTGGACAAGTACGGCGAAGAGGCCGTGCTCCGTCAGGGACTCCAGGTGAAGACGACGTGCGACCTCACGCTGCAACAGGTCGCGCAAAAAGGGGTTACGGCCGGGGTCGACGACGCCGACCAGCGCATGGGATTCCGCCGGGCGGGGCTCGAACACCTCCCGTCGAAGGACGCCGTGGCCAGCCGACGCGAAGCCCAGGAAACCGCGCTGCGCGAAGCCGAGTCCCTGGCTGCGGATCCGGCAGGCAGACTGCCGCTCCCGGACCGCTCGACCCTCACCGTGGGGAGCCGCTACCCGGCAGTGGTGCTCGAGGTCGCCAAGGGCTGGGCACGGGTCGGCATTGGCGCGCACGAGGGCGTGATCCCCATCGCCTGGTCGGACTGGGTCTACGACCCCGATCCGATGCAGTCGTGGCGCAGCCGCATCGCGAGCGATTTTACTGAGCCGGTCGACGTCGACCTGGACCGAAAGCCCGATGGCGCGCTGCTTCAGGCCGGCGACGTGGTCGAGGTCCTCGTCGCCGGACTCGACACGCGCGACCCCGCGGTCGCCAAGGCCTTCGAAGGCACCCCCGGGGCGAGCGCCCGACACCTCGCGCTCAAGCTCTACCAGAACGCGGAAGCCGAGGGCGCGTTGTTCTCGATGGAGCTCGCCAGCGGCGCGGTGCGGGCGATGGTGGGCGGCAGCGACTTCGACGAAGGGCAGTTCAACCGGGCGGTCCAGAGCCGCCGGCAGGTGGGTTCCACGTTCAAGCCGATCGTCTATGCGGCGGCCATTGCCTCCAAGCAGATCACCGCAGCAACCATCATGCCCGACGCCCCGATCGCCTTCGCGACCGAGGAGGACGTCGTGTGGAAGCCCTCGAATTACAGCAATGACTACCTGGGCAACATCACGATCCGCCGGGCCCTGGCCTTGTCGCGCAACACGGTCACCGTCCGCGTGCTCGAGTCGATCGACCCGGGCATGAACCACGACCTCGTGTACCGCTTCGCTCGGTCGCTCGGGATCGGCGGCCCACCGACCTACGCGCTCCCCGCGGACTGGGTCCCGAGCCCGGAGAACGACGTCCTCTGTCCGTGGACCCGGGAAAAGCCCGACTCCACCATCTGCATGGATCACTTCCCCCCTCGGACCGACCCGACCAAGACCAACACCGCCCATCGGGCCGGGCTGGTTGCCGCCGACAACCACAGCTGTCGCGCCTGCGATTACTCGATGGCGCTCGGATCGGCCAGCCTCACGATGGAGGAGCTCGTCCGAGCCTATTCGGCGTTTCCCTCCGGCGGAAAGCTGATCGAGCCCTACTACGTCGAGGAGGTCCGCGATCGGCACGGGGCCCTGCTCGAACAGCACGCGCCCACGGAGTTCGCCCAGGTGATGGAGCCCGGGGTGGCGAGCATCACCACGTGGCTCCTCGAGGGGGTCGTGTCGGAAGGCACCGGAAACCTGGCGAAACGCGAGCTCGGCCTCGCCGCGCTCGGCGGAAAGACCGGAACCACGAACGAAGAGAAGGACGCCTGGTTCGTCGGCTTCACGAACGACACGATCACGAGCGTGTGGGTGGGCTTCGACCAGCCAAAGTCGCTCGGGATCAGCTCGACCGGGGGGCGCACCGCGCTCCCGATCTGGATCGACTACATGCGCGTCGCGGCGCCCAAGAGCAAGGATCGCCCGTTCACCGTGCGCGGCCCGCTCGACACGGCCAACATCGACGAAGAGACCGGCCGTCGCGTGAGCGAGGGCGGTCGAACCTATCCGTTCCTCCCTGGCACCGCGCCGGAGTCGACCGGGATCGGCGCCGGGCAGGTGTCGCTCGAGGATCTGGCGACCGACCTCTAGCGCGGATAGACCGCACGCCTTCGGAGGAGGAATGCGCGATCGCGCGATGAGCTGGGTCGTCGTGGCCACCCTGACCGGCGCAACGGGCTGCAGCGCGCAGCTCGTCGACTCGTTCGATGCCTGCGAGATCGCGCTCTACGTGTCCCCGCCCGCCGGAGCGCCGGGCGACGTGATCAACGTGCTCGGCGGGCCGCAGAGCACCGTGTATGACACGCTGCTCCAGATCGACGGCACGCCGGCCGAGATCGTGGACCTCACCCGTAGCCTCGACTGCGTCGGCTGCGACAGCTGTCGCGAGGAGACGTTGTCGTGCGGCGGCTGCGCCGACCCCTGCGCCACCTGCGTCGAGACCGTCTCGTTCGTCACGCCCGACATTTCGCCCGGTGTGAAGCTCCTGATCCTCACGAACGGCTACGGCTCTTCGACGCCGTTCGAGTTCACCGTGCTCGAAGCCACCCCGACCGACACCGGCGCCGCTGCGAGTTCCGCCCGCCCCTAGGGCAGAGGGGATGCCACCCGCCCCGCGACGGGTTAACGGCAGCACCCCGGCCGACACCAGCAGGTTGGGCTTGTGTTGGGTGCTCCCTTGGGGTATTCACCCGACCGTTCCATCCGGCCGCGCGGCCGGGCCTCGGAGACGTTCCATGCGCTCGATCGCCGTCCTCGCCAGCTTGCTCACCGCCTCTCCCGCCCTGGCCGGAGGCGTTGGCCTCCTCGTGGGCGGCGGCGCGCGCACCGAACAGGTTTACTACTACTCCGACGCGGCGATCCCCGCGGGCGGCACCAACCCGGTGATGATCTCGGATCAAGACCTCTGGCCGCAGTACCAGCTCGAAACCCTGATCGGCCAGGGGATCGGCGGGGCCGAGGTCGTCTTGGGCGACCGCGACGACAAGATCATGGGTATCTTCCGCTTCTATTATCAGGGCGAGCTCCCCGAGCCCGACCCGAAGACGATGGACCTCGGCGAGCTCGACGACGCGGTGCCCGACACGGTGAACGTTCACGCCCGCACCCGCCAGGTGATGCAGCACAACGGCGTGGCCTCGGTGGGCCTCTCCTGGGGCGTTTTCGGCAGCCCCGACACCTGGCAGGTCGGGTTCGGCGGGCAGCTCGGCTCGGGCTTCCTGTCCACCAACGCCACCACCCCCACGGGCGAGACCACGTCGCCCACCTTCCTGCAGGCCAACCTCGGCCCCACGGCGACCTACAAGGTCGCGCGGCAGGTACAGCTCTTCGGCGACCTGACCTACCAGCTCCGGTACCACAAGACGGTCGATCACGGCGCCAACCTGATGGTCGGCGCCCGCTACCTGTTCGACTAGGCGATGCGCCGCGCGCCGCCGCTCCGGGCCTGCCTCGCACTCGGTGCGGCGCTGTGCCTTACGGCGTGCCCCCCTCCCACGACCGACGACTGGACCGATCAGCTCGTGTCCGACGGCCCTTGCTATCGGGTGAACCTCCTTAACGGCCTCGACGAGGAGACCAAGGGCGAGATCGACGACCTGTACGCCTGCGTCAACCGAACCGGCGACTTCGACGCCCTGAACCCGGTACTCGACGGGCTCGACACGGCGTCGGTCACCGGGGCGCCAGGGTGGCAGCTCGCGGCCCAGGCCGTGAATCGGCTGGGAGACGCCGGGGTGGACCCGTTCGCGCTCGTCGGCGTGCTCGTCGACGCGCTGCAAGCACCGGAGCGCCCGATCGACATCGTGCTCGACGTCGCGCTCGAGGCCATCTACGGCGTGCCCGCGGCGGACACCCGGGCGGCGCCGGGCAGCGGCACCCCGGAGGCGGGCCTCCTGACGCCGCTCGCGCCGCTCGTCGCGCCGATCGCCGCCGAACTCCTCGCCGACGATCTCGCGCTGGGGCGCTGGGCCAGCGACTTGCTCGGGGATCCCGAGACCGCGCGCTGGGTCCGCACCATCGCCAGCTTCGCGGCGTCGACCGATCCGGTGGTCGCCGACGCGGTAGCGGACCTCCCGGCCGACCTCGGCGCCGCCCGCGCCGCGACCCGCAACGCCAGCAACGACCGGTGGACGGGCGCCTCGGGCGACAGCCTGCGCGACGCGCTGGACGCCTGGGTGACGGCGCCCGAGCCGGTGATCCCGGCCGTGGCCGCGGAGGCGAGCGTCCTGCTGGCCGACGTAAAGGTCCGCACCCGGCTGCAGAGCGAGCTCGTCCGCCTCGGGGCGGACGGCACGCTGGGACGCGCGGCCGACGGCGCGGCGTGGATGGCCTCGGTGGACCGCACCGGCGGCAACCTCACGGCAGGCGAGGACTCCGCGCTCCACGCTTTCGTGCGGTTGCTGGCCAACACCAACCAGCCGATGGATTGTTCGGTCGATCTCGGGTTCTTCGACCTCGAGTTCACCTTCGGGAACCTGGCGGTCACCACGCTGGAGCTGATCGCCGACCTCGATCCGGCCGATCTCCAGAGCGCGGGCTCGATCTACGGGCTGCTGTTCGGAAACGGCGTCGGCGAATTCGTGCTCAATTCCGCCGCGGACCTCGGGGTTTGCCCCGGACTCACCAACCAGGTCGTCGACGACCTCGCCGCGGTCGAGGTGATCGCCGAGCCCCCGGCGGGCGACCTGTTGACCGCGTTTGTCGCGGTGCTCGACACCCTCGAAGAGGGCACCGAAAACCAGATCCCAGTCCTCGCCGACCTCACCGACGACCTGTACGGCGCCGGCGGATGGCCGGCGACCGAGGAGCTGCTGCGCGACGCGGCGACGACGTCGGCGGTCGACCTGCTGCTGGCCCTGCTCCCCGCCCTCGCCGAGCCGGCCGAGTCGGGAATCACCGCGGGCGACGAGCCGGCGATCGACCTCCAGGAAGCGCTCGATCTGGTCGCCTGGGCCGTGGACCTCGATCCGATCACGGGCGAGACCGGCTTCGACCGGGTCGCCCCGCTGGTCGGGTTGATCGGGAGCAACGACGGCGCCTGGCTGGCGATCGATCGAGGGATCGCGCTCATCGCCGACCCGCGAAGTCGGCTCGGTTCCGGCCCGGCCTTTGTGACCGGCCTGCTGGCCGCCGATCCGGATCTCGTGCTCCTCGAGACGCTCGCCCCCCTCGTCGGCGACGCCACGCTGGCGGAGCCCGTGCTGCGCCTGGCCGAGACCGAGGGCCTCGCGGAAGTGGCACTCGCCGGACAAGCCGCGAGCGGCCAGACCGAGCCGCCGCTCGCCTTCGGAGGCCGGTTGATCTCCGATGGCACGCTCGCCGACCTGCTCCAGATCCTGGATCTGGCGCTGGCGCTGCTCGGAGCCCCGTGACACGGAGGGTTGTTGACCGACGAATCCGCTGACCCCGTCGATGCGACGCCACTCACGACCGCGGTGGTGCTGTTCCTGGTGCGCGACGACTGGCCGTTCAGCGTCGACAGCGGCGGATTGAGCGTCCGAAGCCGCTTTCAGGGCGAGCATGGCTCCTGGGTGGTCATCACGCGCGTCCACCCGGAGCGCCAACAGCTCGCGGTGTACTCGGTGTGGGAGGAGCACGTCGCCGAGGCGCACCGCGCCACCGTCGCGGAGTTCCTACACCGAGCCAACTATGGACTGGTTATCGGCAACTTCGAGATCGACCTCGCCGACGGCGAGGTGCGCTTCAAGGTCGGCCTCGACGTGGAGGGGGTCGCGCTCGATCGGCCCCGAGGAAACCCGGCCGGCCCGGCCTTGGTGAAGCAGGCGTTTTACACCGCCGTTTCGCTATTCGACCGCTACCTGCCCGGGCTTCGGGCCGTGTCGACCGGGGCCGATCCACTCGCCGCCGTGCGGATCATCGAGGGACCCGAGTCAGCGGTCGCGCGCACCGACGACGCCGATGCGTGATCAGGATAGGGAACGCTCGCTGCACGGTTATCCGGGGGTTTGGCCATGACTTGGTTGGTGCTCACGCTCCTCGGCTGCAAGCCGGCCCCGCCCGAGCCGTGCTCCTCGCTCTCGCAGTTGAACCTGTACGACGACGCGGACGGCGACGGCTTCGGCGATCCGGCGACGGAGCGCACCGGATGCGAGCTGGTCGCCGGCTCGACCATCATCGGCGGAGATTGCGACGATACCTCGCCGATCACCTTCCCGGAGGCCGCCGAGCAGTGCGACGGGCAGGACAACGACTGCGACAACACCATCGACGAGGAGATGCCGCTCAAGACGTGGTACTCCGACTACGACGGTGACGGCATCGGAAACGAGAATTACCCAGTTGAAAGCTGTGCCCAACCGGAACGTACCGCGCTCGAGTCCGGGGACTGCAACGACGCCGATGCGAACGTCAGCCCGTTCGGCCGAGAGGTTTGCAACGGCATCGACGATGACTGCGACGGAAAGACGGACGACGCCGATCCGAGCGTCGATCCGAATTCCTGGTCGACATTTTACAGCGACGATGACGACGACGGCGCGGGCGACCCACTCGCCCCCATCGAGGCCTGCGCCGCCCCGCAGAACGCGGTCGACAACGCCGACGACTGCGACGACCAGGACGATCTCGTCGGTCCCAATGCGACCGAGATCTGCAATGGGGAAGACGACGACTGCGACGGCCAGTGGGAAGAGTCGGATGCCGACATCGACCCCGACAGCCTGCCCACGTGGTGGTACGACGGCGATGGCGACGGCGCCGGCGACGCCGACGTCACCCTCCGCGCGTGTGCGGCCCCGCTGTTCTATGTGGGCAACGACGACGACTGCGACGACGCCGAGCCGCTGCTCGCCGGGCCGGCCCCCTGGGTCGAAGACCTCGACGGCGACGGGTACGGCGCGGGATTCGGCAGCCCGCCGTCGTGTAACCCACCGGCCCCCGGTTGGGCGCTCGCCGCACGCGGGTTCGATTGCGCCGACACCGCCCCCGACATCTACCCAGGGGGCACCGAGATCTGCGACGACGGGGTGGACCAGGACTGCAGCGGCTTCGACACGTTCTGCTCGGTCGGCATCTCAGAGACGTGCTTCGAGGCTGGCATCCAACCGACCGCGACCACCGGAACCTGGTACGTGGCGGCCGATCCCGCGATCGACAACATCGACGTGGGCGCCGGGGTCTGCACGACCGCCGCGTCGAACGGGCGCGAGGGCTTTGTCCAGATCGACGTGAACCCGTCGGAGTTCGTCACCCTCACCCACGTCGGGGATGCCGACGCCTCGGCCTACCTGCTCACCAATTGCGGGCTGGCCTCGACCTGCGTCGGCGGCGCCGACAACGACGCGGCCGACGCCGCCCCCGAGACGCTCCGCTGGGAAAACACCTCCGGCACGGTGAGCACGGTGTACGCCGTCTTCGACTGCGCCGACGGAACCTGCACGACCATCGACGGGGTCATCACGGTGAACGAGGAACCGCTCTTGGCGGACACCTGCGGCGAGGCCGAAACGTGGACGCCGCTGGCGACCGGCACGCTCTCGCTCAGCGGCACCGTTAGCGGCTTCACCGGCGACCTGAGCCTGGCTGCCGGCGGCTGCACTGGCGCCACAACCCCAGGTCCCGAGGGGTTCCTGCCGGTGGTAATCGCCGCCGGTCAGACCCTCGAGGCCTCCCACGAGCAGAGCACGCAGAACGCCTCGGTGTACCTGCTCACCGACTGCTCCCTGGCCTCGAGCTGCCTCGCTGGCCGCGACCTCGGCGGCGGGGGCGTGTCCGAGCGGCTGATCTGGGTCAACCTCACCGGATCCGACGTCACCGCCTACGTAGGCTTCGACTGTGCGTCCAACGGCTGCACCGACTTCAACGGCACGCTCCAGATTTACTAGCCCTTGACCAAGCGCGCAGCCTCGGTCTGAGCGGGAGAGTTATTAAGGAACGTGAAAAGATGGCTTGAATAGCCCTGAAGTGCTGGATATCTTGTGGTT
>CANLGQ010000175.1 GCA_947490265.1 Pseudomonadota bacterium | reverse complement strand
GAGGCCGTGGGCGCGACCTGGCGCGCCCGCGCGATCCCGGCCCGCCACCTCCGTTTTGCATCCTCCGCTGCGGCGGTGATGGGGGTGCTCGGGGCAGCGGCGCTGTTGCGCTACGGCCCGGAAATCTGCCGGGAGTCGCTCGACAACCTGGCGATGCACGCCAAGGCGTTTTCGAGCCATCGGGTCGGGGCGGGCGTGGTGACCACGTGGCGCGGCGAGTTCACCAAAGAGGCGCTTCGGCTGGTGGGTGGCATGGTCGCTCGCGAGCAGGTCGTGCAGTCGCTCCAGCCGGTGTTTCAGGCCACTGCCGTCGGCTTGGTCGGCTTGCTGGGCCTGGCGGCCTGGCGCATTCGTCGGCCCGCCTGGGAGGTCGTCCCGTGGCTGCTGGTGCCGCTCTTCGTCGCCACGAATCCCCAAGTGAACTACTGGAACGTCCGGATCGTCGCGGTGATTTGGCACGCGACGTGGCTGGTCGGCCCGCGCCCCTCCGCGCCGGTGGACCGCTTCTTCCATGCGTTTGGCCTCGCCTTGCTGTTCGCCACAGAGGTCGCTGCCCACGGCGTGTTCCTGGCAGCCGCCGAGCGACACGCCGTCAATGCGATCACATCCTGGGGGATCGCGATCTGGTCGCTGTCGCTGCTCGCGTGGTTGGTGCTTCTCTGCGTGCGCGGCCGGGGGGACCCCTCGCCCGGGTGATAGTGTCCGGCATGTTCCGCCTCGCCCTCGGCGTTCTCCTCACGGTGGCGGCCTACGAACTCGTGCGCTGGCTCGTGGTTCGCAGGCTTCGCGGCTGGATGCACCAAAGTGCGGTGCGGTTTGTGCGCCGGCACCACATCCGCATGGAGGCGGCGCGCTTCATCGACCGGGTGTGGATTCGAGAAGCGCTGGCTCAGGATCGGGCGATTGAGGAGAAAATCCTCGAAGTGGCCCGCGCCACCGGCGAGTCCCATCGCCTGCTCCGCGACCGGGTCGACGCCTACGTCGAGGAAATCGCCCCATTCTTCAGCTTATCAGCCTATTACCGGTTCGGCGCCTCCGCCGCGAAGCGGTTCCTCGACTTTTGTTTCGAGCTCGTGCACGAGCCCGGCGCGTTTCAGCGGCAGGCTGCGGAGGTGCCGCCGAATGCGGTGCGGGTCTACGTCATCAACCACCGCGCGAACATGGATCCGGCGATCCTGGCTTATGCCCTACTCCATCACGTTCCGATGTCCTATGCGGTGGGAGAGTGGGCGCTCGTTTGGCCGCTTCACACCCTCTTTCGAATGTTCGGGAGCTACTTCGTCCGGCGGGGGGAGAAGGACCCGCTCTATCACCGCGTGCTCGAGCGGTTCATCCAGTTGATCGCCAGCCATGGGGCTGTGACCGGTTTCTTCCCCGAGGGCGCGCTCTCCCGCGACGGCCGACTGCGTCGCCCGCGAACGGGGCTGCTCGATTACCTGATCGGGCTGCGCCGCGAGCACCCGGACCGCCCCATCGTGTTTCTTCCCATCGGACTGAACTACGATCGGGTGTTCGAAGACCACATCCTCGTGCGCGAAAAGGACGGTCCGATCCCGAAGGCAACGGCGTCGGAGCGGATGCGGAACCTGGTGGGGGTGATCGGCTGGTTTCCCGTGCTCCTCGGGGCCAATCTCGTGAAGGTCGCCACCCGCTCGCACCGGAAGTTCGGGAACGCCGCCGTCGTCTTTGGGGAGCCGCTCCACCTCGACGCGTGGCCCGGTGGGGCCGCGATCCACACCCTCCCGGACCCAGAGCGCCGGGTGGCGCTGGAGGCGCTGGGTGACGAGTTGCTTCGGAACCGGATCGGAAAGGTGGTTCCTGCGCTTCCGGTGCCGATTTTTTGCACCGCGCTGCTTCGGGAGCCGGCCGGCGAACTGGGCGCGCTCCGTCGGGAGGTCATCAGCGTCCTGGCAGAACTTCGAGCGCGAGGGGCTCCCGTCCGCTTCGGCCGAGCGTTCGATCCCATCCTCGCCCGCCGCCAGCAGGGGAATGAGCGCCTGGCGCTGCTCGATGACGCGCTGATCGAAGCCGAAGAGGCCGACGTCGTGATCCAGCTCGCGACCACGCTCCTGCTGCGGAGGAAGCTCGTGCGCCGGGTGGTGACTCCGGCCGGCCCGGGGGTCGAAGCGGTGGCCGGAGCCGAGAGCCTGATCGCGTATTATGCCAACTCGATCGCGCACCACTTCGATTTGCCTCATGCCTCCTGAACCCGATGCGGGTGAGCGGCCCGGTTAGGAGCTAGGACCAACCAAGTATGGAGGGACGCGGGTCTCCGAGCAGCTCCGCATCGTGTGGTCGGTGCACCGGTACAGCGGGGCCAACGCGATCGCAGAATGCGAATTCCTGGTGCCCGGCTTTTCGTGCGCCTGGAAGCCAAGCGCGCTCCGATGGCGGTACCCTTCAGCCGCAATCCCCCCAGACGCTCAAGAGAATCGCCAGGTCTGGGGCGTTCACCGATCCGTCGCCATCGAGGTCACCCCCCTCCGGGGCACTCAAGCCCCATTGGCTCAAGAGAAGCGCCAAATCCTGCGCGTTGACTGCTTCATCCCCGGTCAGATCTGCGGGACAGACCGCCGCGGGATCGAAGCGAGCGATGCCGGGGGACAGGATCAGGTTGCCGGCGGCTTCGACGGTCTCCGGCCAGCCGACCCAGGTAAACGGCCCGCCGAGGAGCAGGCTGTGGTCGCCGTCCAGGTAGGCGGAGGCCAACCAGCCCGGCCCGGTGTCGAGCAGGCCGTCCTGCACCTGGACACCCCCTTGCAACGAGGTCACGTCCACGCCGTCCCAAGCACAGATCCCAGCGGACGTGGCGGGGGTCACAAACTCGTGCGGGTTGAGCAGGTAGAGGACGTCGTCTCCGTCGGCGAGGAGCCCGGAGTAGCCTTCGGAGATCCCCCCGAGAACGGCCAGATCAGCGTCCTCGATGGTGCCCCAATCCGAGCCGTTCCAGGTGGCGAGCGCGGGTACGTCGATGTGGTCGTTCATCAGGTCGCCGTCCCCGTTGTCGCCGGCCCACGCACCCGAGAAGGTCCCTGCGACGTAGAGTTCGTCCTGAAAAAACGCCACGCCGAGCACGTTGCTGTTGACGCAGACGCCGGCAAACGGGCCGGCGTCGGGGGGGCAGCGGTCCTCCCACGGCAAGCCCGCCTCGACGCCGACCCACCCGTCCGCGTCGGAGTCGAGCCAACCGGCGCTCAGGTGGTAGCGCGCCACCCCAAAAGTCCCTTCTTCCGCGAAAGCGCCGCCAGCGACGAGGGTGAGCTCGCCGGGAGCGGCTGCCGGGTCCGGATCCACCCCGATCGCCAGCGCTTCGACCACGAGCACGCCGTCCATCCCTGGCACCCCCTGGGCGTCGATTCCGAGTGCGAGCGGGACCTCGCTCCCGTACGTGTCGGCGTCGATCTTCACGATACGCCCGACGATTCCCGTATCGATGCCGAGTAGTCCCGAGCCGCCGAACCACGCGCCATCCAAGGGACTCCCGTCCTCGACGACCAGCAGGGTCTCCACGGTGCCGCAATCGTTCCCACCCTCGCACGGGCCGAGGGTCGGCACCAGAACGCCGGCGTCGAGATCCACCATCGCGATGGCAAAGTACTCGGCAATCAGGCTGCCGGGGTTCCCACCGTAGACGACCGAGGTGTTCCAGAAGTTCCCGGCCACGAACAGATGGCCGTCGTAGACCGCGATCGCGTGGGCTTCTCCGTTTTGGGAGATTTGCTTCACCAGGGTCCAGTCGGCGGCGCCGTCCCACCGGTACAGGGTCGGCAAACCGTCGAGGAAGCCGTAGTAGCTACCCTCGAAGGCGGTGAGGGCGGTGACCGAGCGCACCGGGTCACCCGTGGAGAGCCCAGACGACCATCCGGACACGCTGCTGGCTTGCGCGGGACCGGCGAGGAACGACAGAAGGAGGAGCATCGGGACCTCGGGATTCATCAGGGAAGCTGCAGCAAGGGGCGGCGGCGTAGGGCGCACCGATCCACAAATGGTCTTCGAGGAGGGCCACCGAAGCGCCGAATCGACCGCGCGGGGCGTCGCCGACCACGGTCCGAGCCTGACCGGCGCTCGCGGCCAAGCCGAAGAGGTGGACAGCCCCGGCATGATCGCTGGCCCCCGGGGCCCCGACGACCAGCAGATCGCCTTCTGCGGCCAGCGCAGCCCCGAAGCGGTCGCCCCGTTGGGGGTTGGGGGCGATGAACACCGTCCCGTCGCCGGCGACCACCGCGCCGCAGCTGGGGGCCCCGTCGTCGCACACGGCGTCGGGAGCGCCGGCGTAGACGGTGTCGCCATTCAGGAACACGGATTGTCCCAGATGTGCGCCGGGTTGGGCGCTCAGGCCCGAGGCCCACGTTGGCCCATCGGCCAGCGTCGCCAGCGCCACCCGCCCGTCGCGTCCGGGAGCGCCGATCGCCACGGTGTCACCGGATGCCGACAAGGCCGTGCCAAAGCCTTCCCCGACGGCGAGGTCGCTCGGCGCCCAGAGGGTCTCCACCGTCCAGGCGTCCCCTTTTCGGGCCAGCACGTAGACTCCGCCTCCGGCGCGCACGCCGGAGGGGTCGAGGCCGGGCGCTCCGACCACCACACGGTCTCCGAGGAGGGCGACCGCGTAGCCGAACATGGACAACTGGCCGGGCTCCGGCGCGACGACCTGCTCCGGAGCCTGCCAGCCGCCCGCGCCGTCCGCAGCAGCGATCTCGACCACTCCTTCCCCGATGGCCTCTCCCGGCACGCCGACCACGAGCAAGTCGGCCGAGACGGCGATCGCTCCTCCGTAAACGGCCGTCATCGACGCGCCGGTCAACTGGGCAATCTGGGCTCCATTCGCCGCGGACAGGACGCGCGCCTCTCCGCCGGAACCCGCGCGCGGGCCGCCCACCGCCACCGCCCCCGCGCTACCTGCCAGGGCGGTTCCCCATTCGCCGGCCGGGCCGGTGATCGCCGCCACGGCGGCCAAGGGGCCGCCGCGCACGAGCCCGAGGGAAAGCGTCGCCGTGGAGTCGGTGCAGCCGAGGACGAAGGTCGCTCCCTCGAGCGGGAGGGCGACGAGTTAGTCCGTGCCACTCCGGGCCCAGGGGATGCCATCGAGGGTGGGCGTGCCCTGGACCCCGCTGAGCGTCACCGCCACCGACTCTGCGCCGAGGGCCACGACCGCCCTGGTTTCCACGGCGGCCTCGGTGTACGCGGGATCGAGCGCAACGCCCGCCACGGTCACGTCGGAGAAGCACGCGACCGGTGGCTGGTTGTCCGGGGGAGCCGCGGGTTCCTCGGCCGGGTCGCCACAGGCGAACGCCAGGACCGACAGCGAAGCGGCCGCAACGGGAGTCCAGGGACGCAAACCGGACATCGACACCTCTTTCCGTGGGCGGCTTTCAAGTAGGCGCGGTCAGAGTCTCATGGATCGCCGGGTCCTGCAATTCAACCGCAATCCCGCAGTCTGCGTGGGCGGAATGGCCTAACCGCCCTGATCCCTGCGCCAGTGGTATGGAGCCCTGCCAACACGTCATCCGAGCGTGAGCGCGCTGGGGTGCCACGCATCGAGGTCCGGGCCGGGGTGGTCGCGTGCCTGCCGCGGGCCCTGGGGCGCCCCGGGGGCCACACCGCAGCGCGTACCGGAAGCGAGAGGTCGTGCCGATGTCGTGGGTGTTACACCCGGTTGCCTGTCGGGCCCGTCGCGGGAACGTTGCTAGCTGAGCGGGAGAATAGCCCATGGGCATGGTCACTGAGTTCAAGGATTTCGCGACGAGGGGCAACGTCGTCGACCTCGCGGTCGGCGTCATCGTCGGCTCGGCGTTTTCCAAAATCGTCGACTCCCTGGTCAAGGACCTGATCATGCCGGTCGTGGGGACGGTGACCGGCGGGCTTGATTTCTCGAGCCATTTCATCCCGCTCGGCGCACTGCCGGCCGGCTATTCCGGCGCGATGACCTATGAGGCCCTCACCAAGGCCGGCGTACCGATCTTCGCGTACGGCAATTTCCTGACCGTGACGGTCAACTTCCTGATCCTCGCGTTCATCATCTTCCTGATGGTCAAGCAGGTCAGTCGCTTCCGCAGCGCCGCGCCGCCCCCTGCGACATCGGAGGAGGTCGTGTTGCTTCGTGAGATCCGGGACTCCCTCCGCCGCTGATCGCCGGTGGGCCAGCAAAGCCGGGGAAGGCGACGTGGGCCGCGCATGCCGAGGACACATCTGCTAGACTCATCGGTGCCGTTCGCTCCGTTGAGCGTTGCTCGTCCTTCGCTTCCCCCTGGGGAGCCAGCCACACCGGCAGAAGCCAGGACTCCGTGTCCTGCGGCGGTTGCACCTGCAGGGAGCGCACCATGGACAACCTGAACGCCCCAGACCCCCGAATGGAGTTCACCACCGACGAGGGCATCGGGTTCCCCGCGCTCAAGCACGTGCCGGTGGGCTCGCGGGAGTACTTCTCCTACCAACTGTTCTGGCGGATCCACTTTGTGAACCGCCACTTCCTTTCGATGCTGTTCTGGGCCAACGTCGGCCGGGGCCTCCAAGCCCTCCGCTTGGCGCCGTCCGACCGCTACTTCTCGGCCATCTCTGGCTCGGAGGCGCTCCGCCGCTGGGCCGACGATGACTTCTTCACGCTCCAAAACACCACATTCCACAACCCGGAGATGATCGCCGCCTGCCGCGACCTGCCGGCCGACTTGATGGCGCTCCTGGCCCGCCCGGAACTGGCGCAGAAGCTGGCCGCAGGAGCCCTCTTCGAGGTCGATCACCTGCCATCGATCGCACCGTTCCAGGACCAGGTGCAGCCCGGTCGCGTGATTGCGCCGTCGCGCTGCTGGTACGAGGCCGACGGAGACACGCTGCGCCCGCTGGCCATCGAGGCCGCCGGTCGGATCACCCTTCCGAGCGCTGGCGACGACTGGGTGCAGGCACGCCGGCACCACCAGCAGTGCAACCTGCTCAACTCCCAGATCGCCTACCATCTGCTGCTCAATCACGTGGTCGTCGAGGTGTTTGCGATCAGCATGTACCGCTGGTTGCCCGCGGCCCACCCGATGCGTTTTCTGCTCATGCCGTTCGTGGGTTCGGTGCCGTTCGTCAACAACGGCTTCGGCAAGGAGCTCATCTACGGCACGCTGGTTCGGCACTTCTCGATGACGCGGGACGCCGTCCTCGAATACTCGCGGCACGCGCTGCGCGCGCGGGGCTTCAACTACTTCGACTTCACGACCTGCGTGGCCGAACGCGGGATGACCGATCGGCCATTCTACACCTACGGGGTGGCCGGCGCGCGGTGGCTGACCCGCATGAACGAAGCGCTCGACGCCCTCCTCGACGCGATGTACCCCAGCGACGACGCTCTGGCGGCCGACGCGCCGGTGCGGCGGTGGGCCGACGAGGCGCTGTGCCAGCTGCAGTGGACCGAGCACCTGAAGATCGCCGACTGGGGACGCGACATGCTGCGCTGGCTGCTGTCGGGCATCCTGTTCAGCTCCAGCTACCGCCACTCGATCTACCACTACCGCTTCCACGAGATCATGGGGGTGCGTGAGAACTCGCCGTTCCACATGAACACCGACGGCGCACTGCCCGGGTTCTGGGACCAGCTCGGCCGCGAGATGGTGGGCTGCGGGCTCGACTACCCCAACGTGCTCTACGAGCTGTCGTCGTGGACCCCGCCCGCCGATCCGAACGTCGCCCCAAAGGTCTTCGCGACCGTCTCCGAGCTGTATGGGGTGTTCCACGCCGAATCGGCGGCGCTCAAAGCGGCGTGGCCCGCCCTGTCGACGATGCGACTCACGACGATGTCCCACTGAGACGTCTACGACAGCGGTGAGCCGCCTTCCGACGCGGTCGTCATGAACCGCTCGAGGCCACCGGCGACGGCGAGCGCGTCGGCGGCGCCGGTGTCGCCCGCGGTCCGGAAGGTCGTGGCGCCGAGTTTGCCGAGCGCGTTCCTCGCGCGCGCTGAGAAATTCGACCGAGCGACCGTAGGGAACTCCCACTCGGCCCGGGCATCGAAGAACCGCACCAACAGGCGGGTGTGCTCGAGGTCGTAGCCGAGCGCTTCCATCAGCAATTGGTTGGCGCGCACTTGCTTGGTTCGCCCGACCTCGACCACCTCGCGGGGATCGATCCCGAGCGCCCGAAAGTGGGGTTCGAGCTCCCGGAGCATCTCGATCTGCGCCCAATACTCGGCGAACTCCCAGCGCCACAGCCGCATCGCCTCCGGGAGCGCCATGCCGTTGAGGAGCCGGGGGAGGTGAAGGACGCCGAGCGCCACGTGGCGCGCCTCGTCGCGCTCGTAGTAGGCGAGCAATTCGGACAGCACCGGTTCGAGACGTCGCTCGCGGACGAGCTGGAACAACGTGAGGGCCATGGGCTCGATCATGAGCTGCATGCCCATCAACTGCCGGGTCAGGGAGGTCGCCCGGAGAGTACCCTCGAGCACCCGCCGGGTCGCGGGCCCGAGGACCGTGGGCACCTCGCCCAGCAGCGCCAGGTAGTCGTGCATCACGTAGAAGTGGCGCGCCTCGTCGTGCGCCTGACTG
>CANLGQ010000174.1 GCA_947490265.1 Pseudomonadota bacterium | reverse complement strand
TGCACCCGGTGCCTGACCGCTTGCCCCACCGCAGCCCTTCTCGGGCCGAGGCAACTCGATGCCACGCGCTGCATCTCGTATTGGACTATCGAAGCCCGGGAACTCGCCCCCGAGGCACTTCGATCCGGGTTCGGACGCTGGGTGTTCGGCTGCGACGTCTGCCAGGAGGTCTGCCCCCACAACCACGCTCCGCCAGCGTGCGAAGAGGAGGATCTCCTTCCGCGCAACGCGTGGCTCGATCTCGACGAGCTGCTGATGGCCCCGGATGAGGCGTTGAACGATCGCTTTCTCGGCACGCCGCTGCGTCGGCCTGGCCCCGCGGGGCTCAAGCGCAACGCGGCGATCGCGCTCGGGAACCTCGGCGATCCAGGCGCAGCCCGGGCGCTCCAGGTCGCGGTCGCGCACCCGGATCCGAACGTCGGCGCTGCGGCGCGGTGGGCCCTGGCCAGGCTCTGATCAGAACAGGTCGGGACGGAGGCGTCGGAGGGCCTCGAAGCTGACGATCGACACGGCATTAGCGAGGTTCAGGGAGCGGATAGGGCCAGGGCAAGGGATCCGCCAGGCCCCGTGCCGCGCGACCAGGTCCTTCGGCAACCCGACGGTTTCACAGCCGAAGATCAAGGCGTCGCCCGGTCGGTAGTCGATGGCGGTGTACGGAGCCTCGCCGCTCGCGGCGAACAGGTGGAACCGGCGCTCGCCCTGCCACGCCCAGAATGCGTCGGGATCGGCGTGGTCGAGGAGGTCGACCTGCTTCCAGTAGTCGAGACCCGCGCGCCGAACGGCTTTCTCCGACGTGTCGAACGCGATCGGTCGCACAAGATGGAGCCGCGCGCCCAAGCCCACGCAAAGCCGCCCGATGTTCCCCGTGTTTTGGGGTATCTGAGGCTGGTAAAGTACAATCTCGAAGAGCGGCTTCGTCACGCGGCGCCGCTCCCCGGGGGGCCCAGAAAGCCGCGGCCGTCAATGAACGTCGGGGCCTTGCGGGCTCCCGAGGCCGACTTCACCGGCCCGTGGGTGCACGACCCGTCGCACCCCTTGTCGGCAAGCGGAAAGAATCGGTTGAACCAAAGGCGACGGCTGGCGAATGCCCGGTAGACGGCGCCTGCCGCCCCGCGCAGGCCAGGGATCAGGATCCCGCGCGCGACGAACTGCCAACGCGGCAACACGGCGAGCACGCGGGCGATCGCCTCGACGCCGACCCACAGTTCGCCCCCCGCGTCCAGCACGTGCAGCGACTCACGGACCTTCTCCGGTTCAAACGCAGGGAACCGCGCCGAAACGACGGGATCGCGCAGGTCGAGGCGCTCCACCGCGGAAGCTTGGTCTCGTTGGCCCACCCAGGCGGCAGACCGCGTGCATACGCCACACTGGCCGTCGAACAGCGCGACCAGCGCCTTGCCATCCGACGGGCGCATCCGGGGACCCGCGGCTTCGGTGAACGGGGACACGCGATCCATTAACGCGGACGGCGACGCCGCGGCTATCGTGGACGTGCTCTCCCGCAGCCATTAACCTGGGCTTCGATGACCGACTCCGAGCAGATGTACGGGCCCTACAAGGCGGTTCGGGTCCTCGCCACGAGCGGGAGCAGCCAAGTTTGGCTTGCCACCGGCCCCGAGGGGGAGGTCGCGCTCAAAGTCGCCCGTGGACCGAGCTACTTCGCAGCCCTGGCGCACGAGGCGGAAATCCTCCGCCGCTGCGCGCACCCGAACGTGGTCCGGTTGCTTGGATCTGCGGCGAACGGGGAGTGGCTGGCGATGGAGCGCGCCCAGGGCTCGCTGCTCGATCAGTGGGCGGCGACACAGGACTTCGAGGCCATGATCGCGGTCGCGCGGGGGGTGTGCGCTGCGCTCCGGCACCTGCACGCCATCGGGGTCGTCCACGGCGACGTCAAACCCGCCAACGTGTTGGTCGGCGAGCAGGGCGAACCGTTACTGGTCGACTTGGGAATCGCGACCCTGCAGGGCGAGGATCGCAAAGGGTTCCGTGGAACGCTTGGTTTCGTCGCCCCGGAGTTGCTCCGCGGAGAGTCGCCGCAACCGGCATCCGACCTCTATGGACTCGGTGCCACGCTCTACGCCTGCATCGCCGATCGACCCCCGTTCGTGGCCCCCGACCCCGCGGCGCTGACGTACCTCCCGCTTGTCAGCCTACCGGCCCCACCGAGCGCTTTCCGCCCCGAGGTGCCTGCGGCGTTGAACCGCCTGGTTCTCTCCCTCCTCGCCCGTGATCCGAAACGCCGGCCGTCGCTGAACGACGTGGAAGCCCAGTTCACCACCGTCCTCGAGGGCCGCCCGGTGCCGCCCATCGTCGGAATGGCCGAGGAGCGGGAAGCGCTCCGGCGCGCCGTCGTGGGCGCGGCCGACGGCGAGCCGCGTGTGGTGGTGGTGTATGGTCCGGCCGGATGTGGGCGTCGTACGCTGATCAGCGAGGCGGTCGAGGCGGCGCGGCGCGAAGGCCTTCCGTACCTCAAGACCACCGATCCGAGAGCCGTCATCGCCCAGGTCAAGCAGTCTGGCGCGGGCGCCGTGGCGGTCCTTCGCGGAGCGCTCGGTTCGGCAAGGAAGGCGGCTCAGCAGGTCCTCGACGAGGGACTGCCGGCCCTCCTCCTCCTTCACAGCGAGCGACCCATCCCCGGCCTGGACGCCAAGGGGGTGGTTCAGATCACCCCGACCCCGCTCGACGTACGCGACGTGGCACGGCTCGCCCGGGTCTGGGGCGCGGACGCCAGCCGAGCCGAGTTCTGGTGTCGCGAGAGCCTCGGGCTTCCGATCGCCGTCGTCGGCCGGATCCGGAGTTCGAAGCGCGTGCTGGCAGGCACCGAGTTCGACCCGGCGGTCCTCCCGGTCGAATCGCGAAAGGTGCTCGAGGCGGTGACCCGGCTGCGCAGCGTGTCCGTGGTCGCGCTCGCGGAGGAGCTCCAGCTCACCGAGGTGATGCTGCTCGACCACTGCGAGGTGTTGTTCGCCGAAGCCGTGCTTCACGCCTCCGAAGACGGCGCAACGCTCCGGGTCGAAGGCGCGTGACCGACCGCCATCCCGACGGCACAGGGCTCGTCGAGCCGCGCCCGCTCGTGATCCGGGATCTCCTCGCGCGGGGGCGCGACCGGCTCGATCGGCTGAGCGATGGGCAGCTGCTCGACCTGCTCGAGGACGCCGTTTACCACGAGCGAAAGCGCCTCGAACGAGTTCCAGCGCCCGAGGCCGAGCTCGCCCGACTCGACGCAGCGTCGCGAGCTATCGTTCGGGGGGAACGAGCGGATCGGCAGACGGCAGCCGCCGAGCTGGTCCGCGCCTGGGCGGAGGAGATCCACGGTCGCTTCGATCCACGCGTTTACCGCTTCGCAACGAGCATCCTGCCCCGGGGCCTGAACGCGTTGCTTTCGAGCCCATCGCGTGGGCTGCTCGACCGCACCCACACCCCGGAGTCGCGCATTCAGGTGGAGGGCGAACTCGCCTGGGTCCGAGAGCTCGCGGCCGAAGCCACGGTCATCCTCGCCCCCACCCACGTGTCGAACATGGACAGCCCGATCATCGGCTACGCACTCTTCGCCGCCGGCCTCCCGCCGTTCGTGTATGGCGCGGGCTTGAACCTGTTCTCGAACCCGATGATCGGGTGGTGGATGCATCGGCTGGGTGCGTACACGGTCGATCGCACGAAACGGGCAGCGCTGTACAAGAGCGTCCTGAAAGACTACTCGGTTCGAGCGCTCGTCACCCGGCATCACAGCCTGTTTTTCCCGGGTGGTACCCGCGCGCGATCCGGAGCGCTCGAGCGTCACTTGAAGAAGGGCCTGCTGGGGACCGGGATCGCAGCGTGGCAGGAAATGCTCGCGGCCAACCGACCCGATTCCGAGGTCTACGTCGTCCCATGCTCGCTGTCCTACCAGCTCGTGCTCGAGGCCAACTCGCTCATCGAGGACTTCCTGGCGGAATCGGGCAAACAGCGGTTCATCATCACCGACGACGAGTTCGCCCAGCCACGGCGGATCGCTGAGTTTGCTCGCCGGGTACTCGACCTCGACGCCGCGGTGGTCGTCCGCTTCGGAGCGCCGCTGGATGTCCTCGGAAACCCAGTCGCGCGCGACCTTGTGGACCGCGAGGCCCAGGCAGTCGACCGGCGTCGCTACGTGACCGACCGCGACGGGAAGGTCGAGCGCGACGAGCAGCGCGACTTCGTCTATACCGAGCGACTTTCTCACGCGCTCACCGAAGCCTATCGGCGCGATAGCTACGCCATGACGACCCATGTGGCAGCGCTGGCGGCCTGGCGCTGCCTCGTGCGGGCGCACGGGTCCTCCGATCCCTTCCGGTTGCTCCGCCTCCCCGCCGAAGGCCGTCGGATCCCGCGCGAAGCATTCCTCGCGGAGCTGACCCGCTGCATGGAACGGGTAGAAGTAGGCCGAGTAGCAGGGCAATGGCAGGCCGATCTTCCCGGGTCCGCCGAGGCCACGCTGGCGGTGGCCCTCGACCGCTTTGGGCGCTACCACCGCACCCGCGCGCTCGCGGTGCATGGATCGGACCTGGTCGTCGAGGACGCCAAGTTGTGCTTCTACTACCGAAACCGGGCATCCCACCTCGAGGGTGATTCGTGAAAGTCGGCATCCTCGGCGGCGGGCGTTGGGGCCAGGCCCTAGCGCGGCTCGTCATCGCTGCCGGCGGCGACCCGCTCATCGCCTACGAGGGCAAACGCCCGCCCCACGTGCTGCCCTCCACCAACGACCCGGCGCTGGTCCCGCCGACCTGCGACCTCCTCCTCGTCGCCACGAGCGCCGCCGAGGTTCGTCGTGCCATCTGCGACGCGCGGCCCGGTCCGGGGAATCGTGTGGTGGTCGCCGGGCGCGGGATCGAGCCAGCAAGTGGCCGTTGGCTGACCGAGGTCGTGACCGAGGCCTCACCGGTGCTCCGCGTCGGCGCGCTCGCTGGGGCGGCGCCAGTGGAGGAGATCCTCAACGGCGGTCTCTGCGCCGGCGTCGTCGCCAGTCCGTTCGAGGAGGTGCGCGTGCTAACCACCGCCGCCCTGCACAGCTCTCGCTACCGGGTCTACGAGTCCGCAGACCTGGCCGGCGTGCAATTGGCTGGGGCGCTCGTTCCGGTCCTGCAGGCGACGCTCGGAATGGCGCTCTCGCTCCAAGGTGCCGGCGTCGGTCTCCACGCGCTGGTCCTCACGCGCGGGCTCGAGGAGGCAACGCGACTCGCTCGCGCATTCGGAGCGGATCCCCTCACCTTGCTCGGGCTGGCCGGGGTCGGCGACCTCGTCGCGACCGCCACCACCTCGGCGGCGTGGGCGGCAGGCCGCGATCTCGCTGCGGGGAAGCGGGATCAGGGCCCCGCGTCGCTCGCCCGGGCCGTGCACGGCCTCGCGCTCTCCAAGGGGGTCGAACTGCCCCTCATCGCCGGGCTCGTCGCGGTGTACGACGGACAGTCGCCGTTGGACGTGTTGGCAAGCCTCATGTCGCGAAAGGCGCAGCCGGAGCACCGGTGAACGGCGTGCGCTCCGGGCGCGCGATTCGGACGGCGGCGTGGGGCGTGCATGCCTACACGGCGCTCGGACTCCCCCTCGCCCTGGCTCAGGTCGCTGCCCTCGTCGAGGGCGATGGACAGCGCTTCTTCCTTCTCAATGCCGCTGCGGTGTTCGTCGACGCCACCGATGGCGTGCTCGCCCGGGCGGTGAAGGTGAAGCAGGTGCTTCCGCAGTTCGACGGCCGAAAGCTCGATGACATCATCGACTTCCTGACGTTCGCGTTCCTTCCGGCCCTCGCGGTCGTGGCGTTGGGGCTCGTGCCCCCGGCACTCGCCGCGATCGTGTGCGTCCCGGTCATGGCCTCCGGATACGGTTTTTGCCAGGATGCGGCCAAGACGGAAGACTCGTTCGTCGGGTTTCCCTCCTATTGGAACATCGTCGTCTTTTACCTCTGGGTTCTCGCCGCTCGCCCTGGCGTGGTGATCGCCACCGCGTTGGTGCTGTCCGTGCTCGTGTTCGTGCCCATCCACTATGTTTATCCCACGCGGGCATCGCTTCTGAAGCCACTCACGATCACCCTCGGGTACCTCTGGGGAGCGACGATCGCCGTCCTGGCCGCGCTTCCCCGCGAACCGTGGTCCCACGTCGTCGCCCTGGCTTCGCTGGCCTACCCGGCGTACTACACCCTGCTTTCGGCCGTGCACCATCGACGTGTGGCCGGCCGCGCAGACCCCGGTGGCCTGGAGTAGACTGCACCTGGGGGAACCGCTGCCTACGGCGTCGTCAGGGATCGATGCCGGCCGAATCGGCCGCTATGCGGTAGTCGATCGGCTCGCGATCGGCGGTATGGCGGAAGTGTTCCTTGCGCGGGAGGTCGATGGACTCGACCGGCTGGTCGTCCTCAAGCGCATGCTGCCCGCGCTCGCCGAGGACGAAGAGTTCGTCGTCATGTTCCAACGCGAAGCCCAGATCGTCGCTCGGATCTCGCACCCGAACGTCGTGCAGATCCTGGAGCGCGGCGACGTCGGCGGGCAGCCCTACTTCGCGATGGAGTATGTGCCGGGTGTTTCGCTGAAGGAGCTGGTGAAGATGAGTCGCCTGCGTGCCGGGCCGCTCCCCGTGGGGCTCGTCGTGCATCTCGTCGCACAGGCGTGTGCCGGGGCGCACGCCGCGCACGAATTGAGACTGCCGAGCGGCGAGCCGGCCGGTCTGGTGCACCGCGACCTGACTCCGCACAACCTGATGGTCGACGCCAGCGCCCACGTAAAGCTCCTGGACTTCGGGATCGCCAAGGACGCCGGGGCGGAGGGGATGACCCGTACGGGGGTGCTCCGCGGGAAGATCAGCTACCTCTCGCCCGAACAGGCACGGCAGGAGGTGCTCGACCGCAGGACCGATGTCTTCGCCCTCGGGGTGTGTGCCTACGAACTCCTCACCCTGGATCGCCCGTTCACCGCGAACAGCGAGATCGAGACCATCAAACGAATCACCGAAGGTCGCTTTCGGCCGATTCGCGACCGGCGGCCGGATGTGCCACTGGGGGTGGCGGAGGTCATCGAGCGGGCGATGGCGAACGACCACGCGCTGCGCTGGCCCACCGCCGAGGCGTTTCGGGTTGCGCTGAAGGCGGAGGCGGCGGGGGCGGGGGTCGACGACGATGCCGACGCAGCCCGGGTGGCCCTGGATCAGTCGCTGGGAGCGATGTTTGCCGAGCGAAACGCCCACCTCAAGGCGGCCATCAACCGCGCAGGGCCGCCGAGCGGGAGTTTCCCGGCGTTTGGACTCCACACGCTCGGGTCGGGTTCCCAAACGGTGACGCGGGGGAGCCCCCCCCGCACCTGGCTCGGCCCGGTGCTCGTGGGGGCGGGGATCGCGGCCGTCGCCAGCGCGGGCGTCCTCGGCCTGGCCGCGCTCGCCGGCTACGGGCTCTGGCAGTGGTCGCAGCTACCGAGCGGTCCCCCGCTCGCCCTCACCTTCGCCCCCGTGCACTCTCAGGACACCCTGCTCGCGGAACACGCGCCCATCCTCCGCTACCTGGAACGCGAACTCGACCGGCCCATCGTGCCCACCGTCGCGCCGTCCTATGCCGGAGCCGGCGACGCGCTGGCCGCCGAGACCGCGGCGGTGGCCATCCTGCCTGGTCGAGCGGTCGAACACGCCCTTGCGGCGGCCCCCGGCTCGAGGGTGTTGGCCTGGAAGATCGTCGACGGAAGCAGCGAGAGCCAGGGCATCCTGCTCGTCGCCAACGAGCTGCAGCTGAGCCGCCTTGAGGAGCTTAAAGGCACCACGATCTGCCTGACGGATCGAGACTCGGTGACCGGATGGCAGCTGCCCGTGGCGTACGCCAAAACGAATGGCATCGACCTCGAGAAGGACCTCACGGTCCATGTGAGCCACAACCACGAGACCGTGCTTCGCGATCTCATCGCGGGCACCTGCCAGGTCGGAGCGACGTACCTGGCCAACATGAACTCGGCGAACGAGCGAAATATTCCGGTGTCGCGACTGAAGGTGTTGGCGATCACCGGCAGCACGCCCAACGATGCCATCGTCGCCGGACCGGCCGCCGACGAGGCCCTCCGGACCGCGCTGTCCGCGGCGCTCGCAAAGTTCGATCCGATCCGCGACGCGGGGGTCGCGCGGGTAGGGCAGGTGGAGCGCGTCACCGGCTTCAAGATCCCGGAGTGAGGGGACCGGGGGACCGGCGCGGCGCTGTCGGCATCCCCGATCGGCCTGAAGCGCGCCGCCGAGCCCGTCTCGTCCGTTCCGGCACGCACGGCGCTTGGCCAGCCCGCGACGGATAAGTTACCTGCGGGTCAGGAATTGGCGAAAGCCGGTCGGAATGCCAGATCATTCCGATACAACCGGGAGTCTTCATGCTCTGGGCGGCGACCGCGTCCGCAGCGACCCTCGACGAGGCCATCGAGGCCGCGCTGCACCACAGCCGCGAGCTCGCCCTCGCCCGCGAATCCCGGGTCGCCGTCGAGACCCTGCGCGGGCAGGCCTTGTCCACGCTCACCCCGAAACTTCAAGCGAATGCCTCCTATACCGTGAACGATGCGGAGATCGC
>CANLGQ010000173.1 GCA_947490265.1 Pseudomonadota bacterium | reverse complement strand
TCGACCGGGTTTTGGCTCGGGCACGGAGGCAGCGGGGTCGGCCTTGTGTGGCAGCTCTCGGCCGCCGGCCGATACCCGCCCGAGATGCTCCATCCGGTGCTGCGCTTCCTCGCCACGGCGGTCGTCCCGTTCGCGTTCACGGGGTGGATCCCCGCAGCGTGGTGCCTCGGCAGGGTTGGGGATTGGGTGCTTCTCCAACCCGGATTCGGGCTCCTGGCCCTCCTGGCGGGTCGTGCGCTGTTCGGCGTCGGACTGGCCCGGTGGAGGGCGCGCGGCGGTTAGGCGGGGGAGGGAGGGGTCGTGTTTCCAAGGTATTTCGTTCCCCACACCGATCCGGAGGCCGTGGCGACGTTGCACACCGTGAACGGCACGCTGCTCGACGCCTTCCGGTTGGGTGGCCGCGACGTTGCGGTGATCCGGGACCTGCGCGGGGAACCGAAGCTGTTCGATGGATCGTTCGATCGGCTGCCGATGGGGCTCCGCGCTGCCGTCCGCCGCCACGAGCTCGCGTGCGGCACGCTCCGAACCGTCGCCGCCGAGGGGGTCTGGCTGCTCGATGTGGACGCGATGGAGCAGTTGCCGGATACGCCAGGGGCAAACGATCCGATCTACCTCCTGGGTCGCCTGTCGGGCCCGTGGCCGGGCGCGGCCAGAACGGCGAGTGGACGGCTGGCGATTACCCGCGCCGACCTGCTGGCCGGCCTGACCGGTGGCGTGCCGTATGCGATGCAGACCGACACCGGACGATGCCTGCACGCCGCGCTGCCCGGTGCGCGGGTCGAGGAGATCGCGGCGGGTCAGGCCTATGTGCTGGCGTTCGCCTTGGTTCCGTTCGAGATCCAGCCGACGGATGCCTCGAACGAAGGGGTCGCCGCCCAGCTCCTCCACGACGTGCTGGGGGCGCTTCGGGCCGACCTTCAGACCGCGCAGGGCAGCCATTGGCTGGTCCGGGAGCGGCTTCCCGTGCCGAGCCGAGCGGCGCTCGAGGCGGCGCTCGCCTCGGATGGCTGGGAGATCCGAGGGAACAGCGCCGTCCGCCCCTTCGGTCCGAGGCCCGGGTTGTCGGGCTTCCTCAGCATGGCTCTCGGCGTCGACTACGACAGGAAGATCCTCCTTCCCAAAGAGGCTCCCCTCGCGACGTTCCTCGAGCTGGCGTCGAGAGCGCTGGCCTCCTTTCCGGGCTTTCCCGACGACCGAGCTGTGGCGTTGAGTCGCCGCATCGAAATGCATACCGGGCAATTGGCGGTTGCCCCGTCGCCTCGCCTCACCGGCGCGCTCGCGTTGCCGTCCCGGCCGGCTGGTGAGCGGGACGAGTGGGAGGCCCATTTCCGGCGTTCGAGCACCTCGCCAGGCCTGGGAACCCGGGTCACCCCGGTCCGCTGAGGGGCCGCGCGCCGCGGACCAGCCGTCCGGGGAGGGCGCCCGTTGGCTCCCCGTCACGAAAGGTGACTTCGCCTGCACACAAGGTCGCACGGTATCCGCGCGCGCGTTGGATGAGGCGGCGGCCACCGGCCGGGAGATCGAACGCGACGGTCGGCGGCTCGAGCGCGAGCGCGTCGAAGTCGATCACGTTGAGATCGGCTCGGTAGCCGGGAGCGATCACGCCGCGGTCGTGCAGGCCATAGAACGCTGCCGTCTCCCGGGTCTGGCGAGACACCGCCCATTCGAGAGGGAACACCGGCCCTCTCGTTCGGTCCCGGACCCAGTGGGTGAGGAGGAACGTGGGAACGCCGCCGTCGCAGATCGCGCCGCAGTGGGCGCCGCCATCGGAGAGCCCGAGCAGGGTTCGCGGGGATCCGTGCAGCTCGCGCAACAGCTCCAGGTTGCCGTTGCTGTAGTTGAAAAGGGGGAAATACAGCAGCCCGCCGTCGATCAGCCGGTCGAGCGCGACCTCGGCGGGCGACTGGCCCGACGCGCGGGCCAGGGCCCCGATGCTGGCTGCCGGGTCGGGTTCGTAGTCGGCGGGCGAGGCAAACACGAACATCTTGTCCCACGACTGCACCAGCCAGGCCTGGAACCAATCGGCGTCGCGGCGGGGCTGGTCGGCCAGGAGGGCCCTCCGAAATTCAGGATCTGCGAGCCGTGCTCGTTTTTCCTCCCAGGACAGGCCGTCGAGCGCGGTCCATGTCGGGTGAAGCGCGAACGGATGCGCGGTGAGCTGCAGGCCGAGCCATAGACCGATCGCCCGACCGGCGACCTGCGCGAAGAGTGGCACGCCGCGCCGCCCCGCCGCCTCGACCCCGGCCAGCCCGGCTCGCCACAGATCGGGGGCAAAATCGGTCTGGGAGAGGTTGAAGATCACGGGTCGGCCGGTCGACTTCGCCAACTCCTCCATCCAGGCGAGGTCCTCGGGTACCCGCAGGTGCTCGTCTGCGAGCTCGATGACGCCCAACCCGGTGTCGGCGAGGGCCAGCCCGATGCCGCGCAGTTCGTCGATCGCGGCGTTCGTCCCGGCCATCAACACGCCAGCCGCCGTCTTGTGGAGCGAGGTTCGGCTGGTGGTGAAGCCGAGCGCGCCGGCGCGCAAGGCGTCGGCCACGATTGCACGCATTTCCGCGATCTGGGCCTCGGACGCCTGACCTGACTCGGCCTCGGCCGGCCCCAGGACGAACCCCCGAACCGCGGCGTGCGGGATCTGCGCTGCGAAGTCGAGGGCGTGCGGCGTATCGATGGCGTCCAGATACTCGGGGAAGGTCTCCCACTTCCAGCGGATCCCTTCGTGAAGGGCCGACCCTGGGATGTCCTCGACCCCTTCCATCGTCGCGATGAGCCAGTCGCGGTCGTTGCGTCGCACCGGGGCGAAGCCCACGCCGCAGTTGCCCATCACGACCGTCGTGACGCCGTGCCACCCCGACGGCGTGAGCCAGGGGTCCCAGGTGACCTGCCCGTCGTAGTGCGTGTGGATGTCCACCCAACCTGGGGTCACCAGGAGGCCGCGCGCGTCGATCTCCTCCCGCCCGGGCCCAACGGTGCCGACCGCGGTAATTCGCCCGCCCGAGATGGCGACATCGGCTTCGAAACGGGGCGAACCCGTTCCGTCTACCACGGTCCCGCCGCGGATCACCCGATCGTGCATCGTCCCTCCGGTCTACAGGCTACCTCAGCGGCCGGTGGCGTAGGCTCCACCTGGCTCTGGCGCGAAGCCGTCGGGTCCGTGGAGGTAGCGCTCCACCTCGACGGGTTTCCCGACCTCGACCCGATACAGATTTACCGCTGCGCCACGATCTTTGGCCGGGTTGGCGTACCCGGAGGAGCCGGAATTGAAGACCGGGATCCGGACCCCATCGGCGAGTTGGAGTTCGGAGCGATAGCCGCGGTGCTCGTGCCCGTGGAGGATCAAGTCCGGTCGCCGCGGCGCCGCGGAGAGGATGGCAACGAGGTCGTTCACGTTCTGGAGCCCGTGCTCCCAGTTGTCGTACAGGCGGCCCATCCGGTCGAAGAGCGGGTAGTGGATTGCGAGCACGACGGTCCGCTCTGCGAGATCGGGTCGCCGGAGTGCTGCCTCGAGCGCCTGTAATTGGCCCTGCGGGAGCACCCCCGACGCGCTGATCCGGGTGGGACGGTTGGGGTCGAGGCCAAGAACGGTGGTGGTCCCGAAGTCGGCCATTCCGATCCCCCCTTCGCCGAGGAACATCCAGTCGCCGAACCAGGCCTGGACGCGGGCCTCGCGTTGGGCGCCCACGGTGTAAACGTCGTGGTTTCCGGGGATGATGAAGGTCGGGATGGTCGAGAGGAGTGGCTCGAGGGCCGCCCGCGCCTTGGCGAACTCGGCCGGGAGCGCGGTGGAAGTGAGGTCTCCCGTGAGACAGACGAGATCCGGTGACAGGGCGCGGAGGAACTCGACGACGCGCGCCTGGACCACCTCGGGGAAGTGGTGCCGGCGGCCGCGCAGATACAGGTTCGCGGTGCCGAGGGTTCGCTTGAACGAGCGGAGGTCGAGCAGCTTCGGGGGTACGAACCAGTGAATGTCGGTGGCGTGGGCAATCCGCATCGTCAGCGTGCTCTCGGTCGCCAAGCCCCATAACCGGCCAAGAGCAGCGACATCGCTGCGACGGTGATCAAGAGGCCCAGGGTTCCTTCCGGTGCTCCGCGGGGTGCGACACGCAACGACCGGGCCTGGTCCGCGGCCTGGATCCGAGCGATCCCGGAGTGAGTCGGCGTCCAGGCGATTCGACCGCGGGCGTCGGTGATCCCGATCGCTTGCTCGCGTTGGCCCACCAGATCCGGTCGGTAATAGACCCGGACCGTCGCGCCCCCCATGGGTGCCCCGTCGGCACGCGTGACGACCACCACCGTCTCGACTTCCACGCTCGCCTCGGTCTCGAGCGAGACGGTCGCTGCTGAGAGTCCAGTGAGTAAAGCAAGAATCACGCGACACGCCGGTCGAGGAGCCGCCCGGTGGCGACCACCCAGAAGCCTGCGACTCCGGTCAGCGCAGCGATGGCGGCGTCGCCAGGCGTGGCGGGGATCCCGGGCCAACACAGGGCGATCCCGAGGCCGGTTGCCCCGGCCAGCCAGCGCCCGGGGCCGGGCCGCATCGCCAGGGGGCTGGCGATGGCGACCGGCAACAGGACACACCAAAACCATGGACCGATGCCGCGAGCTGGCCCCGCGAACCAGGCCGTTGCGATCGCCATTCCGAGTACGCGCCGAGACCAACCGCCTGCTCGGCCCGCGATGGCCCCCCCTGCCGACAACGCGAGCAGGGTCGCAGCGAGGGCCCCGGCGGACGACGGCGCCACGGGTGCTTCCGCCGCGGCCTCTGCACGCCACGCCACCTCCACCAGCGCCACCAGCCCAGCGAGCGCCGCGATGCCGACCGCGGCAAAGGGGCGTCGTCCTGCGACGCCTGGGATCCAGGGGGTGCCGCACCACGCACCGAAGCCCACCGCAGCGAGCAAGGCGCCGAGCACCAGCCCGATCCCGGCGCCCTGACGCGCCGCCTCCCAGCGCGGCTCGAGAAGCGTCCACGGTCCCACCGGAGCGGCGCTCGAACCGAGCGCGAGGGCCAGCCCCCCGGCTGCGAGCGCCAGGAGAGCTCGCTGGGCGCTCACTCCCCACCGCGACACCGCCGCACCCACGGCGCCCAATGCGGCGACAACCGCGAGGAGTTTCCCGGGGGTCGTGGCGAGAGGGCCCAACGTGGCGCCGACCACCAATCCCCCGGTGACCTCGACGAGCCGGGCAGAGACCCCGGGGGGAAGCGGACCGGACCTCCACTCTGCGCGGGCGGCGGGGACGCCAGCGAGGGCGCCCACGAGCACGCCGCCGGCGAGTCCGGGCAGGCCGCCCGTCGCCAGGGCGTGACCGGGAACGAACAGGACCGCCGGGACGATTCCGGCGATCGCGATCGCCCGCGTCGCGGGCCCGGGATGGCCTGACCTCACGTCGCGGCCAGCGCCATCTGCAGGTGCTCCCAGGGGAGGCGCGCGAGGTGCTTCGGCGCCGCGAGGAGTCGGCGAAGGTCGGCGAGCGCGGCTCGTCCCCGCGCGATGCGACCCGCAGAGGCGAGCGCTTGAATCACCGCGTGCTCTCGACGAATCACCTCGCGGCTATGGTCGTAGAACCGCTGACTGTGCGGCGCATCGAACAGGAGTCGGTTGTCCATCGCGGTCTGCCAGTTCGTCTCCTTGAGTTGGGCCTTTACCCTCTCGTGAAAGGGCGTTCCCGGCAAGGGGTAACTGACCGAGATCCCGAGCTCGTCGGGGGCCATCGCCCGCGCCAGATTGCGGGTCGCCCGCACGTCGTCGAGGGTCTCCCCCGGGTAACCCAGCTGGAGGAACCAACCGATCCGGATCCCGCGCTCGTGCGCGCGGCGGGTGGACTCCCGAATGTCCTCCACGGTGCTGTCCTTGTCCATGCGTTCGAGCACCGAATCCGAACCCGACTCGGCGCCGATCCACACCTCCCGACATCCGGTTGCGGCGAGGTCGTCGGCATAGGCAGGCTCCCTCAGCAGGTCGGCCCGGGCCAGGCAGCGGTAGGGCGGGATCCCCCCCGCCCGCTCGACTGCCTCTCGAAACTTTCGCAACCAGCTGGGTTTCAGGGCAAAGATGTCGTCGGTGAACCAGATGCGATCCGCCCCTCGTGCCGCCAGATCGCGGGCCTCGGCGACGACCGCGCCAGGCTGGCGCAGCTTGAGGGTACGCCCCCAGATCGGCTTCGCACACCAGTTACAGCGATAGGGGCACCCGCGGGCAGCGCTGACCGGGGCTTCCCACGCCCCGTGGCGAGCGCGCCAGCGCCGCGCGTACTCCCTCAGATCCACCAGGTCCCAAGCGGGGGCCGGGAGGTCGTCCAGATCCATCGCCGGTGCCGGCTCGGCTCCGGTGCCGGGCAGGGAGGTGAGCGATTCCCCCGCTGCCCAGCGAGTGGCCGGAAGGTCCACCTCGCCGCGAAGGACGGCGTGCGCGCCCGCGTCGCGGTAGACAGCCGGTCGGTCGCTGGCGTCGGGTCCGGCGACGGCCACCTCGGCCCCGGCGGCCCGCGCCAGGCGAACCATCTCGGTTGCCGCGCGGGTCTGTGCTTCGAGGCACATCTTTGCCGGGATCGCATGGTGGTCGGCGAACAGCAGCACCCGACTCGGCCGAACGCCCTCGAGACACTGGCGGAACGTCGAGGGGCCTGCTTGGAAGGTTGCATCCCACAGGGCAACCGGATGCCCGGCGCGCCGGATCCGGGCAGCGAGGGTGGCCGGTCCGAGCGGCGGCATGGGCTTGCCCTCGGCACTGGCGTACGGGTCGAGCGCGAGATGGTAAGGGGAGGCGACCAGATTCACGGGCTACAACCCGTCGGTGCGTCGCACGGTCAACGCCTCCTCGGTCGCAAATTCGGTTCGCACGGGGGCGAGGCTCCTTCGGTGCAAGGCCTCGAGCATGGCCCCGGCGATCCACTCCGTCACGTCTTGCCCCTCTGCATCCGCCGCCGCTCGCACTTGGCGGAATAGCTCTTCGGAGAGGCTGAGCGAAACGGATTGCATACGCCTATTGTACGCCGCCGGGCGGGTACCGGGTAGGGCCCAGACTCAGCTCGCCGCTGCAGCCGCCCGGCTCGTGACGCGGCGCACCGGCATCGTGGAGACCAGGGCCACCTGGCCGCCTTCCTTCGACAGGCGGATCTCCATGGCCTCGCGGTCGATCTCCACATACCGGGCGATCACGTCCAGCAGTTCGGCCTTCATCGCCTGCAGCTGGGCGGGACTCAGGTCGACCTGGTCGTGAATCAGGAGGAGCTTGAGTCGCTGCTTGGCTTCGTCTTTGCTCGATCCGCGGCGGGGTTCACCGAGGACGGACTGGATTCGGCTGATCAGGCTGGTCATCATCACACCACCTCCCGTGCGGCCGTGAGGCCCATCCACCGCTTGAACGAAGCCCAGACGCCGTCGTCTTGTACGTCGAAGCTGGGTATCTCGACCTCCTCTCCTAGCACCCGCCGCACGATCCGCCGGTACGCGGCTCCGACTACCGAGAGTTCGTCGAAGACAACGGGGCTGCCGCGGTTTGCGCTGATCACGATCTCCTCGTGATCCGGGATGATCCCCATCAGAGGAATGGCCAGGATCTCGAGGATGTCCTCGCGGTTCATCATGTCGCCTCGGGCGACGAGCCCCGGACGGTACCGATTGAGGATGAGCTTCGGCTCGGGCAACTCGTGTGCCTCCACGAGTCCGATGATCCGATCGGCGTCGCGGATCGCGCTCACCTCCGGCGTGGTGACGATGATCGCGCGGTCGGCTCCGGCGATCGAGTTCTTGAAGCCCTGCTCGATACCCGCCGGGCAATCGATGATGATGTAGTCGGTTCCGAGTTCCTTGAGGTCGTTGACTAGCTTCTTCATGTCCTCGGGACGCACGGAGGACTTGTCGCGGGTTTGGGCGGCCGGGAGGAGCGACAGCCCCTCGACCCGCTTGTCGCGGATGAGAGCCTGCTTCAGCCGACACTCTCCCTCGATCACCTGGACGAGGTCGTACACGATTCGGTTCTCGAGTCCGAGGATCACGTCGAGGTTTCGCAGGCCGATATCGGCGTCAATCGCTACGACTTTCTTCCCGCTGAGGGCGAGACCGGTTGCGAGGTTGGCCGACGTCGTGGTCTTCCCGACGCCGCCCTTTCCGGAGGTGATGACGATGCACTCTGCCATGGGGAACTCCTGGGGGAACAGCGGGATTAGAGGGACCGCACCTTGCCGCGGTAGGGCTCGATGACGATCTGATCGGCGGAGACGAGGGCGACTTCGGGGCCGGGGCTGTGTTCGGCCTCGGCGGGGGACAGCGCGATCCGACGCCCGATGCGGAGCTGGGTCGGACGGAGGTGGAGGGCAAAAATGACGGCCGCGTCGTCGCCGGCTGCGCCCGCGTGGGCCAGGCCCTTGAGCATGCCGAGCACGGTGATGCTGCCGCTCGCCACCACCTCGGCGCCTGGGTTTACGTCGCCGAAGATGAAGAGGTCGCCATCGAATTGGACGACGGTTCCCGATCGGATCGTGCGGTGGATGGTCTGGGTGCGGCGGCCCGCGTCGCGGGGAGCCGAGGGTCGAGAGAGGGCTCGTGCGGGTTCGGGGAG
>CANLGQ010000172.1 GCA_947490265.1 Pseudomonadota bacterium | reverse complement strand
TTGCCCCCCACTCGCCCGAAGCGGTGGCGAGCAAGCCGATCTGGCTCACCAAGGGTTTCCTCTCCGCGCGCCTGATCGGCGGCTTCCTCTGGTTGATGCTCATCGACTTTCTCTACATCCGCGCCTCCCTGGGGCCCGATCTGCTGATGGCGCGTCAGCGCCTCGGCGACAAAGCCCCCGCTTGGTGGGGCTTTTTCATCGGCGGCGAGACGGATCTGGCCAAGGCCGTCGAGCGCGGTCAGCGGACCCAGAGCAGGCTGGCCCCCGTCATCATCATCTCCTTCGCTGCCGTGTTCACGGTCATGCAGATGGACCTGATCATGTCGCTCGCCCCGATGTGGGCCTCGAACATGTTCCCCGCTTGGCAGACCGTGTCGGGCTTCTGGATCTCGGTGGCGGCGCTTGCGGCCCTCACGATGATCAACCGCGACTGGCTCGGCCTACAAGGTCTGGTCCGCCCGAACCACACGCACGACATCGGCAAGATGATGCTCGCCGCGTGCATGTTCTGGGCCTACACCACCTTCGCCCAGATCCTCCCGATCTGGTACACGAACATGCCGGAGGAAACCGACTTCCTGCTCGTTCGTATGGCGCTACCCCAGTGGTCCTGGCTGGCCCAACTGGTCGCGATCACGTGCTTCCTGGCCCCGTTCACGATCCTGCTGTCCCGCGGCGTCAAGAAGATGCGCTGGCCCCTGGTCGGCGTCGCCACCCTCATCCTGACGGGCATTTTCCTCGAGCGGTCGCTCATGGTCCTGCCCCAGGTTCACCTGGGCGACACCTTCCCCACCGCGAACTTCCTGATCGTGAACGTCGGCATCTGGATCGGCTGCCTCGGGCTCATCCTCACGGTGGTCACCCAGTTCCTGGCGCGCGTCCCGGCCCTGGTGGTCTCCGACCCGCATCTTCAGCCGCACCCCTGGGATGTACACGTCACGTCGCTCGACGCGACCCATCACTGAGCGACGAGCGGTCCGCCGGGTCGCCGGCGAAGCCGAGCGCGGGCGGCTAGGCCTGGAAGTGGGCTTCCGGCTTCACGGCTGCCCACCCTGCGCAAACGGGGAGCCAGGGTACCCAGTCGTCGAGTAGGTCCGAGGATCGCTCCAATACGCCGCGGCAATCAGGCCATGCAACGCGCGGTAGCCGGTGCGGCGCTGCGGAATCCGACTGGTCCGCCAACGCTCGAGCCCTGCCGCACGAGCGGCGACATCACAGGCGGTGAACGGTCGAGCCCGACCGTCCAGGAGGAGCCCAAACAGAGCGCTGTCGAGGAGGCGAAGCAAGACGGACAGTTCGTCCACCACGGCGGGATGCATCGAGGCGAGCAAGCGGTCCACCTTCCCCGTCACGTCCACCGCCGACGCGTCGGGCAGGCCATCGCCGCCCGGGCAGAGTGTGGAGGCAACGGCGGCGAGAATCGCGGCAGCGCGCGGGTCGAACACGCGAAGCGTAGGGAGATCGGCGGGGACCACGGTTGGGAGGGTGGCGAGAGTGGTTCCCGCCACGGCGCCCATCACGCCGGTTCCGACGACTCCGGCGAGGACAGTGCGCCGCGTGACGAAGGTCACGGCTCCCCGAGCCCACACGCCTCGGCGCTCGCGGCGGACAGACAGATCTCGGTAGGCTGTTGGGTGTCCCGACCCGCCTCCCGTGCGAAGTCCAACCACTCGCGGGCGAAGGTCTTGGTTTTGACCCGGGCTTCCTCGGCGAGCGGCCGGACCGCCGCCTCGTCGGTAGCGCGCAGGGACAGCGCCTTCCACTCCGTCATCGCTGCGAGCGTTCGCAACCGCAGCAGACCGGTGACCCGCGACACGTGCACGGCGCCAGTCCATACCTGCCGGCGCTCGAGGCCGACATCCGACCAATGGATGACGTCGGCGGGCGGGGTTCCGTGATTATACAGGTAAAACGCGTAGAGATACGAGACATCTGGGTCGGATTGGTCCACTTCGTCGAGGTGGCGCCGCACCAGGAGGGCCCACTGCGCGGTGTCGGTCGCGTAGGCATTCACGAGGAGAACCCTGGAGATCTTTCCCTTCGTCACCTGCTCCCTGCTGGCCGCATAGGCGGTCTCCAAGCACGCGACCGCGACGTCATCGAGAGCGCCTTTGGAAGCCGCCGATTCCAGGTCGACCAGTCTCTTGGGCTCCGAGGCGTAGTTGGTACACGCCGCGCTTGCCACCGAGCCCATCGAGAGCGAAAGAAGAAAAACGGCCGTGGACACCCATCCACACAAGCGGGTCATCCGGTCATCCCCGCCACAGTGTATCGCACACCGCTAGAAGAACGACCCGATGGAGAAGTCAAACACGCTCTTCCGCTCGTTCTCGCGCGGCTTGAGGGGGACGCCGTACTCGAACCGGAGGGGCCCGATGGGCGACTGCCAGCGGATGCCGGCGCCGAGCGCCGTGCGCAAGCCGAAGGGCTCGAGATTGCCCTTGCCCCAGGGATCGCCGAACGCGTTCCCGGCGTCGAAGAACACCACCCCGCTGATCCCAGCCCCGCGAACGATCGGCGTCTGGATTTCCAGGTTGTTGATCCAGGTCTGAGTGCCGCCGACAATCAGGTCCTCATCGGCGTGCACCGGGTCGTCGCTGGCCGGCGCGCGGATCACGGGACCGAGGCTGTACCAGTTGAAGCCGCGAACGCTGTTGATCCCGCCTGCGCGGTAACGGTGGATGTAGGCGATCGGCTGCCCATCGGTGGAGAACAGCGCGCCGATGGTCGTGTTGAACCGCAGTACGAGGTGATCGGTTCGGGGAACCAGCGGCTGGTAGAGCCGGAAGTTGTAGGTCGTCTCGACCTGGTTGAACTCGCCACCGAAGATCGACAGCACGTCGGTGTCGTTGATCCGCACGCCCCCTGCGAGGGAGGTCGCGGCGGAGGTGTAGAAACCCTGCGTAGGGAACAGCCGATTGTTCCGCTTGTCCATCACGATCGAGGTACCGAGGCTCGAGGTGAGGCCGTTCCGGTAGAGGTCGCCGCCGAGTAGAAGTCGGCGGTACGGGTCGATGTTCGTCAGCCCGACGTCTTCGAAGGTGTAATCCAGGTTGATCCGAATGTCCTTCCGGCGGAGGTCGACGTAGCGACCGATGCTGGTGGAGCCGCCGCGCTGGTACTCGTTGAGCTGGTACTGGCGATCCACCGAATATAGATCGAACTGAAAAAACCAGTTCGAGTCTAGGAAATATGGATCGACCAGCGAAACGTTGCCCTGCTGACGGAGCCCCGACCAGTTGATGGCCGCCGACATCTGATAGCCGAGCCCGAGGAAGTTGTTCTTCGAGACGTTGGCAGTGACGGTGAAATTCTCGAGATTGCTGTACCCCATCCCCAGGCTAAAGCTGCCGGTCGGCTGCTCGCTCACCCCGACGTTGAAGTCGAGCGTGCCATCCTCCTCCCCTCGCGGATTGCTGACGTCGACCTCATCGAAGAAACCGAGTCGCTGGAGGTTTACGCGCGAGGCCTGGATGAGCGACCCCCGGTACAGGTCGCCCTCGCTGATCTGCAACTCCCGCCGAACGACCTTGTCGAAGGTCGGGTCGTTGCCGGTGACGTTGATCCGCCCGATTCGGTACTTGTCGCCGTGTTCCGCCACGAAGGTCACATCAACGGTCTTGGTGTCGCTGTGCGTACGCGTATCCGGGACCACGTTCGCAAACGCGTAGCCCTGATCCTCGTACAGCGACGTCAGATTCTGCAGCACCGCCTGAACCGTGCTGTACTTGAAGGTCTCGCCGGTCTCGAGCCGAGGTCCCCGGTTCTCGACGCCGGCAAACAGCGGGGTGCGTCGACCGGTCGCAACGCGCCACTGCTCGTCTTGCACCTCGACGACCGGGCGCCCGTTCATCACCTGGGTCAACGCCTCAGCGGTCAACCCCTCCTCAGGCACGAACTCGCCATCCACCCCGATCGCACCGACCTGGAACTGGTCGCCCTCGGTGATGTGGTAATTGATGTAGATGAACCTCTTATCCGGCGAGAGGTAGACCTTCGGCGGGTCGACCTGCACCTCGACGTAGCCCTCCTCGAGGAAGACCAGGCTCACGCGCTGCTGGTCGCTCTCCAGCTCGGACTGCTTGAACGTGCCCGAGCTCGTGAGCCACGGGACAGGGCCACCCTCCTTGATCGCGAGGAATTTCTGGATTTTGCCGTCCGCCAGGTGATCGTTCCCCGTGAACGACACATCCTGCACGATGACCTTGCGGTTCTCCTTGATCCGGAAGGTGACGTCGACCTGGTCATCCCCCACGTCGGTCTTCTCGACCGCAACCTCGACGAGGTAGTACCCTTTCTCGATGTAGAGTTCGCGGATCTCCTGGAGATTCCGGTCCACTTCGGCTTGGTTGAGGACGCTGAAGCTCTTGACGTCGAGCACCTCTCGGATGTCGTCCTCGTCGACCTTCTTGTTTCCCTCGATCTTCACGTCGCGGACGGCTGGCTTCTCCACGACCACCAGCGTGACGATCGCATGGCCCTCAGTGGTGGTCTCCGCCTCGATCCGAACATCCCGAAAGAAGCCGGTCTGATGGATCGCCCGCAGATCGCGACGGGCCTTCTCCGCGGTGAGGAGATCCCCTTCGTGCACCCCTATCGCGGCGATCACCGCCGCCTTCTCGATTCGGCGCGTGCCACTGACCAGGATCTTGTCGACGATCACCGGCTTGGCGAGCGGCACCCAGGCGGTTGCGGCCGTCTCGACCAACTCCGGAAAGGCCGCCTGCGGGGCGACCGGTTCCACCGGAGGAGACCCCGGCGGCTCGGCGGGAGCGCCACTCGGCTCCGGCGGCGCCTGGGCACGCGCAGCACCGATCCAGCCAGCGACCAGCCAAGCGATCACGGGGCGTCGAGCTCGCGCAAGCGGCCATCTGCCAACAAGAGGCGGCGAGGGAAGCGGTCAGCCAGCTCGCGGGAATGGGTGACCACCACCAGGGTGCTCCCGAGCTGCACGTTGAGCTGCACCATCAGGTCGAACACTCCGCCCGCAGTGCCTGGATCGAGGTTCCCAGTCGGTTCATCGGCCAGCACGAGCCCCGGCCCCATAACCAGTGCGCGGGCCAGAGCTACCCTTTGCTGTTCCCCTCCCGAGAGTTCGCCGGGACGGTGATGCAATCGGTCGCCGAGTCCGACTGCCCGCAACAGCGCCTCGGCCCGAGCGTTCGCGACCGAGTGCGATCCCCCGGCGAGTAGCACCGGCATCGCCACGTTGCCGAGGGCCGAGTGCTCGGGAAGGAGGAGATGCGCCTGGAACACGAACCCGACCGTCCGGTTGCGCACCTGGGCCCGCTCCGCGGCGCCCATCTTGGAGACCGGTCGCCCGTCGAGCACAATCTCGCCGGAGGTCGGGCGATCGAGGAGGCCGATCATGTGAAGCAAGGTGGATTTGCCGGATCCCGACGGACCCACGACCGCGAGCCGATCTCCCGGGGCAAGATCGAGGTCGACCGCGCGCAGCACCTCGATGACGCGACCGACCTTTCGGTGCGCTCGACTCAGGCCGCGGACTTGGACAGCAACCCCGCTCATTCGTACCGCAAGGCCTCGACCGGATCGAGCGTCGCCGCGCGCCAGGCCGGGTAGAGCGTGCTCACAAACGAGATCGACAGCGCGGTGACCGCGATCGTGACGACGGCGCAGGGCTGCACCACCACCGGCAACGTCGACATCAGATACACGTCGGTCTCGAGCGGATATTCGTAGCGATCGAGGATCCAGCATCCGAGGAGGCCAAGTGCCGTGCCGGCACCTGTGCCGACCACCCCGATCACCGACCCCTCCATGACAAAGATGCGGAGGATGGCCCGATCGGTCGCGCCCATCGCCTTCAAAATCGCGATCTCCCTCCCCTTGGTCAAGACCAACATGAACAGGGTCGTCACGATGAGTAAACCCGCGTTCACCGTGATCATGTTGAGGAGGAGGCTCATCACCCACTTCTCGAGCGTGAGCGCTCGAAGGAGCTTCTCGTTGAGCTCCTTCCAGTGCTTCGTGAAAAACATCGGACCCAGCGAGCCTTCGATCGCGTTTCCGATGTTCTCCACGTCGTCGATGTCGGCTGCGCGCACCTCGATCGCGGTCACGACGTCGCCGCCGGCGAGGAGCGCCTGGGCCTCCCCGTTGGTGACGTAGGCCCACTTGGTGTCGTACTCATACATCCCGGAGGAAAACACCCCGCCCACGCGGAAGTTTCGGACCGACGGCGTCGGCATCCCCATGGGTCCCGGGGGCCCCCCGAGGGGGTTGATCAACTGGACTGTGTCGCCGACCTTGACCCCGAGCTGTTCACCGAGGTCCTTGCCGAGCAGGATCCCCGGGAGCACCGGAGCCTCCGGGTCGGGGTCGCCGGTGATGTCGAGCCCAGGCAACGGCCTGGCCATCCTCGCGAAGGCGACGGCTCGCGCTTCGGGCGACTCCAGCTTCGCCGAGCGCTCCTCCAAGTACCCGTGCGTGAGATCGGTCAGAACCTGCGTCACCCGCCCGGTGCGCTCGAGGTCCACTCCCTTCACCACGACGCCCGAGGAGGCCCAGGGCGAGCGGATCATCATCTCGGTGTACACAAACGGGGCGGCCGCGACGACGCCCTCGACCGCATCGACGCGCTCGAGCGCCTCCCGGTAGTCCGCCATCGGCCCGTTCTGACGGAAGATGACGATGTGGCTGTTGGCACCGAGGATCTTGTCCCGGAGGTCGATCTCGAAGCCGGTCATGACCGCGACGACGCAATTCAGGAGAGCGACCCCGGCCGTCACGCCCAAGATGGAGAACAAGGTCACGAGATTGAGGAACAGCTCCGACTTTTTCGAGCGCAGGTGACCCCAGGCGATCCACCACTCCGCCGCAAGGGAGCTCCCGAGTTGGACGGGTGGGAGCTTGGAGAAATCGACCCCCGTGCTCATCGCGGGCCGGGATCGGGTTCGGAGGGCGTCGGTGCGACCGGCCGCAACGTGGGAAACAGGATCACCTCGCGAATCGAGGTGCGACCCGTGATCAACATCACCAAGCGGTCGATCCCGATCCCCTCCCCCGCGGTGGGCGGCATGCCGTAGGACAGCGCTCGGACGTAGTCGGCGTCGAAGTACATGGACTCATCGTCCCCGGCTTCGCGTGCCCGAACCTGAGCGGCGAAGCGCTCGGCCTGGTCGATCGGGTCGTTCAGCTCGGAAAATCCATTTGCAAGCTCCCATCGTGCACAGTAGAGCTCGAACCGCTCGCACCGATCCGGACGCGCGTCGGAGCGACGGGCAAGCGGCGAGATCTCGGGCGGAAAGCCGGTGATGAACGTCGGATTGATCAGGTTCGGTTCGACGTATCTCTCGAAGAGCCGCTCCCACCAGCCTCCCCGATGCGTTGGCATCCGGGGTTCGGTCGGAAAGCGGGTCGCCCAGAATGCCGCCATCGCCTCAGGGTCGCCGAGTTCAGTGAGCGTGAGCCCGGTGGCCCTCGCGATGGCCTCGTCCATGTCCAGTCGCGCGAACGGAGCTGAGAAGTCGAGTTCCAGCTCCCCGAACTGCAGCGTCGACCGACCGGCCACGCTCGAGACCAGGGCGGAGAGCAACTCTTCCGTCAGCCCGACGAGGTCCTCCATGCTCGCCCAGGCCTGGTAGAATTCGAGCATGGTGAATTCGGGGTTGTGTTTGACACTCACCCCTTCGTTGCGGAAGTTTCGGTTGATCTCGAACACCCGTTCCAGGCCACCGACGACCAGCCGCTTCAGGTAAAGCTCGGGGGCGACCCGAAGGAAGAGGTCCATGTCGAGCGCGTTGTGATGCGTGACGAACGGGCGCGCCGCCGCTCCCCCAGGGATCGGTTGCATCATCGGCGTCTCGACTTCGAGGTAATCGCGGGCCTCGAAGAAATTACGGATGTATCGAACGATTCGCGAGCGAGCCCGGAAAGTCGCGCGGGTCTCCTCGTTCATGAAGAGATCGATGTAGCGCTGTCGCGATCGCACCTGGATGTCGCTGACCGAGTTCCAGCGGTCGGGGAACGGCAGGAGGCACTTCGCCGCGAGCCGCACCTCCCGTGCATGCACCGACAACTCGCCAGTGCGGGTACGCATCATCGTCCCCGCAGCCCAGACAAAGTCGCCGATGTCGAGTTGCTTGATCGACTCGAACGCGGTCTCGCCGATGTCCTCGCGCCGCACGTAGACCTGAATGGCGCCACCACGACGAACGCCCTTTCCGTCTCGGTCGACGTCGTCGACCGTCGCTTCGCCGCGATCCTGCAGGCGAAGGAACATCGCCTTTCCCATGTGATTGCGGAACATGAGGCGGCCGCCCACCGCCACCTGCCCGAACCCCTCGGCCGCGGCGGCCATGCCGGCGTCGTCTCGATGATGGACGAACGCTGCGTGCAGTTCGGTGGACAGATGCGTGACGAGCAGGCCGTTGGGCCAGCAAGGCACTCCGCTCTGGCCCAGGCGATCGACCTTGGCCAAGGACGCCGGGTCAAACTCGAACAATCCGTCGAGATCAGCCAAGAATCACCATTGGTCGAGCAGCGCGGCGAGATCGTCGTCGTCTACGAACAGGTCGGCAACCTGCGGCTGGGCCATCAGCCACTTGGACAGCGCGCGCGCTCGACTCTCC
>CANLGQ010000171.1 GCA_947490265.1 Pseudomonadota bacterium | reverse complement strand
GGTGACCTCCATGGCTGGGTCAACGGGGAGTTCGTCCGCTCCGAACCACCGGATGGAGAGGCGCTTCTCCGCGAGGCAGCCGCGGCGCTCGATCCGCACGTTGCGCTGCGCCTCACTCAGCGAGCGGTTGCCCTCGACGGATCCGATCGGGCCCGCTGGGAACTCCTCCGCGAAGTTGCGGCGCACGCTGGGCGGCCGGACGAGGTGGAACGGTCCGAACGGACCTTGCAAGGCGAGGAGCTAACCTACTTCGCACGCTGCCATGGGGGACGCGCCGACTTGGTGGCCCAGTATGCTCCAGGGGACGGCTTCCGTTCCTGGGTCGCGACCGGGGAGAGCCCACCGACGGTCGAAGCGCTCAATGCGATGCGCGCCGCGGTCGCTTCCATGACTTGGTATCGAGGTGCCGCCGGGGAGGCCGTCGTTGTTTCGGGGTCGCCCTTCTGGCACGCCGTGGAGCGTCCGTTGTGGAACTACCGACCCGGCGAGGACACCGGAACGGATCGGGGCGAGGTGCTCGAGCTCGGCAGGTGTTCGCCGTCGGAACACGATGAATTGCTCTCCACCAATCCCTTCTTGGTCGGCCTCCCGCGAGCTCCCATGAACCTGGACCGAACCCAGCAGCTCCTTCCCATCCTCCCTGCGCTCGGGGACGAGCCCATCCTGGGACTGGCCCTTACCGAGCCCATTTCCGGATGGCCGATCATCGAGGCGCAGGTGACGCGGACCACTGCTTTCTCCAGCTGCGGAGAGGGGCATTGGGACGACGCCGCGAAGACGTACCTGCTCGACGGCGACGGCACCGTGCGGTGGTCGCTGGGGGACAAACCCGGGGATCCCCCGGATGCAGGACGATCCCACTGGTTTTCGCTCTCGGTCGGAGGCGCGGAGCGAGCGCTCGTCTGGCATGAGTCGAGTTGGGGACCGTCGGGCGCCGGGGCTACGCTGACGATGATCGACCTCGAGGCTCCGCCGGAGTCGATCACCGTTCCCCTCACGGCCTTCGGGTGCTAGCAGCGGGCGCAGCAGCACGAGCGCAAGCAGCATGCCCCAGGGTAACGGCCCCCTGGGCGACCCCGAATTGCTGGAGCGCCATCGGCGCCCGCGGTGTTGGGCACCGACGGTGCCGGCGGGTTGGGTTGCGTGGACCCCGTGACACCCGTGGTATCGTCCACCTCTCGTTGCGAGCGCCGATTCCGAGCAAGGCTCGAGCGGTGTCCTCGAACCGCCCCGCTCCCGAGGAACTTGGCCCGTGAAAGGCTGGTTTTTCCGCGAGAACTCGCGCCTACCCAATGAACCCAGGCCAACCGGCGCTGTCGAGCGACCGAGCGACGTCCTCGCGGCGGTCAGGACCAGCGCCGACTCCGCTTTCTTCCAGACCGCCCGCCCAGCGGACCGACATGGGTAGCTCACCCCGCTCCGGTGCTCTGCTGATTCGGGCCGACTCCGGCGGCGCGCACGGGGTCGGCCACGTGATGCGCATGATCGCCCTGGCGCAGGCCGCCCAGCAGCGGGGCCTGCGGGTGACGTTGGCCTATTGCACCTGTCCGCCATCGCTCGTTCATCGGTTGGCGGAGGAGGGCATCGCCGCGGTGGCCTTGGGGGACCAACGATCAGGCTCACCGGCGGATATTGGGCGGACGGTGTGCCTCGCCCGACAGCTCGGCTGCGAGTGGGTGGTGCTGGATGGATACGAATTCCGAGAGGACTTCCAGACCGCGCTGACCGAGGCGGGGTTTAGAGTACTTTGTATGGATGATTTTGGGCACTGCCGACGGTGGCCGGCGGAGCTTGTGGTCAACCAGAATCTGGCGGCAGAGGCGGACAAGCGCTACCAAGAGCGCTCGGCGTTCAGGCACACCCTGCTAGGGTCGAGATACGCACTCCTTCGCCGCGAATTTCGAGATTCGAGCCCACTCGGACGATCGGACACCGCGTGGCCCGGGCGCCTCCTCGTGACGTTCGGCGGTGTGGACCCCGACAAGGCAACCCTGAGAGTGCTGCAGGCCATGCGGGGCATCCCCGCCGCCCGAGGCCTGCGACTGGTCGTTCTGGTCGGGCCAGGCAACCTGCACGCCGACGAGATCATTCGAACGGCCGCCGCTTTCCCTCATGAGGTCGAAATACTTCGGGACGTCCGTGACATGCCGGCGCTTTATCGGTCGGTCCAGGGCGTGGTCTCGGCCGGTGGGAGCAGTTGCTACGAGTGGTTGTACATGCACTTACCTGGGTGGGTCACGAGCATCGCCGACAACCAGGACAGCCTCGTCGCTGCCCTGTTGCACCCAGGGCTGGCCGCTGGCGTCGCTCGCCTCGCGACCTGTCCGGACGGCGATCTCGCGCACAGCCTGGGCGCTTGGCTCGGGAGTCGGCCGAATCGGCCGCCGCCGCCGGTCGACGGTTGGGGTGCGGACCGGGTTGCGGCGATGCTCTCCGAGTTTCCTTACTTCGTGCGACCGATCGAGCCGACACAGGATGCCGAATTCCTGTTCTCACTCGCCAACGAACCCGAGGTCAGGGCGGCAGGCTTTCATACCCAGCCCATCGCTTGGACGGATCATCTCGCCTGGCTGCAGCGCCACGGCCAGCATCCAGACAGTCGGCTTTTCATCCTGGAAGCGGCGGACGACGGGCCGGCTGGACAAGTGCGTTTTCATCGACAACCGGGCGATATCTGGGAGATCGGCGTGTCGATTGCGACACCCTACCGAGGCCGCGGGATCTCTGAGCCCGCCGTAAAGCTCGGAATGGCGGCGGTCGCGCGGACCGAGCGCGTGACCCGTTGGCGCGCGAGCATTCGTCCAGAAAACACCCGCTCCCGGCGACTTTTCGAAGCCCTCGGCTTTGAGAGCGCCGGCCCGGACGGCAACCCCATCGTCCTGGAGCGCGCGCCAGACACCCCGTAGCGTGCCCTGGGTTGCGCGGCGGTCACGCGTCTACCGGCACTGGCTTCTTCGAGCGAACGGTCACTTTCCCATCCTCCACATCCACCTCGGCATGCCCGCCATCGCGGAGCGCGCCGAACAGGATCTCGTCGGCGAGGGGCCGCTTCACGTGCGACTGGATCACCCGCCCGAGCTCACGCGCCCCAAACTCCGGCTTGTAGCCCTCGCGCAAGAAGAACTGCCGCGCGGCGTCGGTCGCGGAGAGGGTGACGTGGCGCTCGGCGAGTTGGTGCTCGAGCTCGAGCAGGAACTTGTCGACCACCAGGAGGATCACCGGCTCGGGCAAGCGCTCAAACATCACCACCGCGTCGAGGCGATTCCGGAACTCGGGGGGAAACACGTCCTTGAGGACGGCCTCGGCGCGACCGGTCGGCGTGGTGGCCCCATGCTGGCTGAAGCCCACTCCGGAGCGCGACTGCTCGCGGGCGCCGGCGTTGGTGGTGAGGATCACGATCGTGTTCCGGAAATCGGTCTTGCGTCCGTTGTTATCCGTCAACGACGCGCTGTCCATCACCTGGAGCAAGATGTTGTAGATCTGGTGGTGGGCCTTCTCGATCTCGTCGAGCAGGAGCACCGAATGCGGTTGCTTGTGCACCGCATCGGTCAGCAGCCCACCCTGGTCGAACCCAACATATCCGGGAGGGGCTCCGATCAGGCGACTGATGCTGTGCGGTTCCATGTACTCGGACATATCGAAGCGGTGGAACGCGACCCCGAGGTGCTGGGCGAGCTGCCGCGCCAGCTCGGTCTTCCCGACTCCGGTGGGCCCGGCGAAGAGGAAGCAACCCACGGGACGATTGGGCGCGCCGAGCCCTGCCCGCGAGAGCTTGATGGCCGAGACCACGTTCTCGATGGCCGCGTCCTGGCCGAAGATGACGCGGCGAAGATCGCCTTCGAGCTCGCGCAACTTGTCGCGATCCTCGGTCGTCACCTGTTTCGTCGGGATGCGGGCGATGCGCGCGACCGCGGCCTCCACGGCCGCGACGTCCACCGACTTGCCTGCAGCGAGGTGAACCGCGGCGCCGACCTCATCGAGGACGTCGATCGCCTTGTCGGGCAGCTTGCGATCCGTGATGTGCCGCGCGGCCAGCGTAGCCGCGGCTTCGACGGCCTCGACCTCGTATTTCAGCTCGTGGTGCTCCTCGTACTTCGGCGCGAGGCCTTTCAGGATCAGCACCGCCTCTTCGAGCGTGGGCTCGGGAACGTCGATGGCCTGGAACCGCCGCGCCAGCGCCTTGTCCTTGCCGAACGACGACCGGAAATCCTCGTGGGTGGTCGATCCGATGCAGCGGAGCAGGCCGCCCGCCAGCGCCGGCTTCAGCAGATTGCTCGCGTCCATCGATCCACCGGTCGTCGCGCCGGCCCCGACGATGGTGTGGATCTCATCGATGAACAAGATGGCCTTCGGATCGTCTTCCAGCGCACGAACCACGCCTTTCAGGCGCTCCTCGAAGTCGCCGCGGTAGCGCGTTCCCGCCATCAGCGCACCCATGTCCAACGCGAAGATGTGCACATCCTTCAGGAGCTCGGGCACGTCACCCTCCGCGATCTTCCGAGCAAGTCCCTCGACGATCGCGGTCTTTCCCACGCCTGAGTCGCCCACGAACAGCGGGTTGTTCTTCCGTCGGCGGGCGAGGACATGGATGGCGCGCTCAATCTCGGCCGTCCGGCCGATCAACGGGTCGATCTTGCCTTCCTTCGCCCGCACGTAGAGGTCGCTGCAGAAGTCGGCCAAGGAATCCTCGGCCGTGCGCTTTTTCTCGCCCTCGGCGTCGGGGCCCTGGCCCGCCGGGGCCGCCGCGTTTCGCCGCTTTCCGTCCTTCCGGGTGCCATGCGAGAGGAACGCCACCACGTCGAGTCGCGAGCACTGATGCTTCTTCTCGAGCAGCCAGACCGCCTGGCTGTCGGCCTCCGAGTAGATCGCGACCAACACGTTGCCGCCGTCGACGTCGGGCTTGCCGCTCCCCTGAACATGGACCACCGCGCGTTGCAGGACCCGGCGAAAGCCGATCGTTTGCACGGGCTCGTGATCATCCGCCTCGATCGGTTCGTAACTGCCGAGCACCTCGAGCAGGTCGTGCTCCAGGACCTTCAGGTTGACCCCACACGCCTCGAGGACCTCGGAGGCCCGGGGTTCGTGCAGGAGGCCATAGAGCAGGTGCTCCAAGGTGAGGAATTCGTGCCTCGTCTGGCGCGCGTACTCCACGGCCATACCGAGGGCCACGCGCAGGTCATCTCCCAACATTACTCTGGCTCCAGGATGGCTTGTAAAGGATGTCCGGCTTCTTTCGCCGAGTGGTGGACCTGCTCGATCCGCGTCTCGGCCACCTCGCGGGTGTAGGTGCCGGCACAGCCGACCCCGGTGCGGTGGATGTGCAGCATGATCCGCGTAGCCGACGCTTGGCTGTGGCGAAAGATCCCGGTCAGCACCCACACCACGAACTCCATCGTCGTGTACGGGTCGTTGAGCAGCACCACCTTCCACAGCTTCGGCTTCTCGACCCGCTCTTTGACGGCGCTGTCGCCTTTCTCCTCGCGCCGCGTCCGCTCCGACATCCGACCCCCGCCCGTTGATTCACACCATGCCGCCCATCGGAAAGTCGACCCGTCGTCAGGAACTGGGCGGGAGACCGAGCGTGACAACCACCGGCTGGTGGTCGGAGCAGTGTGCCACGGGCACCACCGCCTCCAAGACGCGGAACTCTCGCGAGGCATAGACGTGGTCGACCCGGAGGGGGATCTGCCCGAGCACCCGGATGGTCGCTCCGAAGCCGCGACCGCCTCGCTCCCATGCATCGCGCAGGGTCTTGCGGAGCGCCACGTGAAGCGCGCTGTCGCGTGTCGAATTGAAGTCGCCCGCGATGATGGTTGGATCCTGGAGCTTCCCGACCCGAGCCAGGAGCGCCGCGGACTGGTCGCTCTGAGCTCGAGTGACCCGCGCACCGCGGTCACCGATCTTCAGCAGATCGGACGGATCTCCAGACGACCAGACCCGCCGCAGGTCGCGCTCCGACACGCGATAGGGGACCAGGTGCACCGCAAGCAGGTTGAACAGGGTCGTCGGACCCTCGATCTCGGCGAAGAGATAGGACCAATCTTCTCCATCTTCAAAGCGCTGCGCGGAACCGTCGCGGAGCCGCCACCGATCGCCGAGGGTACACACCGCCAGGCCGCCGACGCGTGGACCCGCTCCGACATAGGGCGCGTGGCGGCAGCTCATACCCAGCTGGCCGGCGAGCGCACCGACGTCGTCTGCGGTGACCTCGAGCAGGGCCAGCACATCCGGGCTGTTCCGCTTGATCTCTGATAGTACGCAGTCGACGGGGGTTCCCTCCGCCTCGCCCCACAGCCGCTGCACGTTCCAGGACATCACCACCAGCGGCTCCCCGGCCGGCGGGTCGGGGACCGGAGACCAGCCGGGTCCCCACCGCACGGCGGCAACCAGAACGGCGAGCCCGAGCACGGTGGGCGGCGCCCGCCGGTCGGGGAGCAGGACCCAGATGCCGAACGCCAGGACAGCCAGGACAGCGTGGAGGTGGGGAAGAAACAGGATAACGGCAGCAAGGGCGGCCGGCGGAGCGGAGAGTTCAGAGCCTGCGGCCATCGCCAAGAGCAGACCCACCAGGCCGAGGGCCGGCAACCAGCCCACGAGCGCGCCGAGCCGACCGCCATCCCGGAGCCGAGGCCGCTGGGGATCCGGGTCAGCTGTCGGAGGGGTATCGTGGGGCGAGGAGGTCATCGTGCTCGGAACGTGGGTGCGCGTGCGGATAGAAGTACCCCGCGGCGGGCACGTCAAGCGCCGGCCCACCGGGAAGATCGAGCTCGTGTCCCCGATCGGGTGTCCCTTCGCCTATGGATCGATCCACGGAGTGCAAGGCGCGGACTGCGACCTGGCCGATGCGATCGTGTTGGGGCCGCGACGCAGGGCCGGCGAAGACGTGGTGGTGAAGGTCCACGGGGTGATCCACTTCGTCGACCGCGGGCGACCCGATGACAAGTGGGTGTGCGGCGAGGTGCCGACCTCGCGCGAGCGTCAGTGGTTGGCAACCTTCTTTCGGATCTATGCGCTCGCGAAGCGCGCCCGGAGCCCGTGGGCCCGAAGCGGGGTCAGCGGCACGGAGTGGCTAGAGGTTGGCGTTCCACCAGGGTAGCACGACGTCGGCAAAGGCGGCCTCGGTGGCGTCGGACAGCGGGACGTTGGGGTCCACCGGCCATTCGGCGGAGCCCGGCCAGACATCGACCATGCCGTGGACCGTGCAGGACACGATCGGGGCGGCGCCGTCCCAACGCTGGCACGACAGCGCGCCGGAGCGCGTCTCGACGGGCGGCCCGGAAACGCGGTTTCTCAGCTTCCAAAGCTCGATGGCCGCAGCGAGCGGCAGCGCTTCGGCATTCCCCCCGGCGGGATACTGCGTGTCGGCGTCCCCGTGGTAGTGCACGAGCGGGATCGCCCGGGGATTGGCGCAGGTGTCGAGCTGAAGGGCGCCGCCGACCGAGATCACCGCGTCTACGTCATCGGACTCGCAGGCCCACCGATGGGCCATCATGCCGCCATTCCCGATGCCGGTCGCGAGCAGGCGTCCGGTCGGGCATCCGGTCGAGGCGACTCGCGCCGCAACGGTATCGAGAAACCCGCGATCGTCGCTGTGTTTCTCAACCGACCGGCCGCAGCAACCGTTGCCGACGTTCCAGGTGGCGGACCGGCCGTCTGGCGCCACCAGGAGCAGTTGGCGGGCCGCAGCCACCGGCACCCAGCGCGAATAATGGGCTTGTCTCCTCGGCTCTGTCCTGAAGTCGTGCAGGTTCACCACGACGTCGCGCGGCCCGGGGGCCGAGGGGGCCCAGAAGAGCGCCGACCGGGGAACGCCGTCGTGTTGGAGCCGGAGAAGGGCCTCCCCGCTCGGGAGCGCTCCCGCCGCGCACGGATCCGCGACCTGGTCCGGCCACACGACCGCTGAGCCACAGGCGAACAACAACGTGAGGATCAAGGGGCCTCCTCCTTGGGAACGAGGATCGCGGTCGGTCGCACCCGCCAACCGGTCTTCGGCACGAACACCTTGGGCGGCACCGAAAACCGCAGCGCGGCGCGGTAATGCTCGGGTATGCCCGCGCCGATTTTCGGGTTCCCCCCTTCGATGACGCACGCCCACCGATGGGCCTCGGCGGCTTTGGAGATGCGCCTCAGTCCATACCGGAACGGACTGGGCGTGTGTTGGATGTCCCACAGCGCGATCAGGTGCCACGACGGCGGCTGTCCGACGTGGGTGGGGAGCCAGGCGGCATAGGGCGAGAGGATCTCGCCGTGGCAGGTCTCGGCGAGGGAAGCGACGATGGCGTCGCCGGCGGCGACGTCGGCGCGGGTCGGCACCATCCGGCGGGGCTCCAAACCGCCCCCCAGCCATGCGAGTTGAAACACCGCTGCCACCGCCATCAAGGCGGACATCGACCACCCCGGGCGCCAGCGGCCCAGCTCGACGACCCCGAAGCCGAAACCGGCGGAAGCGAGCCAGTGGAGCGGAATGTACACGTTGACGAAGCCGCCGTTGTGGGCCCGCATGGCAGCCGCCACCCCCCAGGCGACGAGCGCGAGGCTTCCGCCGAGGACGAAGCGCCACGCGGGACGGCGCCGGACGACCAGCGTCGTCCAGATCCCCGCC
>CANLGQ010000170.1 GCA_947490265.1 Pseudomonadota bacterium | reverse complement strand
GCGATCACGCCGGCGCCTACGCCCCCGACGGGGGCATGCCGTTCCTCGCCGAGGTCATGCGCGAGGGGTTCACCCTCGACAACCACATGGAGTGCGCCAACTGGACGATGATGGGGACGGCCTGCTCGGTGAACGGTCGACACAACGAGGAAAACGGCTTCATCCCCGAGCTCGGCCTGCTGCGCGGGCCCCTCCCCGACGGACCCACCCTCGCCGGCTCCCTGACCGACGCAGGGTTCTACTCGATCCTGACGACCGGAAACTCTTGGTTCTCCGCGGAGTGGAACAACGCCCAGGGCTTCAGCCAGAGCGGACTCGTCGGCGGGAGCGCGCTCAACATCTACGGCACCGGCGAATCGCTCCTTCAAAGCGCGATCCTCCAGGGCAACGTGCCGAACGGCTGGATGTTGCACCTCCACGTGATGGAGCCGCACCCCCCCTACAACCCGCCCGCGGAGTACCTCACCGCCGAGGCCAAGCTGCCTCCGCTGCCCGGCGACTGGGACCTGGCGTTCAAAGACGACCATTACCTGGCGACCTACACCTGGCCAAACCTCGACCCCGAAGACCAGGCGAATCTCGACGCCCACATGCACGCCCGGTACCAGGGCGAGCTGACCTACCTCGACGACCAGTTGAGGACGATCTGGGCCGATCTCGCGGCGCGCGGCCTGATCGACGACACCCTGATCGCGATCTTCAACGACCACGGCGAGCAGATCTGGGAGCACGGCAACGAGTCCCACGCCTATTCGCTCTACCGCGAGGAAAACGACGGCATCCTCGTGTTCTGGGCCAAGAACATCGTGCCTGGAAGCTGGGTCGGCCCCACGAGCCAAATCGACCTCGCCCCCACCCTCCTTCGGCTGTACGGGGTATCGATCCCTCCGGAGATGACCGGCATCCCCCTCGGAGAAGCCGAGGAAGATCGACCGACTTTCGCCCTCACCTCGGCCCGACTCAACACCATCCAGTCGGTCCGCCAAAGCGGCGTCAAGCTGATCTACAACTGGTCGGGCACGGTCGAGATGTACGACCTCGAGGCCGATCCCACCGAGTCGACCAATCTCTTCGACCCGACCGACCCCCTGGCGCTCGCCCTGTGGAGCCAGCTGTTGCCGCACATCTCGATGGCCATCCCCGTCGTCTACGACGATGAGCCGATCTGGCCGGCCGGACTTCCCCAACCCGCAGACTCCGGATCGAGCACCGACACCGGGAACTGACCGCCTGCCCGCGCACGTGGTAATCCCAGTCCCTCGCCGCCCGCTGGAGCCCGGATGTCCCGCATCCACTTGCTGTCGACCCCTGACCACACGACGTCCGAAACCCTCGTGTTCCTCGGCCGCGCCAGCCGTTTGCTGGCCGACGATGTCCGCCGAGAACTCCCGGCCTCGCTGGCCGGTCGAGCCTGGGAGGACATGGTCCAGCGCGGGGAGCCCGGCGACACCGGGCGCGTCGCGACCAGCTACACCGGAGCGTCACCCCACAAGGTGGTCGCCCTGGTCTTGCCCGAGCCCTGCGGGCGACACAATTCACCGTCTCGGGCTTGGGCGATTCACCCGCTGTTGACGGGGTCGGGGCTGAAGGGTTCGCTGACCGTGATCGCCGCACTCGACGAAGCCGCCCATGCCTTTCCGGTCGCGTTGGCGATCGGGCGCGCCTTCCCGACCTGGGCGGCGAGTCCGCGCCCGGAGCGGGAGATCAAGGTCAGCTTCCTGAGCCCGGATCGCGCGGTCGGCAACCTGGAGCGCATCGCGCTGGCGACCGAGGCGACGCGGCGCGCCGCCGACTGGACCGATCGCCCGCCCGACCGCCTCAATTGTGACGCGCTCGTCGCCGAGGCCGAGTCGATCGCCCGCTCCATCCCCGGGGTGACGATTCAGGTGCTCCGCGGGGAGGCGCTGCGGGCGAACGGCCTGAACGGCCTCGCCGCGGTGGGTCAAGCCGCGGCGGAAGCGCCAGCGCTCGTCGCGCTGGAGTGGCGTCCGAAGAACGCGACCCACCACCATGGTTGGGTGGGCAAGGGCATCGTGTACGACACGGGCGGGCTCGCCATCAAGCCGAGGGCCTCCATGGCCGGGATGAAGACGGACATGGCCGGGTCGGCGGCGGTGCTCGCCGCCTTCGAAGCGGCGGCCCGGCTGGGCTCCCCCGACCGGATCACCGCGGTGCTGGCCATCGCCGAGAACGCCATCGGGCCCGGCGCCCTCCGACCCGACGACATCGTCTCGATGTACTCGGGTCGAACGGTGGAAATCAACAACCCCGACGCCGAAGGGCGCCTCGTCCTGGGCGATGCGGCCGCCTGGCTCGCCCGCACGCGAAGCCCCGACGAGCTGTGGACCCTCGCCACCCTCACCGGCGCCCAGGCCGTCAGCACCGGTAAGCGCCATGCCGCGATCTACGCCACCGACGACGAGATCGAGCGGCGTTGTGTCCTGGCTGGGCGGGCCAGCGGCGACACCACCCACCCCTTGCCGTACTGCCCCGAGCTGTGGCGGCGCGAATTCACCAGTCCGATCGCCGATATGAAGAACTCCGTGAAGGATCGGGAAAACGCCCAGTCCGCCTGCGCGGCGCAGTTCATCGGGAACCACCTGGCCGCCGTCGGCTGGTCGCGACCCTGGTGCCACGTCGATCTCGCCGCGCCGGCGGTGAGTGGCGGCCGAGGAACGGGGTTCGGGGTAGGACTGCTGCTCACGGTCGCCGGGTTGGGCGCACCCTTCCTCGCGAGGTAGAGGGCGCCGATGAAGCACCGAGAAGGCTGGTTGGACGTTTACCGGATCCTGCTGGCCGTCGGCTGGATCGACGGGCAACTCGACGCGCGCGAGAAGGCCCTGATCCTGGGCTCGGCCCTGCGCGACCGCCTCTCCGCCTCCGACCTCGAACAGCTCGAGGAAGCCGCGCGTTGGCCGCTGACCTTCGACGACCTCGTGCCCGACCTCGAACCCGAGGAACAGCAATTCGTGTACGGCATGGCGTCCTTGATCACCGCCCTCGACGGCGTGCACGACCCGGTCGAGGACGTCGCGCTCGATGCGCTGGCCCAGGTCCTCGGCCTGGCCGGCGCGCGGCGAAAGGCCCTCGATGGCCTCATGCGCGAAATCACCCGAGCCGGATTCGACCCGGAGACCGTTGAACCCGACGCGTTGCGAACCCAGATCTCGCAACGGATGGCCGGAAAGTGAAGCAAATCTATACTCTTTCGGTGAACGGTGAACCGCGCGAGGTCGCCGCCCCGGGCCACCACACCCTGCTCGAGGTGCTGCGCTACGAGCTCGGCCTCACCGGCACCAAGCAGGGCTGCGACAAGGGCGATTGCGGTGCCTGTACGGTCCTGGTCGACGGGGAGCCGGTGCTCTCGTGCTGCCAACTGGCTGCGTCGAGCACCGGGCGGGAGATCACCACGATCGAGGGGCTGGCCGACGCCGACGGACCGAGCCCACTCCAGCGCGCGTTCGACGCGTGTGGGGCGTTACAGTGCGGTTTTTGTCAGCCCGGCATGATCTGTTCCGCCACTGCCCTGCTCAGGAAGAACCCGGATCCGTCGCTCCCCGAAGTGAAGGCCGCCCTGTCCGGCAACCTCTGCCGCTGCACCGGCTACACCAAGATCTTCGAGGCGGTGCTCGCGGCGGGCGACGCTCGCCGTGCTGCCGCGTTCCAGCCCACGGCGCCCGGCGGGGCCTCCACCGCTCCCGCGGAGAAACAACCGTTTCCCCGCCGGCTCAAGGTCGCCCACGGCACCGCCGCGCCCGGCTTTCACGTCGTCGGGGCCCGGGGCCGCAAGGCCGACGCGATCGGCAAAGCCACCGGGGCGGCGCAATACACCGACGACCTCGTGCTGCCCCGAATGGCCCACGGAAAAATCCTGCGTTCGCCCTATGCCCATGCCCGGATCCGCGGCATCGACACGTCCGCCGCCCAAGCGATGCCGGGCGTCTATGCGGTCGTCGTCGGGGCGGATCTACCGCATCCATTCTGCATCATCCCCTGGACACCCGACGAAACGGCGCTCGCGATCGACAAGGTCCGCTACATCGGACAAGGCGTCGCGGCGGTGGCCGCGATCGACGAGGACACCGCGCTCGCGGCCTGCGCCGCCATCCGGGTGGACTACGAGCCGCTCGAGGTGGTCCTGACCCCCGAAGAAGCGCTGGCCCCGGACGCCCCGCTGGTCCACGAGACGGATTGGAAGGGGCGAGCGCGCACGGACAACGTCTGCAAGGAGGTCGCGCTCGCGTTCGGCGACGTCGATGCGGCGATCGCGGGGGCCGCCGCCGTCGTGGAGGGCGAATGGCACTACGCCGGCTCCACCCACGCGGCGATCGAGCCGCACTGCGCCATCGCGCGCTGGGATCCCGACGCATCGCTCACCGTCTGGAGCTCGACCCAGGTGATGCACTACCTCCACCGCGAGCTCGCCGCGGTGCTCGGGATCCCGGCGGCGAAGATCCGGGTGATCCAACCGGTGGTCGGAGGCGCCTTCGGCGGCAAGTCCGAGCCCTTCGACCTCGAATTCTGCGTAGCGGCGCTGGCCCGGAAGGCCGGTCGGCCGGTGAAGATCCTCTACACGCGGGAGGAGGTTTTCTACGCCCATCGCGGCCGGCATCCCATGGACTTCCGGTTCCGCATCGCTGCCGACGCCCAGGGGCACATCACGGCGGTGGACAACGACATCCTGCTCGATGGGGGCGCCCACCACAGCTTCGGGATGGTCACGACCTACTACGCCGGACAGCTCCTCCCCGGCCCGCTTCGCTTCGGCACCTACCGCTTTCGCTCTCGGCGCGTGTACACGAACAAGCCGGTCTGCGGCCCGAAGCGAGGGCATGGCTCGGTGCAACCGAGGTTCCCGCTCGAGACGGCGCTCGACGAGGTCGCCGAGAAACTCGGGATCGACCCCATCGAGATCCGTCGTCGCAACGCCATGACTGGCCAAGAGCACTCGGTAAACGGGCAGTGGATCGCCTCCTGCGGGATCTCCGCGTGCCTCGATCGGGTGGAGGCGGCCTCGGGTTGGAAGGAGCGCTACCTCGGGCTGCCGGCGGGCCGCGGGCTCGGCGTCGCCACCAGCATGTACATTTCGGGGACCGCCTACCCGATCTACCCGAACGACATGCCGCAGAGCGGCGTGGTGCTGCGCGCCGATCGGTCGGGCAAGATCACGGTCTTCTCCGGCACCAACGACATCGGCCAAGGCAGCAACGGCATGCTCGCCTACCTCATCGCGGAAGAAACCGGAGTTCACCCGGATGACATCACGGTGGTCAGCGGCGACACCGACCTCACGCCGGTCGACCTCGGCTCGTACTCCTCGCGGGTCACCTTCATGGCGGGAACCGCCGCGATCGAGGCCGGTCGGGCCCTCGGCGCCCGGTTGCGCGAGGCGGTGGGCGAGAAGCTCGGGGTCGATCCGGCCGAGGTCCTGATCCTGCCGGGACGGATGGTGTCCGCTCGCGACGCGGACCGCCAGATCGACGTGGTGACCGCGTTGCAACTCGCCGAGGCCAAATTCGGCACGTTGGCCGCCACCGGGAGCTACCAGACCCGAAAGGTGGGCGCCGACTACCGCGGAGGCACCATCGGTGCATCGCCCGCCTATTCTGCGACGGCACACGTCGCGGAGGTCGCCGTGGACCTCGACACCGGAGTGGTCCGCGTGGAGTCGATCTGGGCGGCCCACGACTGCGGGCGGGCGCTCAACCCCACGCTGGTCGAAGGCCAGATCGAGGGCTCGGTGTACATGGGCGCGTCCGAAGCGGTACTCGAACATCACGATTTCTACGCAGGGGACCGCACCCAGCGGCGAACTGGCAAGACCGGCGCCGGAGATCGCGTCCGCGGGCTCCATCGGGGCCCGAGCCTCCTCGACTACCGGATGATGACCTCGCAAGACACCCCCGACGTCGTCGCGGGCATCGTCGAGTCGATCGACCCCGGAGGGCCGCACGGCGCGAAGGAAGCAGGGGAAGGACCGCTTCACCCTGCAATTCCTGCGATCGCCAACGCCATCTGGCGGGCGACGGGGGTGCGACTTCGCCGCATGCCGTTCTCGCCAGAGAACGTGCAGGCCGCGATCCGGGCGGCGGGGCGCTGACATGCTGCGAATGCCACCCTTTCAGGTACACAATCCGGCAACCGTGGCCGAGGCGGTCGACCTGCGCGCCCGCCTGCCCGAGAGCCTGTTCGTCGCCGGCGGAACCGACCTCCTGCCGAACCTCAAGCACTGGCTGCACCAGCCGGCCCACCTCGTCCACGTCGGTGGACTCCCCGAGCTGTGTGGGATCCGGCGGCAACCCGACGGCACCCTCCTGCTGGGGGCGGGCACGACGCTGCACGAGCTGGCAACTTCCAGCGCGGTGGCCGACGCGCCGGCCCTTCCGCTCGCCGCCTCCTTGGTCGCCGGGCCGCAGCATCGCACCATGGGGACGCTCGGCGGCAACGTCATGCTCGACACCCGCTGCCTCTTCTACAACCAGACCGCGGACTGGCGAAAGGCCGTCGGATTCTGCCTGAAGAAAGACGGCGACTGGTGCCACGTCATCGGCAGCGGAAAGAGCTGCGTGGCCGCCCAGTCCTCCGACACCGTGCCCGTCCTGCTGGCACTCGGGGCCCGCCTCCGGTTCGAGACCCCGTCCGGCCCCCTCGAGTTGGCTCTCGCCGACCTGTACCAGAAAGACGGCCGCTTCGACTTGGCCCGGGACATCGACCCGCGGGCCCTGCTCACCACGGTCATCGTCCCGCCGCGCCCCCCCGGCCACCGAAGCACCTACCGCAAGGTCCGCGCTCGCGCGGCGGTGGACTACCCCCAGCTCGGCGTGGCGGTGGTCGCCAACTTCGAGGGCGACCTGCTCGCCGCGATCGACATTGTCGTCGGGGCGATCCTGCCTCAGCCGAAGCACGTGGACCTCGACGGGGCCACGGGTCGCCCGCTCGACGACACGGCCATCGCCACCATCGCAGAGCGCGTCTTCAAGCAGATCAAACCCCAGACCAACGTGCACGGAAGCCCCGAGTGGCGGCGGCACCTCGCCCGGGTCGAGACGGCGCGCGCGCTTCGCCAGCTGCGCGACGAGCGATCGCGCGCTTTCTAGGAGGGAGCAGCTTAGCTTCCAACGCCAGTTCGCCGCGATTCGCCCGCGATCGTGGCCCCAACCGGCGCCGGACCCGCTACAGCCTGCTTGGGGAGCCTCTGCTCCTCCGTTTGTCGTTTTTGGAGTCTGTGATGCGATCCGAACAGGATTCTCGTCGCCGTTCTCTCCCCGCCCGCCGGCAGCCCGAAGAGGCGACCCAGGACGAGCAGTCCACGCCCACCGAACGGTTGCACCTCCAGCGGGTCCTGGGGAACGGCTTGGTCGGCCGGGCCCTCACCGGGGGCATGGAGGGCTTCGGCTCAGCCGTGCGCGACGAAGCGACCTACCAAGCGGCCGGGATGATCCTCCCGGATCGGTCCTCCTCCGATGCGATCAGCCAGCCCGGCCAGGTGCGGAGCCAGATCGGTCGCTCCTCCGGAGCGGCGCTACCCGGGGCGATCGCCCGTCGCCTTTCCAGTTTTCTCGGCCACGATGTCGGCCACGCCCGGGTCCACACCGACTCCGCGGCCCAGGAAGCGACCAGCGCGCTACACGCCCGGGCCTTTGCCCTCGGTGCCGACGTCTTCTTCGCCCCGGGCCAGTTTCGGCCGGGCACCCAGTCCGGCGACCAACTCCTCGCCCATGAGCTCACCCACGTCATGCAGTTCGACCGCGGCCAGATCGGCGGCGGAACCGGGCTCGACGTCAGCTCCCCGTCCGACGCCCTAGAAGGCGCAGCGCGACAGGCAGCCGCCAATCTGAGTGACAACGCCCCACGCGAGATCGGAGCCCCCACCGCCCGCTCCGCCGCGCCGGGTGGAGGGGTCGCGCACCGCGACGCCGTCCCTGGTGCCGCGCCGGCGACTCGCACCGCGCGACCCGCGCGACTCACCCTCGGCCTCGGTGGGTGGACCTTTCAGGTGTCCGTGCCCAGCACCGCGACGCCCGGGGGGCCCCTCAACCTCCCCCCGCCGACCTCGGCGATTCCCGGTCTCACCCTGCGATCCCTCCGGGTGGACGTGGGAAGCACCTTTGGCGTGGAGGGCGGCCAGCTCACCGGATCCGTGTCGCTCGGAAGCCACGTCACCGCCCCCGAAGCGTTGCTGCGGATCAGCGAGGGTGGCCAGATCAACGGTCGCGTGGACGATGCGCGACTCGACCTCGGCACCCTCGGCACGGGTCGGGTCAACCTGTCGCTGTCGAGCACCGGCATCTCGGGTTCCGGCACTTTGCGCCCATCCGACCTCCACCTCGAGCATGGCCTCACGCTCCACGGCGGCGCGGTCAGCGTCGGGGTCGACACCGCCGGCGCGGTCAGCGGGTCGGGCCAGCTCGCCGGTCAGATCCCGAACATCGGCGGCTTTCAGCTCGCGGCCCAGCTCCAGGACACGACGCTGCAGGGCGCGCTGACCGTAGACTTCGCCACCCCGGTCGCCTTCGGAAGCAACGTCAGCATCACGTCGGGCCACCTGTCCGGAGGCTACAGCGCCGAGGCCGTGGCGATCCAGGGCGTGGTCGCGCTCGATCTCGGCGCCTGGGCCACCGGCATGGTGTCCGGAAATTG
>CANLGQ010000169.1 GCA_947490265.1 Pseudomonadota bacterium | reverse complement strand
GTGTCGCCGATCCGCAGCTCGCCCGGGTCGAACAGACCCACGATGTCGCCCGGCGCATCCAGCTCGACGATCGACCGCTCGGCGGCCATGAAGGTGTGCGGCTTGGAGAGTCGGAGCGCCTTGGCGTTCCGCGCGACGATGGCCTCCATGCCGCGCTCGAAGGTGCCCGACACCACGCGCAGGAAGGCGATGCGGTCGCGGTGCTTGGGGTTCATGTTGGCCTGGATCTTGAAGACAAACCCGGAGAACGCCGGGTCTTCCGGGGCACGATTGCCGGCGACGGTCTTCCGCGGCCCGGGAGGCGGGGCGAGTTCGGAGATGGCGGCGAGGATCGGTCCCACCCCGAAGTTCGTCATCGCCGAGCCGAAGAAGAACGGCGTGACGTCGCCGGCGAGGTAGTCCTCGAGGTTCCAGGCGTCGCCGGCGGCGTCGAGAAGGTCGATCTCGTCCTTGAGCTCCGAGAGCAGCCGCGCGCCCAGGCGGGCCTCGACCTCGGGGTGGTGGAGGGGCAGCACCAGCTCGGGGATCACGTCGGTGCCCTGGGCGGCGCGCTCGTAGAGGTGCACCTGGCGCGTTCGGCGGTCGTACACGCCGCGGAAGTCCGACCCCATCCCGATCGGCCAGTTGAGGGGTACCGTCCTAATCTTCAGGGTCTTCGACACCTGATCCATGAGCTCGATCGGGTCGAGGCCAGGGCGATCCATCTTGTTGACGAAGGTCATCACTGGCAGCTTGCGGAGCCGGCACACCTCGAACAGCTTCAGCGTCCGTGGCTCGACTCCCTTCGCGACGTCGATCAGCATCACCGCCGAGTCCACGGCCGAGAGCACCCGGTAGGTGTCCTCGGAGAAGTCGGCGTGACCGGGCGTGTCGAGCAGGTTGAAGCGGTGGTCGTTCCAGTCGAACTGGAGGACCGAGCTGGTGATCGAGATCCCGCGTTCCTGCTCGAGCGCCATCCAGTCCGACACCGCGTGTCGCGCGGCCTTCCTCGACTTCACCGCCCCGGCAATGTGGAGCGCGCCCCCGTACAACAGGAGTTTCTCGGTGAGCGTGGTCTTGCCGGCATCGGGGTGGGAGATGATGCCGAAGGTGCGGCGACGGGCGACCTCGGCGGACAGTGACGACATGCTTTCCTCGGGGTCCCCCCGGTAACCGCGGCGAGTTATGAGGGCCCGTTCCAAGGGGTCGGGCATGATCCAGGTACTCCTCCTCCTCGGCGCGTGTAAGAACAGCCTGCTGCCGGCCGAGCCCTTCCCCGTGCCGGAGACGACGCCCAGCACCTCGCCGCCGGTCACCGACACCGATCCCGGCACCCCCGGCGACACCACGGACAGCGGCGCGCCGCCGACCGGCACGGAGACCGGCGGCATCCCGATGATCGCGGCCGACTGCAAGGCGCTCCTGCCGATCCCCGCCGAGTACGAGGTCTTGCCGTGGACCTCGGGATCGGAGGACTTCGCGCTCGACCTCGAGGGGAACCACGTCGGGGTGGTCGGCGGCACGTTGTTCGAGACGCCGTACGGTGGGACGAAACAGCCGGTCGCACCCGGTCTCTCCGACTCGATTCGGGGTTCGCGGATCTTGGCGGATGGGACGGTGGTGCTCTCCGATCCCGAGCACCAGACGATCGTGGGGGTCGATCCCGACACCGGGTCGAACTGGGTGATCGCCGCCGGCGTGGAGAACCCCAACGGCATCGCGATCGGCGCCGATGGCTGGATCTACGCGGCGCTCACCGGCTCGATCGCCCGTTTCGACCCGGCGACCGGCGACCGCGAAACCGTGGCCGACATGCCGGGAAACAGCTTCGACGGGCTAACCTTCATGCCCGACTACAAGACGCTGTTCTTCGACGAGGAGTTCGGCCAGGTCTGGAAGGTCACGTTCGACGACGACAACAACCCGAGTGAGCCGATCCTCGGGCCCGACCTCCCGCTCGGCGGGTTCTCGATCCTCGATGGCATGACGGCGGATGCCTGCTACAACCTCTATGTCGTCGAGATGAACGGGACGGTCTGGCGGGCGAGCCCCGACGGCACGGTCGACGTCGCGCTCGACGTGAGCGGCTTTGCCTCGACCTCTGCGGCGAACTTCGGGTCGGGCATCGGCGGGTGGGACGCGAACACGCTGTACGTGAGCGACTTCCTCACGAAGACCTACGCCGTCTCGCTCGGAGTTCCCGGGAAGTGGGAACCCTACATGGGCGGGTACTAAGGGCTGACGATCGAGGTCCCGCAGGCGTTCGCCATGTCTTCGATCGCCAGCCGTCCGGCCTGCTTGTAGACGATGGACGCATCGGGGAGGCTGCCCCCCGGATCGGCGTCCCATACGTAGGTGACCCGGGTGTTCCCACCCGAAGCCTGGAACCGCCACTCGCCCTCGAGCCAGGTCAGCCGGACCGTGTTGTCCTCCGGCGCGCCCGCGTGCGCGACCGGCACCCAGGCGAACACCTCGGTCCCGTCGGCCTCGGTCCGCCGCGAGAACTTCGCCACGTAGGAGCGGTCGCTCAGCATGCCCGGGTAGTCCATCACCACATAGAGCGTGTCGCTTTCCAGGCGGACGATCCGGCTGATTTTCGCCATCTTGTCCTGGTGCTCGTCCAGCTTGGCGAAGGTGGCCACCGCGGTGGCTTGCGGCGTGCCGATCACCCCGGTGGAACGACAAAATTTGCGACCACCCTGGTCAGTGCACTCGATCTGGACGGGCGAGGTGGCGAGCGCGCTCCAGGTGGCGGTGGCCGGGGGGAGCGCGAAGGCAGCGGTGACCAGGAGCGGGAGCATGGTTGTTCCTCTGACCCCCAAGTCCTATCCGATCGTCCGCGAGGTGGCTGGCTTGGAGCAGCCCGGTGGGCGCGCTACAACGGACCCGCGGGGGGTGGTGATGGACGTGTGCCTCGTGTCGGCCGAGCTCGCGCCCTGGTCGAAGACCGGGGGCCTCGGCGACGTGGCGGGGGCGTTGCCGCGGGCCCTCGCTCGCCGCGGTCATCGGGTGATGACCGTTTCTCCTCGGTACAAGCGGGCGGCAGACCAGGTCGACACCGGGGTCGGGGCGATCTTCCACCTCTTCGGGCACGATCACACCGTCGGGTATGCGTCCGTCGAGAAGGACGGGGTCCTGCACCTCTTCGTCGACAACCCCTGCTTCCACCGCGGCGGGATCTACGGGGATTCGACCGGCGCCTTCGCTGACAACCTCTTCCGGTATGCGCTGCTGACCCGGGCCGCGATCCACGCTGCCGCCCGCTTCCCCGTTCAAGGTTCCCACCTGGCGAACGACGCGGTGTTTCACGCGAACGACTGGCACACCGCGCTTCTCCCCGCCTACTTGTCCACCTATTACCGTCCTCACGGTCGCTTCTCCGATTCGCCGGTGATCCTCGGCCTGCACAACCTCGGTCACCAGGGAACGGTTTCGGCCGATCAGTTCGGGGGGCTCGATCTGCCTCCCCGTTGGTGGCCGACTTTGGACATGCACGGTCACCTGAATCCGCTGAAGGCGGGCATTGTCAGTGCGGATGCACTGGTCGCCGTGTCGCCCACGTACGCCCGGGAGATCCGCACGACCCATGGGTTTGGACTCGAGCACCTCCTCGATGCGCGGGGAGACCGCCTCGTCGGGGTGATCAACGGGATCGACGATCACTGGAACCCGGCCACCGACCCCCACCTGGCCGCCCGGTATTCGGCGGACGACCTCGCAGGGAAGGCGGTTTGCAAGGCGGAGTTGCAGCGGGAACTCGGCCTGCCCGTCAAGCCGGGTGTCCCGTTGCTCGCCGCGATCGCCCGGCTCGATCACCAGAAGGGGATCGAGCTCCTGCGGGCGGTCACCCCCTGGCTCATGATGTCCGGCACTCAGTTCGTGGTCCTCGGCTCCGGCGGCTCGGAATACGAAATGTGGATGCGCGAGAGCGAGCACCGCTGGCCCCACCAGTTCCGCGGCTGGGTTGGGTTCAACGAGCCGTTGGCCCACCGGATCGAGGCGGGCGCCGACATCTACCTGATGCCCTCGCGGTTCGAGCCGTGCGGCCTCAACCAGATGTACTCCATGCGCTACGGCACCCCCCCCGTGGTGCACGCGACCGGGGGCCTCGCCGACACGGTGGACAGCGGAAAGGGCTGGTCCTTCCAGCCCTTCGAGGCAGAGGCCTTCGCGCGGGCGATCGGATGGGCGTTGCTCACCTGGGGCGACTACCCGGGTGCTTGGCGAGACATCCAACGACGGGGGATGACGGCCGACTTTTCCTGGAACCGCTCGGCCGAATGGTACGAGCGCGTCTACCGGACCGCCGGTCGACTTCGGACGTCGTGAAGCGGCAGGAGGTCGCGGCCCGGATCCAGGCGATCCTCGACGCGACGTTCCCCGATCCCGCCATCCCGCTCGACCACCGAGATCCCTACACCCTGCTCGTCGCGGTGTTGTTGTCCGCGCAGTGTACCGATGTGCGGGTGAACCAGATCACCCCGGCTCTCTTCGCGCGCGCCGCTACCCCGGAAGCGATGGCGGTCGTTCCCGTGGACGAGATCCGCGGGATCATCCGTCCGTGCGGTTTGTCGCCCACCAAGGCCAGGAACATCGCCGCACTTTCGAGGTTGCTCGTCGAGCAACACGGTGGCACCGTTCCCCGTTCCTTTGCGGCGCTGGAGGCGCTGCCGGGGGTCGGGCACAAGACCGCGTCGGTGGTGATGGCCCAGGCGTTTGGGGTGCCGGCCTTTCCGGTCGATACGCACATCTTCCGCTGCGCGCGGCGATGGGGGTTGTCGGCCGGAAAGTCGGTCGACCGAGTCGAGGAGGACCTCAAGGGGCTGTTTCCAAAAGAGAGTTGGAACCGTCTGCATCTGCAGATCATTTGGTTCGGCCGCACCTACTGTCCGGCCCGCGGACACGATCCGGGTCGGTGCCCGGTCTGCTCCTGGAATACACTCGCCGGGGCCGGGGTCGAACCCCCGAAGGAGGGCGCGTGATCACCTGGATGGCCGCCGCAGCGTTTGCGACCGCACCGCTCGAGATCCGCGTCGCCGACGCCAAGGTCACCGAGGTGATCCTCCACTGTGGCAGCGAGACCCTGCGAAGCGAGGTTCGCTCCGGCGTTGCCTCGTTCGCGACCGCACCGGCCAACCCCTGCTCGGTCGAGTTCCGGCGCGATGGGGGCCAGGTGAACAGCGCAGGACAGTGGACGTGTACCCTGGATAATTGCACCCAGGACGACGTTCACCACCTCCCGATCTCCGACGGGAGCAATCGGGTGAACGTGGTCTTGACCACCCCGGTTTCGCCGGGGATGTCGCTCGAGATCACCTGTGCGTCTACCGGCCAGCGGGAACGGATTCCGGTCGTCGAGAACACCGTGACCTTCAATGGCGTGCAGAGCGAGGATTGTACCCTTCAGACCAAGGGTGGTACGCCGGGTCGCTTCAGCCCGCTCAAGTATGGAACCTACTACTGTTCGCTCGCGGCCAACACGCTCGTGTGCACGCGGAAGTAGCGGCGGTTAGGGGGGCGGCCTCTCGAGGTGTTCGATGGCGTACGTGGTGACTGGGAACTGCACCGACTGCCGCTTCACGGATTGTGTCGAGGTCTGCCCGGTAGATTGCTTCTATCTCGACGATGACATGGTCTTCATCAACCCCGACGAGTGCATCGACTGTGGCGCTTGCGAGCCCACCTGCCCGGTCGAGGCGATCTTCGCGGCCGACGACCTTCCGGCCGACAAGGTGGAATGGGTCAAGATCAATGCGGACAAGACGATGGTCGGCGATCTGCCGCAGATCATCGAGAGCCGGGATCCGCTCTCCGGCGCGGAAGCGAAGAAGAAGAGCCTGGGCCTCTGAGGTAGGCTGGCGCAGGAGGCCTCCTTGGCCAAGCGTCGGCGTCGGCACCATCAGTCCAAGAAGGAAGGCCTCCCGCCCGGAACGCCGGTGTACATCGGCGAGGTTCGCGACGCGACGGTGGCGATCACCGTGTTCGACTACGACGCGACGCACGTCCACGAATTCACGGCGACGGACCTCGCCCAGCTCAGCGACGCGCGGATCTCCCATCGGGTCACCTGGGTGAACGTCTCGGGGATCCACAAGGTCGAGATCGTCGAGCAGGTCTGCCAGGTGTTCGGCGTGCACCCCCTGGCCGTCGAGGACATCTGTTCCACGGAAACGCGGCCGAAAGCGGAGGAATACACCGACCACCTCTACCTCGTGGTGAAGATGCTCACCGTCGAGCAGGGGGACGAGGGGGCGAGAATCAACGCCGAGCACACGAGCATCATCGTGGGGGAGCGGTTCGTCCTTACCTTTCAGGAAGAGCACGAGGGCGACGTGTTCGACAATGTCCGCAAGCGGCTGCGCGACGATCGCGCTCGGATCCGCTCACTGGGTGCTGATTTCCTTGCGTATGCGCTGGTGGACGCCATCGTGGACCATTATTTCGCCGTGCTCGAGTGGGTCGGCGACCAGGCGGAGGCGCTCGAGGATCAGGTGCTGGCCAACTCGGCCCCCTCCCAGCTCTCGGCGATCTACTGGATGCGAAGAGAACTCACCTTCTTCCGCAAGCAGGTATGGCCCCTGCGCGACGGCCTCGGTCTGCTCATGCGCAGCGACGGCAAGAGGATGTCGGCTGAGGTCGTTCCCTTTCTTCGCGACGTGCACGACCACACGGTCCAGGTCGTGGAGTCGATCGAGGTGTACCGCGAGATCGTGCTCGGGCTGGTCGACCTCTACATGACCACGGTTAGCAATCGGATGAACGAGGTGATGAAGGTGCTCACCGTCATCGCGACGATCTTCATCCCGCTGACCTTCGTCGTCGGGGTCTATGGGATGAACTTCGACAACATGCCGGAGCTCCACTGGCAGTACGGGTACTTCCTGACCTGGGGGGTCATGTTGGCGGTCGTGGTCACGATGTTGTCGGTGTTTCGCTACAAACGCTGGCTCTAGTGTATCGGCACACGGATTCCGACCGGTCGGAATCCGCGCGCCTCGCAGGGGCCCTGCCCCTGCAACCCGGCTGGGGGGCTGGCTTCGCCGCCCGCGGACCCCCCGCCACCGGACACCGGCACCGATCAGGGTCACTGGGTTCGACCACTGGAGCGAATCCCGGCGTTTCGCCGGGTGAGGAGGGTGGGCCAGCCAGGCGGGCGCTACTCCGCCGAGCGGCTCTCGCCATCGACCCACCGAAGGAGCCGGGCCTCCACGCCCGTCGGGGTACGCTCGATCATCACGTGGGTAAACGGCGCCTTCGCGGGACCGTGGGCCGCCCAGGTGCCGGTGTTGAAGTAGCCACCGCGGGCGTCGTGGCGCTCGGCGGCGGCGCTGTGGGTGTGGCCGAAGACGACGACCGGCACCCGAAGCGCCGCGCGGAGGCGTCGCGACACTGCGGACATCGCCGCGCGCGGATCGGGCGTCTCCCGGGCGCGGAGCGCTTCGCGCAGGCCGGTCCCCAGGAGCCCGCCGCAGAGGATCAGGACGACCGGTAGCCACTCCCAGGGGGTGAAGAAGGGGGAGAGCAGGAGAACAGGGGCCACCAGGAGGACCAGCAGGCGGTCGAGCATGATCGCGCGAACGAGCCGGCCGAGCTCATTCACGACGGGCGGGCGCCACTGTTTGCGCACCCAGGCGAGCCTGCGCAGGGGCAGCTGGAAGCGGCGAGCGAGGACAATCATTCGGCGACGGGATCGCGCGCGCCGAAGCGCGAGATGCTCGGGGTGGCGGTGGCGCCAGAAGTCGATCAGCTTTCGGACCATCCCTAGATAGCCCGCGAGGACGGCGAGCCCGCCGCGAACCCCTTGCGACGCCGCGAAGCGCAAGTGGGCCCAAAAACCGTCGGCGTAGGTGTCGCCGATGTCCGTCGCCAACTGGTTCATCACGTAGCGCACCAGGGCGGAGCCGACGTTCGGGTCGATCTCCCGGGCGTTGGTGGCCGGCTCGAGCACGTCGGTGAACGAGCAATACGGGTCGTACTGGTGCCCGTGCTCGATCCACGCGACGCCGTCTTCGAAGAAGAACCAGGGATGGAAGATCACCGATCGGTGGATGTCCCCGGGATGGCCTTCGGGCAGCCCCTCGGCGACGGCCTGCAGGAAACGGGCTTGCACCCCGCGAAAGTGAAACTCCGCGTCGTGATTGCCAATGACTACCGCGATCTCCGAGCCCGAGGCGACGAAGCCAGCCAAGGCGTCGAACACCGGTCGGTGCTGGGTGATCACCGCCAGCATCTTGGCCTCCGCCGCGTCTTCGCGAGCCCCGAGGCCGTACGTGGCGTCCTCTGGGTCGGTGGCCTGGCCTTGCGGTCGGAGGAGAACCGCGAGGAAGTCGACCATGTCGCCGTTGATGACCAATCGCCAGGGTCGACCGTCGCGCCACACCACGGTGTAGTGGCGGAGGAAACTGACCAGCTCGCTGTTCAGGGCGTCCACGGAGGGCGCGATCGGACCGCCGATGCCGCCACCAAGGTGGAGATCGCTGATCACGAGCAGGTTCAACGGCGTGGCCACGCGCGCGTCCCCCTCTGGGTTCAAGGTAACCGCCGTTCCTTGGACCCGCGCGGGCGTCGTTCATTCCGAGGGGTGGGTGTTAGGGGCGCGGGGGAGGGGCCGTGGACACGTGGGACATACTCGCCGCGCGGAGCCGCACGCTCCTCGAGGGGGGGGATCCAGATGCG
>CANLGQ010000168.1 GCA_947490265.1 Pseudomonadota bacterium | reverse complement strand
CAAGGCCGACCGAATGACCTTCCGCTCAGAGGGCCCGGGCGGGCACGTGCTCGGCGCCTCCTACGCGGTGGCGGAGTTCAGCTCGCCCGACGAACGCGCCGGCACCGTGGTGTCCGACGGGGTGCCCACCCACTTGGCGCTGGAAGGCCGCGGTTGGTTTGCGCTCTCCGACCCCTCGGGGCCCCTCTTCACCCGCGACGGCCGCTTCTCGCTCGACACGGAGGGCCGCCTCGTCGGAGCCGGCGGCCGGCTGGTGGTCGGCCGCGACGGGCCCATCCAGGTGCCCGAGGGCGAGACCATCCGCATCGACGAGATCGGCACGGTGTTCGGTTCCGAGAGCGGAGAGATCGGGCTCATTCAGGTGCAGGACGCCCCGGTGCGCGCGCTCGGCGACAACCTCTACCTCCCGACCGGCCCCATCGAGGTCGGCGACGCCCGGGTCATCCAAGGCGGGCTCGAATCCAGCAACGTCGATCCATTGTCGGCGATGGTGTCGCTCATCGAGGCGACCCGCTACGTCGAGGCATTCCAGAAAGCGATGCAGGCGAGCGACGAACTCTCGTCCCGTCTCAATCGCGTCGGAGGGAGATGATGCGCGCGCTCTACACCGCAGCTTCGGGCATGACCGCCCAGCAGACGCGACTCGATACGATCGCGAACAACATCGCGAACGTGAGCACCACCGGGTTCAAGAAGTCCCGAGACGCGTTCCAGGACCTCTTCTACCAGAAGATGACGTCAGGCGGCGAGCTCGGCGCCGGAACGCGTATCGCTGGGATCGAACGGGATCAGGGCCAGGGTGCCCTCACCGCCACCAACAACCCGCTGCACATCGGCATCCAGGGCGACGCGTTCTTCGTGGTGGAGTCGGTGGACGGCGATGCGCTCTACACCCGAGATGGGGCGTTCTCGAAGGACGTGGACGGCTATCTCGTCACCGCCGGGGGCTTGCGGGTCGGCGGCGACATTCAGATCCCCGACGACGCTGCGCAGCTCCTCGTCGATTACGACGGCACTGTTCACGCCCAACTGGTCGGCGCAACCACCGAAGACGTGGTGCTCGGCCAAATCCAGGTCGTTCGGTTTGTCAACGCAGCCGGCCTGGAGGCGCGCGGAAACAACCTGTTCCGCCCCACGATCGAGTCCGGCGAGCCCATCGATGCGGAGCCCGGAAGCGATATTCAGCTCGTTCAGGGCTTCCTCGAGGCGAGCAACGTCGACGTGGCCACCGAGCTGATCGACATGATCCAGGCCCAACGCGTGTACGAGCTGAACTCGAAGGTCGTCCAAGCGGCGGACGAGACGCTGGGCGTCGCCGCAAACCTCCGTCGATGACCGCCGAAGCCGCCCTCGCGGCCTGGGTGGCCCAGACCTGCGCCGCAGTGCGGGTGGAGGTCGCCTGGCTCGGGATCGCGCCCGAACGGCTGGCGCCAGGCGGAACGCCCCATTGGAGCGGAGACCCGTGTCAGGCCCACCCTGCGCTCGAGCTGACTTGGCGCACCGATGCGGGGGTCGACCGAATGACCGTTCGACCTGAGCTCGCCATCTGGGTCAGTGGGCCAGTCGCGACCGCGCCCGTCAGCCCCGGGGAGCCGATCCCGTGGCATCCCGGCGAGATCCCGCTGGCCGCCCTGGCGGGCGGCGTCTGGACCGGGGGCGACCCCCTCGCGATCCGGCCGATCCGGGCCGGGGAGGCCCTCACGCGCGCCAACACCCGCGAAGCCCCCGACCTGCCGGCCGGGTCGGCGGTCACCCTCCGGGTGCGGGTCGGCGACCTGGAGGTCCGAGCGGTCGGCGCGCTGCTCGACCCGGGCACGTTCGGCGAGCCCGTCCGGGTTGTAAACCACGCAACACACGCGATCGTGCGCGGCCGACTCGTCGGCCCCGACACCGTCGAGCTTGGGGAGCTCCCTTGATTCTAGCCTTCCTGACCGCCCTGGCCCTGGCCCGAAAGCCGTCCACCGAGCCGCCCCCTCCGGTGCCGCCCCTGGTGGCCGCCCCGGCGGCCGCGCCCCCCACCCAGCCCGGCTCGCTGTGGAGCGAGGTGAGCGCCCGCCGCTTGATGGGTCTCGACACGGGCGCCCGACAGGTCGGCGACCTGGTCACCGTATTCGTAAGCGAGCAGACCACGACCTCGGTCGACGCCTCGACCGACCTGGCGCGGGAGAGTGCCTCCCAGGCCGCGATCTCAGCACTCCTCGGCGCCGAGAAGAAGCTGACCGCCGCGCACCCCGACATGGGCGGAGTCATCTCGATCGGGGGTAGCTCGTCGAGCGCGTTTAGCGGAACCGGCGGAACCAGCCGTGGATCCTCGATCGAAACCTGGTTGACCACGTCGGTGATCGAGGTGCTCGCCAACGGGAACCTGCGGGTGTGGGGCTACAAGAAGATCCGGGTGAACCGGGAGACCCAATACGTCGTGCTGACCGGCGTGGTGCGCCCCCGCGACATCCAAATGGACAACACCGTGGCCTCCGACCGGCTGGCCGAGGCGGAGTTCGAAGTTACCGGCAACGGTGTAATCGCCGACAAGCAGGGACCAGGCTTTCTTTCTCGGCTGGTCGACCACCTCTGGCCCTTCTGAAGTTTGAGGCTTGACCTCGCCGAGTCGCGCGCCGAAAGGTTAGGAGGAGATCCCATGTTCACCCGACTCCTCGTCTGGCTCGGCTGGGCTCCGCAGCCATCCCCTCCGGCACCGCCCTCGGCGGTCCCGGATCCCATCCCCTCCGCGGAGCTCCCGACGGCGGCCCCGGAGAGCCTCTCCACGGCCCCGACCCTGATCCGCCCCCAGCCCACGCCGGTCGTGCTGGAGCGCTTCGACGCCGACGCCACGCGCAGCCTGGTGGCGCGCGCCCTGGCAGGGGAAGACGGCCGGTTTCCCCGAGCCCCCGACCGGGCGTTCCTCACGAGCCTCGCCCGCCGCGTCGGCGAGAAGAGCCTGTGCCTGCCCCCGTTCCCGGCCGCGGCGCGCGAGGTCCAGAAACTCCTGCAAGAGGAGCAGCCCCGCACCCTCGATCTCGTGCTGGTGATCGAGTCGGATCCGGGACTTCTCTCCCGCGTGCTCGCCCGCGCGAGCGGCGCCGGGTACCGCGAACCGGCGAGCCGACTCGATCAGGCGATCGCGCGCCTCGGCCTCGACGAGCTGTGGCGCCTCTCGTGGGCAGCGTGCGTGAGGGGGTTGTCGCTCGACCTTCCCGCCTTCCGCGGTGCCTCCGACGACCTCCTCCTGCACGGCCGGACGGTGGGCGAGGTCACGGCCTGGCTGGCCAACGAGCGGCGCGGCGCCCCGTACCTCGCCGGTCTCCTGCACGACGTCGGCAAGCTCGTCGTATTCCTTGCGGCCAACAACGAGACGGACCGGGATTTCGCCTTGCGGATAGCCGAGCAGCACCATGCCGCGGTGGGCGCGATCGTCGCATCGACCTGGCAGCTCGCCCCCGAGATCGCGGTGGCCATCGCCCACCACGAGTCCCCTTCTCCGACGCACGGCCTGCTGGCCCGCCAGCTTCACCTCGCCAACCTGGCCACCCGCCACGTTTGCGGCGACGAAGCGGTCGGCGAAGCAGAGGTCGAGGCGGCCCGCGCGCTCCTGGGCACGGCCACGCCCCTCGACGCCATCCTGGCGAAGGTCCAACAGGTGCTCGATGCCGAGGGCGACCGGGCAGGAGCCGAGGCAACCACCCCGGTTCCGGGCTCTGGGCTCCAGGTTCGGTTCGTGGCCGCCTCGGGCAAGTGACGTCCGCCGGACGTTTTCCCGCGCTCTGACGCCGGCCGAAACATTTTCCTCAACTTCGGCAAGGTGCGGCCGATGGGGCCACCGCGAGGTGCCTCGGTGTTTGCGTTCCTGTGCCTGTCACTCGCCGGTTCGCCCACTGCATGGGCCATTCGCGCCAAGGACATCGGTGCGTTCCACGGCGTCCGCGACAACCCGTTGACCGGCGCTGGGCTCGTCGTCGGTCTGAAGCGCAGCGGGGACAGCACCCGAAACGAGGCGTCGATCCGCGCGCTCTCCTCGCGCCTGCAGGGGCTAGGGGTCAACCTGGCGCTCGACGACATCGTCGCCCGCAACGTGGCCCTCGTCATGGTGAGCGCCACGCTCGGTCCCGACCAGCGCACCGGCTCGCGGATCGATGTCTCGGTGGCATCGACGGGCGACGCGACCTCGCTCGAGGGCGGCTACCTGCTGCTCACCCCCCTGATGGGCCCCGACGGCGAGGTCTATGCGGTGGCGGAGGGAGCGCTCGTGGTGGGCGGGTTTCAAGCGAAGTCCGCCGGATCCAGCGCGAGCCAGAACACACCGACGAGCGGCATGGCGTTCAACGCCGGAATTGTCGAGCGGGAGGTGGCGTCGGCGCTCGACCTCTCCGCGCTCGAGACGGTGGAGTTCGCGCTCGCCAGGCCCGACTTCACCACCGCCAGCCGGCTCGCGTTGGCCATCGACGGGGCCTTCGGCTCGCCGGTCGCCACCGCCAAGAGCTCCTCGACCGTCCAGATCGCGGTCCCCGCCGAATTCAGAGGCCGTTTCCCTGACTTTGCCGCCCGGATCGAAGCGGTGGACGTCAGCGTGGACGCCGCGGCCCGGGTGGTCGTCAGCGAGCGGACCGGCACCGTCGTCATGGGCGCCGAAGTCCGGATCTCCGCGGTCGCAGTCGCCCATGGCGGGCTCACGATCGAGGTCAAGCGCCGCGACTCCGTCTCGCAGCCGCCTCCGCTCTCCGATGGGCGCACCGTACGGATCCCGACCGGGGAGGTCGACCCGGCGGTGCAGGGCGGACAGCTCGTCCTGCTCGAGGGGGTGACCATCGGCGATCTGGTCGCCGCGCTGAACAAGATGGGCGTGTCGCCCCGGGACCTGGTGGTGATCCTGCAAGCGATCCAGGCTGCCGGCGCGCTCCATGCCGAGCTCGTGACCCTGTGATCGACCCGATCGCCGGCTTCGCTTCGATGCCAGTCGCCGCGCCGGCGCCCGCGCGCAACGCGGTCGAGGCCGGGAAGCAATTCGAAGCCCTGTTCGTCAAACAGATCCTGGCCCAGATGCCGCTGGCCGGGACGGGAAAAGAGGGCGAGAAGTGGATCGGGATGTTCCGCGACCAGCTCGCAGCCGAGATCGTGGAGGGCGGCGGCTTCGGCCTCGCCGACGTCATCGCGCGGGACATCGGCACCGCCGGCACGCCCGCAGCGCTTCCCCCGCCGCGCCCGGCTCCCGTGGCGAGTCCCTCGACCGCGCGGGTGACGTCGGGGTTCGGAACCCGCATCGATCCCTTCGATGGGTCGCATCGCCGACACGCGGGAATCGACGTCGGAGCCCCGGAGGGCACCCCGATCCGCGCCGCGTTCGGCGGGGTCGTTCAATTCGCCGGTCGGCGCGAGGGATACGGGAACCTGGTCGTCGTGGACCACGGCGATGGGCTCGAGACCCGGTACGCACACTGCAGTCGCCTCGACGTGGTCGCCGGCCAGCGAATTGCCGAGGGCGAGGCGGTCGCTGCGGTCGGAGAGACCGGTCGAGCAACCGGCCCACACCTTCATTTTGAGGTTCGCAGGGATGGAATTGCCATCGATCCCAAAAATGTGATCGAAGAACCTCAAGTCCTGGTTGAAGCGAGCCGACAGGGCAGACGAGGCGCCGTAAAAGGCACCGAAGGCACCCCATGAAGATCAACCCCTCCCCATGGTCAAGTCCCATCAATACCGGGGCGGAGCCGCGTCCAGCGGGTGGAGCGGCGCCACCGTCGGTTCCGGCGACCAAAGTGTCGCTGTCCGGCCCGGCGCTTTGGATTGCCGACGTGCGAGAAGCCGCGCTCTCCTCACCGGAGATCCGCGCCGATGTGGTTGCCTATACTCGGGCAGCCTTGGCAGCTGGTAACTACGAGCAAACGGTCGACCTCGACGTGGTCGTCGACCGGCTCCTGGCGGGCGGGTGAGCGCCCTGCTCGGCGCCGTCCGCGCCTTGCGGTCGGCGACCGAGGCACAACTCGCGGCCGCCCTGACCCTGCGGGGCGCAGACGTCGCGGCCCTCCACGCTGAGCGGACGGACGCCCTGTTCGCGGTGCGTGTCGCGTTGGCCGAAGAGGCGGAGGAGAAGACCTCGGAGCTGCTCGACGAGGTGCGGTCGCTCGCGGTCGCCGAACGCCGCTTGGCCGCTGCGGCGCGCACCATCGTGAGCGTGCTCGACGGGATCGGCATCGGATCTCCCGCAGTCTACGGCCCCGGCGGCCGAGTCGGAGGCTGACATGGGCCTGCTCGACGCCCTGCACGCCGCTCGCACCGGCCTTGGGGCCGCCAGCGCGGGGTTGCGCACCACCAGCCAGAACGTCACGAACGCGAGCACCCTCGGTTACACCCGGCAACGCGTAGAGCAGTCGGCGCAGGCGCCGATCCGCGAAGTGGGCGTGTGGCTCGGCTCGGGCGTGCGGGTGGATCGGATCACCCGGATGGCCGATACCCTGGTTTTCGGCCGGGTCGTGGCCGCAGCAGGCGACGCGAAGGCAGCGGAAACCCAGTTTGCCGCGCTCTCCGGCCTGGAGGGAATGTTCGAGCCGACGGCCGGGGTCGGCCTGCGTGGGGCGGTCGACGGGATCTTTGCGGCGTTCGGGCGCGCCTCGTCCGATCCCTCCGACTCAGGTGGACGGCGCGAGGTCGTAGCCGCCCTCGCCACCTTCACCCGCACCGTCTCCGGGATCGCGCAGAGCCTCACGGCGGGGATCGCCGAGCGCGACGCTTCGATCACCGCCCACCTCGACGCCGCCAACGGCGATCTCGCCGAGGTGGCCACCCTCAACGCGGCGATCCTGGCGGGCGGCGACGGCCGGAGCGTCGGGGATCTCGCCGACCGGCGCGACCTCGCCATCCATCGGCTGGCCGACTCGCTCGGCGCCACCTTCCACGTCGATCCCGACGGCACTACCTCGGTGCTGGTGGGCGGACATGCGGCAGTCAGCGGGATCAACGCGCGAACCCTCTCGGCGTCCGGGGGCAACATCCTCCTGTCGGTCGACGCCGGCAACGTCGATGTCACCGCCGACCTGCGCGGCGCGGTGGGCGGGGAACGCGACGCGCGGGCGGTGCTGGTCTCCTGGCTCGCCGATACCGACGCGCTCGTCACCGGCTTGGCCGGCGCGCTGAACGCGCAAAACGCCGCGGGATTCACCGCGACCGGTGCGCCAGGCGGCCAGCTCTTCACCCTGCCCGGTTCAGGGAGCGTCGCCGCCGGGTTGAAGGTCAACCCGGCCGTCGTCGCGGATCCAGGGCTCCTGGCGTTCGCCGGAGCCGCCCTCGCCCTCCCGGGCGACGGCAACAACCTGCTGCTGTTGCGCGCGGTGGAAGACACCGTGCTGGTCGGCGGAGAGACCGCCTCGAACTTTGCCTCGTCGGTCGTCGGGCGCGTCGCCAGCGACACCTCGCTCGCCGAGCTCGACGCCGAATCGACCGGAGCCATCGCGGCCGACGTGGAGGCGCTGCACGCAAACCTCACCTCCGTCGACCTTGACGAGGAGGCCGTTCAGCTGATCCAATACCAGACTGCCTATCAGGCCGCCGCGAAGGTCATCCAGGCGGCCGATGAGATGTTACGCTCGCTCCTCCAGATCGTGAACTGAGGGAGGTACCATGGAAATCGCGCGACGAAACCCCCTCCTCCTCGCCCGCACCACCTCGGCAGCGCTGCAGGTCCTTCAGGGCCGGATCGCCCGCGCCCAGCAGGTCGCGATGTCCGGGGTCGACGTGCAGCGCCCCTCCGACGCGCCGGGGCGTTGGCAGGCGATCCACAGCTTGTCCAGCGGGGCAGCCGATCAGAGCGTCTACCAATCCGGGATCGACTCGGCGACCACCCTGTTCGACGTGGCTGACTCCACGCTGAGCACGGCCACCTCAAACGTGAACCGCGCGATCGAGGTCGCGATTCAGATGGCGAGCGACACCTACGACGGCGCCGACCGGGCCGCCGCAGCGCGCGAGATCGCCTTCCTGCGAGAAGAGCTGCTTGCGCTGAGCAACACGCGCGTCGGAGACCGCAGTGTGTTCGCCGGCGACGACTACCACAATCCGGCGTTCGACGCGGCCGGGGTGTGGCAGGGAGCCGCGGCGAGCACGTCGGTGCCCATCGGCTCCGGCGAAGAGATGGTGATCGCCCTCGACGGCCAGAAGATCTTCCAAGGCACCGTCGACGCCTTCCAGGTGCTGACCGATCTCGAGGCAGCGCTGAACGCCAATGATTCGACGGCGATCGCCGCAACCCTGCCCGGACTGAACACCGCCCACGAGCAGATCGTGGACGGTCGGCAGGAGGTCGGGTTCTCGCAGGCCCGGGTCGACGACGCGCAGTTCGTCTCGGAGAACCTCGCCGCGCTGCTCAATGAGCGGTTGAGCGCGGCGGTGGGCGCCGATCCGATCGAGACGTACCAGGAATTCGCGGCCCTGAAGACGAGCTACGAGGGAGCCCTGCAGGTGACGGCGGCGGTGGCGTCGACGAACCTGTTCCAGATGCTCCGCTAGACCAAACTGCGCCCGCCACGCTCCCCATCGGGCCGGTGGCGCGGCCTCGATCCGCAGCACGGGCCACCGCGACAAGAGCCGAGAACCGGCCACCCATGGGGCGGGGTCGTGGCCGGCGACCGACGGCCTGCCGTGGCCTACTATCCCCCTCAAACGCCCACGCTGATCGGTTGCACGTGGGGCCGTAGCGCGCAAGACGCAGCAGCACGTGCTGCTGCGTCT
>CANLGQ010000167.1 GCA_947490265.1 Pseudomonadota bacterium | reverse complement strand
GGTTGCGCAGAAGGACGGCACGTTCCTGGCAGGCCAGCGCATGACCGTGACGATGACCTGCGACCACCGGGTCATCGACGGCGCGATGGGTGCGGCCTTCCTGCAGACCCTCCGCTCGTACCTCGAAGCACCGGTGTTGCTCCTTACTTAGGAGATCCGTCGATGATCCTGCTGCTCACCGCGCTCGGCGCCCACGCCGCCAGCCTCGACCTGATCGAGGTCGGCGGAATGTGGGGCACCCCCGGGGCCACCGATGCCACCGCTCTGTGGTGGAACCCGGCGGGCCTCGCGGTAGACGACACCACGACGTTCGTGGCCGAGGGAGCCCCGGTGCTCGCCGCCGTGGGCTGGGATCGCCCGAACCCCGACTACGGGATCATCGATCGCGATGCCGACGGCAACGCCGACGCCGAGACCTACGACTACTCAGGCCGCCAGGACCTCACGTTCCTCGGCGTGGTGCCCTACCTCGGCGTGCACTCCAATTTCGGCGTGCCGAACCTCGGGGTCGGACTCGGTCTCGCAGTGCCCTATGCGCGGGGCGGCGACTCGGAGCCCCTCCAGAGCATCGGCAACCAGAACATCAAGACCGGCAACATCACCACCCTCTATGCGATGCTCGGCTTGGCGTACGACATCGAGGACAAGGTCTCCCTGGGGGTCACCGGGGTCTTCCTCGACAACACCTGGGACGTAAGCGTCGACACCGAGTCGGTCACCTCGCTCCGCGACAGCGTCGCGGAGATCGTGGACGACCCCGTCTACTGGCAGGACGCCGACACCGAGAACACCGGCTACGCCACCAACCTCGACTTCCAGAGCCTCAAAGACACCGCGTTCACCTTCAACGTGGGAGCCAACGTCCACCCGACCGACAAGTGGTCGGTCGCCGTGTCGTACAACCACGGTGCCAAGCTCGTAAACACCGGCGACGTGAAGTTCACGTTCGCGTGCCCGCCGGAGCAGGATGGCGGCGGGCGCTTCGGCTCGGCGCTGTTCGGGCTGTGCAATCCGGCGACCGAAGCCGTCGCCGCCTTCGATGGCACCGCTGAGATCGCCTACCAATTGCCCGGGCGAGTGCAGCTGGGGGTCGTGGTGAACCCCGTAAAGAAGGTGCGCCTCGAGCTCATGGGCGCCTATGTGATGTGGTCGGCATTCACCGACTACGACATCACCACGAAGCTCACGTCCGAGGCGGTGCTCGAGGGTCAGGCCGAGGGCCTCACCCTCACCCGGGACGCGGCTCAAAACGCCGCCGAGCTCGTCAGCCAAAACCGCTTCTGGGCGCGCGACAACACCAACACCTTCTGGACCGGCGTCGACGGGAAATTCCAGGTTCACCGCCTCGTGTTGGCCGGTGCGCGCGTGATGTACGATCACAGTGCGATTCCGACCACCGTGCTGTCCACCAACAATTTCGACGCCAACAGCGTCGAGCTGGCTGGGTTGGTTGCATTCAAGCCGGTGAAATCACTGGACATCGGCCTGTCCTATGGCCACCACTTCCTGATCACGCGCACCGTCACCGACAGCGTGCTGGCGCTGGACATCAACCCCGAGGAGCGCAACGAGGACCGTACCTTCTGGCCGAACGCCAACGGCACCTACTCCGGCGGGATCGACCGGTTCGGGATCTCGGTTCGCGGCCGGTTTGGGGTCGAGGAAGACTGAAGACCTTCGGCGACGCTACTGGAGCTCCCAGGTATCCTCGAACGGCCCAAAGCCCAGCGCGTAGCGGCCGAGTTCGGGCACGTCGAAGAAAACCGTGCCGTCGACGACATAAGGAATGTCGAAGGACACCGGCTTCTCGTCGAGAAAGTCGTCGAGTGCTTGGCCGAGGAGCTGCTCGCTGATGTCGAGCATGGGGTCGACGCCGAGGTCGAACTGGATGTGAGCCTCGATCGCCTCGCCGGGCGGGATCACCTTCCAGTCTGAGTTCTCGATGTCACCGGCGGCAGCGGTCTCGGCGAGACCGACCAAGGCTTCGACGGTCGGGACGAGGTCCTCCGGTTCGTCCACGTTGCGCGCGTCACCGGCGTCGCAGGCACCCTCGGCATCGACGGCCGGCGCACAATCGCCGTCTCCGGGGTCGCAGAACGAGATGCACACCGCCCCGAGGTTGCTGTCGTCGAGAACCGTGAGACCGAGCAGCAACTCCACCAACGGAATGGGGACGTCGAGGTTCGGGTTTTCCAGGTCGAACACCAGATCGAACGAGAACAGGAGCTCGTCCTTGGCCGGCGTGGCACCCGGACACAAGCTGCCGCCAACGGCCTCGGCGCACGCATAGCCGGCGAGTTCCTCGCTCGACGGGGACGTGACAAGGTCTACCCGACTCAGCGCAGCGGTGGGGGGCTCGACCCCGAGGACCTCGTCACAGCCCGGGCCGATTCCCAACAGGCTGAACGCGAACCCGGCAGCGCCCGCCCGCCAGGCCCATCTTCCAGCAGAAAGTCGCATCATTCGCCACCTCGCCCCAGGATCTCAAGATATTCCGTACGAGCCGCCTTCGCTCTCGCCCCGCTCTTCCGGGAGGACGCTGCCTAGCGGCGGCGCATTCACGGTTCGGAGGAAACCCTGCTCGCCTCGATGGTGCCCGCGTTCGCGTTTGCCGCCGAGCCCACCCTCCCGGTGGTACAGGAGGCGGTCCCGCCGGTGTACCCGGTGGACGCGCTGGCGTTGGGGGTCGAGGCCACGGTGGTGCTGGAGCTCGAGGTCGAGGCGACCGGCAGGGTGGGCCCAGCGGTCGTGTTCACGCCGGCAGAAGGGAAGTTCTCCGACGCGTTCGGCACCGCCGCGCTCCAGGCCATCCGGGCGTACCGGTTCGAGCCCGCCCACGACGCCTCCGGTGCGCCCGTGCCCTCGACGATCCGCTACGCCCTCCGGTTCGTGGCCACTCAGGCGGCAGCCATCTCGGTCGAAGGCATGGTTCGCGAGGCGGGGACCCGCGTCCCGATGGCCGGGGTGGAGGTCCGAGCGGTCGGCCCCCGGCAGGCGCTCCGAATCGCGGAGTCCGACGCATCCGGTATTTGGCGTTTTGCCGGCCTTCCCGATGGGGAGTGGAACATCACGGTCACCGCGCCCGGGCTCGACACCGAGGCCGCGGTGCTCACGATCGCCACCGGCCGCGTCGCCACGGTCACCCTGTATGCGGAGCGCACCCGACCCTGGGAGGGCCACACCGACCTCGAGATCGTGGTGATCGGCACACGGGCCGCGCCGGAGGTCACCGAGCGCGTCCTCGGCCCCACCGAGCTGCGCTATCTGCCGGGCACGAATGGCGACGTCATCAAGGTCATCCAGAACCTGCCTGGCGTCGCGCGGTCCCCCCTCGGGATCGGACAGCTCCTGGTGCGCGGGACGTCGCCGGAGGACTCCGCGTACTTCATCGATGGCACCCGCGTCCCGATCGTCTTTCACTTTGCCGGCCTCGCTACCGTCGTCAACGGCGACTTCCTCCAGGAAGTCAGCTTGTTACCAGGCAATTATTCTGCGCGTTACGGCCGACAGCTCGGCGGCGTGGTCGAGCTGCGCACCCGGGAGAGCCTGCCGGACCGCGATCGCGCCTACCTCGCGATCGACCTGTACCAGACCACCGCGTTCGTGGAGAGCAAGATCGGCAAACACAGCGCCATCTCGCTCTCCGCTCGCCGGTCCTACATCGACGCGATCTTGAACCCGGTCCTCGACGGCCTCGACCTCGGGGGCGTGCAGGCCCCCCGCTACTACGACGGACAGCTCAGAATCCAGACCGAACGGCCCAGCGGGGGCACGGTCAGCGGCCTGTTCTTCGGCTCAGACGACAGCTTCCGCGTGCTCGACGACGGAGAGGCCGAGCTGTTCGGGCTGCATGTCGGCTTCCTCAAAGGGCAGATCAACTGGAGCGAACCAGTGGGGCGCTGGACGGCCGAGACGTCGCTGATCTCGGGTCCGGAGGTGCAGACCTTTGCCATCGGGGTGGACAACGAGGCGTATGAGAAGCCATGGACCTGCGGATTCCGCCACGAGTGGCGACTCGCACCCGGGTACGGCGGGATCGGCTGGCGGGTCGGCACCGACGTCGCCGGCGGTCGGTACCGCTGGCTGTTCGACGTCGAGGGCTTCGGCGACGTCGACCAGGGCGACACGGCATGGACGGCCCCCAGCTTCTATGTGGAGCCGACGCTCGACAGCGGCGCCTTCGAGCTGACCCCCGGATTGCGTTTCGACGGGTTGCTGAGCGACGACAACGATCTGTCGACGATCGATCCCCGGGTATCGGTGCGGCTGGTGCTGGGCGATTCCCTCTCCCTCGACGGCGGCTTCGGCAAGTACTCCCAGTTTCCCACCTTCCGGCAATCGAAAGAGAACCCGGCTCTCGTCCAGGCCGACGCAATCCAGACCAGCATCGGGTTCGACTGGCAGATCCGAACTCACTGGTCACTCGAGGTCACCGCCTTCGAGAACCACCTCCGCGGGCTGATCGTCGGGCGGGAGGACGCGTTCGCGTTCTTCACTTCGCCCCCGCCGTTCGGTCCGGTCGACACCGCCAGCTACCGGAACGACGGGCTCGGCCATGCGGTGGGCCTCGAGTCGATGCTGAAGCTCCATACCGAACGAACCGTGGCCTGGCTCGCCACCACCGTCCAACGCGCCGACCGCATCGATCGATTCGGCCATCCAAGCCTGTTTGCCTATGATCAACCGTTCATCCTGACCGCGCTCGTCAGCCACCAACTCCCGCGACAGTGGCGGCTGGGCTCCCGGGTGCGCTACGGTTCAGGAAACCCGTACACGCCGGTCCAAAATCGCGTTTGGGACCTTGACTCTCGCACCTGGATCCCAATTTATGGGACACCGGACTCCGCACGCCTCTCCGCCTACTGGCAAATCGACGCCCGCTTCGACAAGGATTGGGTGTACCGTCTATGGAAACTTACCTTCTACCTGGATCTCCAGAACGTCACCAACCGACAGAACGTCGAGGTCATCGCCTACACGACCGACTATTCCGCGGAGTCTCCGATCACCGGCCTCCCCATCATCCCGGCCTTCGGCTTGCGTGCGGAGTGGTGATCGCGGCGTTCGTCCACGGCTGTGCCCTTCCTTCGCTGGGCGGGGGAGGCGAACTCGACGGGCTGCAGGTCATGTCGGTCGTGGTCGATCCGCCGTTGATCCGCCCGGGTGACCTCCCGAGCGCGGTAGCCTGGGTCGCCGACCCGACCGAGGAGGGATTCGAGCTGCTGCTCTGGACCTGCACCGACCTGGGGCAAGGGTGTCTGGAGTCCGGCTTCCCGCTGGCACAATGGACGAACACGCCCCTCGTCGCCGACGGTCGGTCCGAGCCGTGGCTCCCTCCCCTCGACACCGCGGCGATTCCGCCCGACCTCACGCTGACCATCAACGTGTTCGGGCTGGCCTGCGCGCCCGGAGTCTGCCCGGAAATCGGCCTGGTTCGCGAGCACGACTCCACGGTGGGCGATCTCCTCGCCGACCCCTTCGGCTTCGCCCGCACCCTGCCGATGGAGGGCACGAGCCTCGTCCGGCGAGAAGTAGCGGCCACCGGCTCCCCCGCAACCCTCGAGAACCGCAACCCGCAGGTCGACGAGACCCCCACTGCCGCGTCCTACAGCCACGTGCGGACCGGGGCGATCGTGCCGCTCCACTTTCGGCTGAGCGACGAGACCGACATGACCTCCAACGGCTTCGCGACCTGCGGCACCATCGCCGACGGGATCTGGACCGGTCACGATCTCGACCTCACCTTCACCGCACCCGATGCCCCCGCATCGTGCGAGATCTGGGTCACCATCGAGGACGGAACCGGCGGCAGCGCGGTCTGGCGCGGAGTGAGCGTCATCCAATGACCTGTCCCACCTGCAAGGCGCTCCTCCACGAGCCGCAAAGTCGCTTCCTTCCGTTTTGCTCGGAGCGATGCCAGTGGCTCGACCTCAGCCGCTGGCTCGCGGAGGACTATCGAGTCGCCGATCCGCAGGAATCGCCGCCCTGGCCCGAGGAGGAGAAGGACGGATGAAAGAGATCGGCAGGCCGTGCGTACAGGTGCAGGGAGGATCCGCCCCATGACCGTTTCCCGGGCCGACCTCACGAGCAGCCTGTCGCTCCAGGATCCCGCCGCGCTGCGGGCGATCCTCCTCGCAGCCGATCTCGAAGCGCCCGACGATCTGGGCCCGAGCGACCTGGCGGAGCGGATCACGCGGGCGATCTGGTGGAACTACCAGACCCCAATCGGCTGGCTCGCGACCGAGCCCTCCCTGGAGACGGTGATCCACCACGTCGCGCACAAGCTCCGGGTGTACGTGCCCGGCGAAACCCTCGGTTGGGACAGGCTCGCCGCGCTGACCGAGGGTCTCCTCGCCGATCTCAACCGCCGCGGGGTGCGGGTCGACGACCTCACTCCCGAAGCCCAGGCCCGGCTGGGCCGAACGTGGGGCGGCGCCGTCGGGTGGGGGACGGGCGCGCTCGGCTCGGCGGCTGCCCGCTGGGGCTCCGGCAAAGTGCTCGGGTGGCTCGCCTCACCGCTCGGTCGATGGCTCCCCTGGATCCCCAAGGTCGGGCCGTGGGTGGGGACCGTGGGGAACGGCGCCACTGCGGTCTACGCGGTGTCGGGCCCGCTGGCGATCGCCCTGGCCGCGCTCTCGGTGAACAGCGCGCTGGGGGCAAACTACCGACGCCTGGTGCCGCTGCTCCTCGGGGTCGGCGCGCTCGCGCCGTCACCGGTTGCCGACGCGGTCGAAGTTCCTTTGGATCCCGAGCCGGCCGAGGCCTGACGCGAGGCGATCGGGTTTACGCCCGGGCCTGTCGCTCCCGCGGACTTCCCAGCGGAGGAACCAGGCAATCCGGACCGTTGCCGATGAGATCGCGCCGACCGGCAGCCTCCAGCGCTTCGCGCGCGTCGGCCCACCAGTCCGGGTTCCAATAGAGGAGCAGCGCCTTTTGTAGCCGTTTCTCCTTGAGCCCTCGCGCGACGTAGACCGGCGTCATCGTGAGCGGATCGATGCCGGTCCAATACATCGCGCTGGCGATCGACATCGGCGTCGGGATGAAGTCCTGTACCTGCCGGGGCCGGTAGCCCTCGCGCTTGAGCCACAGCGCCAGTTCCACCATGTCGCTCATGTCGCAACCGGGGTGGCCGCTGATGAAGTACGGGATCTCGTACTGAACCTTGCCCGCGTCTCGGGAAGCACAGGAGAACATCTCCTTGAACCGCTCATACGACGCGATCCCCGGCTTCTTCATCTTCTCGAGCACCCGATCCGACACGTGTTCGGGCGCGACGGAGAGATGCCCGCCCACATGGTTCTGGGCGAGGGCGCTGACATACTCCGGAGAGCGCTCCGCGAGGTCGTAGCGCACCCCCGAGGCGATGAACACGTGCTTGACCCCCTCCTCGGCCCGAACCTGGGCCATGAGGTCGATCACCGGCGCATGATCGGTGTGGAGGTTCTCGCACACCCCCGGATGAAGGCACGAGAGCCGGCGACAGGCCCGCTCGATCTCCGGCGCTTTGCAGCGCATCTTGTACATATTCGCGGTCGGACCCCCGAGATCGGTGATCGTGCCGCGGAAGTCGCCCATGCGCCGAATGGCCCGCACCTCGCGGAGCACGCTCTCCGCGCTCCGGTTCTGGATCACCCGCCCCTCGTGCTCGGTGATCGAGCAGAAGGTGCAGCCCCCGAAGCACCCCCGCATCGTGACGACCGAGTGTTTCACCGTCTCGTAGGCCGGGATCGCCTCGGTGTACATCGGGTGGGGGGTCCGGGTGAACGGCAGGTCGTAGAGCGCGTCCATCGCGATGCCGCCTGCAGTGCCCTCCCCGTCCTCGAGCGGCAGCGCCGGCGGGTTGAAGATCACCGCGCGGTCGCCGTGCTGCTGGAGCATCGTCCGCCCGTTTCCGGGGTTCGTCTCGTGCTGGAAGAGCTTGGCCATCCGTGCGTAGGCCGCCCGGTTCTGAGCGACCTCCTCGTAGGACGGCAGGACGAGGACCTTCCGATCGGACACGCGGCGGGCAGGGTCGGCCATCAGGTCCGGCACCTCGACCTTCCGGGCCACCCAGGCCGTGCCGCGAATGTCGCGCAGCGCAGCCACCGACTCCCCGGCGGCGAGTCGGCGGGCAATGTCCCACACCGGCCGCTCACCCATACCGAACACCAGCAGATCGGCCTTGCTGTCGATCAACACGGAGCGGCGGACGTTGTCGGACCAGTAGTCGTAGTGAGCGGTGCGCCGAAGGGACGCTTCGATGCCGCCAAGCACGATCGGCACGCCGGGAAAGGCCTCGCGGCAGCGCTGGGCGTAGACGAGCGTGGCGCGGTCGGGCCGGCAACCGGGCCGTCCCCCAGGAGAATACTGGTCTTCCGACCGGTTCTTCTTCTGCGAGGTGAGCCGGTTCAGCATGGAATCGAGGTTCCCCGCAGCGATCCCGAAGAACAGGCGAGGCTTGCCGAGCGCCTGAAACGCGCTCGCCGACGACCAGTCGGGCTGGGCGATCAGCCCGACCCGGAACCCACGCCCCTCGAGGAAGCGCGCGATGAGAACCGGCCCAAAAGCCGGATGATCGACGTACGCGTCGCCGGTGACGAGCACGATGTCGACCGAATCCCAACCCCGGGCGTCGAGATCGGCGCGGCTGACCGGCAGGAAGGCAGACCGCGGCGGTCCACCCGGGTCGCGGCGGACCGGGGGGCGAGCGGAGCGGGTCGCGGAAAACGGCGCGCCCTCCACATCTCCC
>CANLGQ010000166.1 GCA_947490265.1 Pseudomonadota bacterium | reverse complement strand
GTCGTACCAGTGATCGAGGGCTGTCCCGCCCAACGATTTGGGAGAGGCGGCTGCGAGTCGAACGGCATACTCCTTCTCGGTGGAGCCCGAGTTGGCTTCGTACTCGGCGATGTACTCCTCGGCGTAGGCCTCTACGGCCCCGAGCACCTTGGTCTCGATCACCTCTTCGATGGCGTCGAGGTAGGGCTGCATCAGCGACGCGACCACGCTCGAGACCGCGCCGCCGATCCCGAAGGACTCGAGAAATGCCTCCACGGCGAGCAGAAACGGCGGGGCGGCGGTCTGGACCAGGGTCTCGTAGTCGACCAGCACGAGTTCGCTGACCGCCTCGTCCATCGGCGCCGTGACCGCATCGAGATCCGCCAGATCGTAGTCAAAACCGGCGGCCCCGGCAATCACCGGCTCGTTGAGGCGCGCCGAGAGCAGGTTCACCGTGTGGACCACCGCGGGCAGGATCGCGTACAGGTCGGTGAGCACGTCCGCGGCGATCTTGTCGAATGCCGACTCCAGGGGGTTGCCGGCGGCATCCTGTCGGGGCACCAACAGGCCCAGGCAGGTGAAATAGGTGGCATACGCGGTCGGGCAGTCCCAGCTGCAACCGCTCGAGTCGTCCAGCGTGCCCAGCAGGCCATCGGGGCCAGGGCCGACATCGAGCTCCGCACCCTCGAGGGTGAGGGGATCCAGGTATCGGTCGCGGGTCGCCTCAATGTCACCGCGCAGGTCGTCGACGAGATAGCCGAGCATCCGGGTATAGACCGGCAGCATCAGCAGGTGCTCCGCCGGGGCGAGCCCCGACGCGGCGACGATGTCGGGCAGTGCGGCGTCGGGATTGGCGGCCACCGTGGCGTCGTGTTTGGCCCGCGCGTGGATCGACATCGCGAGCCACAGCGGGCTGTCCTCGTCGTAGTAGCTGCGGACGACGAAATCCTCGGGGATCGTGTGCATCAGGTGGGCGGCGTCGAACGAGTCGGGCCGGAGCGTGACGGCCGCCTCCTGGATCATCTCCTCGGCCACCATGTGGCGGATGACGTTCGACCAATCCTCCACCCTGCCCGTGGAGATGGGGTTCAGGCTGAACGTCTCGCCGGACATCGCGTTCACGTAGTGGTGGGCGACCGCATCGGTGCTTCCGTGCAGGAAGCATCCGAGCGCATACGCCCGCTCGGGAGGGGTCAGCGCCATGTCGAGCAGGATTTGACACTGGTCGTAGGGGCGCAACCCAATCGCGTGACTCGGGTCGGTCATCCCGGGGAAAACGAAATTGTCGGGGCCGATCGCGCCGGCGCGGAACTCCAAGGGGTGGTCGACGATGGCCGAGGCGTTTTCGTCGGAGAGGACGACGGCCTGTTCACCCATCTGCAGGGGGATCCGGTTTCCGGTTTGGAGGAGCGCTTCGCGGATGTCGTTGGCGAGACTGATGTGGATGCGCGTGGTGAACGCGTCGGCGGAGCCAGTGAGAGCGAGAATCCAGACTCCGAGCATGAGGTCCCCCAGGGGCATCAGGATGGCACGGATTGAGGGCGCCGGACAGTCGACCGTTAGGCGAGGAGCTCAGTGATCGGATTCGCGCTGTACCCCGCATCGATCCCAAACGAAGGGACGTCCACTCCCCCGCCGAGGAGCGCGGTGAGCACCGCATCGCTCGTGCTCCGGCTGCTCTCGGAGCGGTAATGCGTCCCGGGCTTCAGCCGTCCGTTTCCGCCACCGGCGAGCAGCAGCGGGAAGTCCGGGTAGCTGTGCAGGTATCCGTCGGTGTGCTCGGAGGTGGCGAGGATCGAGACGTGGTCGAGCAGGTTGCCGTCGCCCTCGGGCGTATCGCGCAGCTTGCGCAGGAGGGTGGCCAAGCAGCCCATCTCGAACACGACCGCGGCGGCCACCGTGGGCTGCGGTAGCCCCTCGAAATGGGTGAGCGAGTGCAGGCCCTCCACCGCACCGGCCGGCCACACGACGACCCCCGAGCCGGCGGTGCTGAACTGGACGGTGAAGGCCCGGACGAGATCGCAGGACAGCGCCAGTGCGAGCAAATCGGACATCACCTCGTTCTGCTCGGTGATGGGCTCGAGACCGTATGCCCAGACCGGGGCGGTCGGTGGTAAACCGGTGGGACAGGACGCGATCCCCGTGGCGAGTCGATCTTCGAGGATGGCGATGCTCTCGAGGTGCTGATCGAGTCGCGCCTGGTCGGAACCGCCCAGCCGCGCTCGCAGCGCGTTCGCCTGGTCGAGCACGGCGTCGAGCGCGCTCTGCCGAACCCGATCGCGCCGGGGATCGAACACCCCGCCGAACAGCCGCGCGTACAGGGCCACCGGGTCGAGCGTGGCGGTGTTCGGGCTGTTCGGGCCGTTGTGCGAGACGTGGTTGAAGGTCGAGCCCTCGTCCGAGTACGGCACCTGGGAGATCCCGATTTCCAGCGAGTGAAACGGCGCCTGCCCTTCGAAGAAGGCCGCCGCGGTCTGGTCGACCGACGGTCCGGCGAAGGTGGAGATGATGGTGTCGCGGGTGGTGCCGAGCTGGAGGTAGGGTTGGCCGGTCAAGACGCCGGTGATTCCCGAGTGGTGGGGATAGGTTCCGGTCTTGATTTCGCAACCGGTGATGGGCGAGACGTAGGGGAGGAGGTCGGCCAGCGGAGCGAGGGCTGCCCCGGGCGACCAGCCTGGGCCGGTGCCGGTTGGGAGCCACTGGTCGAGCCGGACGCCGTTGCCCCAGAACCACAGCCCGAACCGGTCGGGGCTGACCGGGGGCGCCGCGCGCGCGATCGGCCCCATCGCTTCGAGCAGCGGCAGGCCCACCGCGAAGGCCCCGCCTCGCAGGAAGGTTCGGCGATCAAAGGCCTTGAACGCCATTACTCACCCCCGTCTACGCACGCTGCTACCGCCGCATCCCCGAAGTTTTCCAAGGGCCCGTGGCCGCTCGCATAGCCCTGGTCCTGGCACCAGCCGTGAAAGGCCTCGCTGCAATCCGGGCCCCAGCGCTGCTGGGTTCCGTCGCAGACCGGATCGTAGGTCGCGAGCACCGGGTAAGTGGGATCCGCCACCCAGGCACCGGGCGTGCAGACGATCACCGCCGTGTCTCCTTCGTTTTCCACGGGTCCATAGCCGGTGGTCAGGCCGAGCGCCGCGCAGTGTCGGCTGATCGCGGCGTTGCAGTCCGGTCCTTGACGGGCGCCCGCATGGCAGCCGCCGTGCTGAATCGACAGCTCCGTGAACGAGGTCGTCACCACGGTGGCGCGGCGCTCGTCGAGGCACGCGAGCGCGACCGCACCCGTCCCGGCGGTCACGGGTCCATAGCCGCTCACCCCGCACTCAGTCGCCGCGCAGGCCCGATGGAAGGCCGCCCGGCAGTCGGGCGACATGGGGTCCGCCGCGAGGTCGCATCCGGCGTGGAACCCCTGGAGCTCGGCCGAGGTTTGCAGAAGGATCTCGACCGGACCGCAGGCTTCCGGCTCGCACGCCGGCCAGGCGCCGTCGTCGCAAGCCTGGATCGAACCGCCGCACGGCCGGAGCACCTCGTCGACCGCGCCGTCCTCGTCGTCGTCCCGGCCATTACACGCTTCGGTTGGGGGCCCGGCGCTGCCGGGAGACGGGCGCCGGAACCCATCCGACGCCACGAACGCGAGGACCAAGCTGCGAAACGAGAACTCGGAGGACGCGAACTCCGCGCCGATCTCGTCGATCGCCGGCAACATGGGCCCGGTCTCGGCCTGGCCGGTGCCATGGAGCCACAGGTCGAGCGCGATGCACGACGCGAGGCTCGGATGGGCGGCGACCGTCTCGGCGAGCTGCTCGGCACCCTCGAAGGTCGTCCCGTCGAGATCGCCGGTGGTATCGATGGGGTAGCCGTTGTCCAGTTCGCGCCACCGGCCGATGGGATCGAACTGCTCGAGCCCGAAGCCGATCGGGTCCATGAGCGCGTGGCAGCCGGCACACGCTGGATCCTCGCTGTGCCTCGCCAGGAGCTCGCGCAGTGTCGTGTCCAGCGCCACCCCGTCGAGCGAGGCCACGACACCCTCCGGGGGAGGCGGGATCGACTGACACAGCAGCTTGGCACGGACGAATTTTCCACGCCGGGTAGGGCTGTTCAGGGTGGCGTTCGCGTGCCCGGCCAGGACCGCCCCGCGCGCCAGGATCCCGCCGCGCCCCGGCGCCAGCGTCGCCCAGGCCGTCCCGGCCGGGTCGGGCGCGGCGATGCCGTAGACGGCGGCGAGCGACGGGTTCACCCAGGTCTCGTCGGTCGTGAGGAGCGCCCGGAAGTCCTCGTCGCGCAGGACGACGAGGTCGCTGAACAGGAGCTCGATCTCCGACCGCATCGCCAGCTTCAGGTCGTCGTTCCACTCGGGGAAGAGCGTGGCGTCTTTCACCGCGGCGTCGAGCCGATCGAGATCGAGCGTCTCCGCGAACCAGCCCGCCAGGGGATCCGCCGCCCCCGGCTGGTCGAGCAGCCGCTCCGCCTCGGCGACCACCCCGGCGACCGAGGTGAGTTCGCCCCGGTCGGCGGCGGCCATCCGCTCCGCGTCGGGGGCGGCCCCCGCCAGCAGGAAGGACAGGCGCGCGGCCATCTCGTGATCGGTGTACCGCCACCGCCCGGGCGTCTCGGGGTCGGGCTCGCCGAACTCGACCCGGTACACGAACCACGGGCTCTGGAGCACGAACGCCAGCACACCTCGGCTCGCGAGCAGGCGGTCCGACTCGGCCGTCGCGGCGTCGAACAGGTCGCCCAGCACCGCGCGCTCGGTGACCTCGATGGGCCGGTGCCAGAGCGAAAAGGCCGTCGCGACCGCCCAGCGCTCGACGCACGCGCGGGCCTCTCCGTCGGGGAGCAGGTCGAGCGGGCAGCCGAGCACGAGATCGCGGGTCGCCCCGTCGGCGAGCAGGGTCTCGGCCACCGACCAGGCTGCGGCTTCCACCAGCTCGAGGTCGTAGGGGGGGAGCGACAGCGTCGCCGATCCGACGGAAACGTACCCGTGGAGGGTGTAATCCGTGGGGAGTACGCCAGTGTACTCGACGCCGAGGACCTGCTGGATCGTCGCGCGGAGCTGGGGGTCGGTCAACCGGTACGCGGTGGCGACCGGCAGGCTCGGGTCAGTCGACGTCGCCTGCGGGGTTCGGACGGCCGGGTCATCGCCCTTGCAGGCGAGGAGCGTCAATAAAAACATGGGCGCCCCAAAGGAAGGCAGGGATCCCTCACCCGACGCGCAGTTTGTGTCAAGCGGGGCGTAAGTCCTGGGCCCCCCAGACGTTCGGAGGGAAAGGAGACGCGATGTGGATGGCGTTGCTGTGCGTGCTGGTGGCCGCCCGGGAGGCTGACTTCAGCGAGGAGGCCGAGTCGAGGATGAAGCTCTCGTTCGACCTCGACGTGGTCGAAGAGGAGCTGGCCCGCCCAGCGGCCGCTGCGCCGGCGCGACCGGACCTGGTCCCCGGCGTTGCGGCTTCCCCAGCGTACCGGCCCCCAGTCGGCCTCCCGCCGCTGCCGCTCGAGCCGAATTCGCGGCTGGACGCGGTGACCGTGTACCGCGATCGGGCGTTCGTCACCCGGCATCGCCGGGAAGCACTCGCTGCCGGTTGGCACGCGCTGCCGTTCGAGGGCCTCCCCCACGGGATCCAGGCCGAGGGCCTGTCGGCGCGGGTTATCGAGGGGGAAGCGCGGATCGTGGCCGTCGAGCTCCGCTCTGGGGTGGGGCAGGTCGAGGGGAGCCTTCGCATCGAGCGCGTGCGGGCCGATGCCGAGCAAGGAGTGGCCGAGCTCGGTGCGATCCGCGACCGAATCGAGGCGCTGCTCGCCCAGCGCGCGTACCTGCGCACCGCGCTCGTTCCCCAGAGCACCACGGCCACTCCGTCGATGCGACAGGTGCGCGCGGGTCTCGCGTACGTGGGCGCGACCGAGGAGCGCATTGCCGAGCAGTTGCGGGAGGAACAGGACGACGCCGGCGCGCTCGACGACGTCGTGCGGCCGTTGCTGCGCAAGCTCAAGGAGCCGCTCGCCACCGGCCGGGAGGTGTGGGTCGAGGTGGTGGTGGAGCATCCCGGGCCGGTCGAGGTGGCGCTGCGGTACGGCGTCGGCGGCGCGGGCTGGTCGCCGGCCTACAATGCCCGGCTCGACCCGCTCACCGGTCAGGTCGAGCTCGAGGTGCTCGGGGTCGTCGCGCAGTCCACCGCCGAGGACTGGTCGAACGCGTCCATTTTCCTGGCGACCGCCGATCCGTTCGGGCGCGCGGCCGTGCGGGATCTCGTTCCCTGGACGCTCGGGCGGTCGGGTGGGGCCGGGGTGTTTCGAGCCCTCCAGGTTGGGGCGGGGGTGACGACCGGCATCGGCCCCGTCGATCCACCGGCGCGCACCCGGGTGCTGGAGACGCGAATGGACGCCCGGGTGGAGGACTCGGGCACGCTCGTCCTGGCGATCGACGGCCAGCGAACCATTCGCGGCGACGGAAGCCCGCAACGCCTCCCGGTTGGCATCCAGCGGCTGGAGTCGGTGATCGCGCTCGGCACCGTGCCGAAGGTGGCTCCCACCGTTCAGCGCCGGGCCATCGTTCGCGTGGACGGTTCGGTGCCGCTGCTTCCGGGTCCGGTGTCGTCGTTCGTCCAGGGCGATTACGTCGGCTCCGGCCAGCTCCGCGCGGTCGTCCCGGGGGAAGGGCTCGATCTCGACTTTGGGACCGACGAGCGGTTTCGGGTGTCGCGGCAACTGGTCGAACGAACCCAGACCCGGGTCGGCAAGAAGATCGCCCGGTACGATTTCCGGTTTCGGACGACCGTCGCCAACCACGGCGACCGCGACGCGGTGGTCGCGGTCGCCGATCAGCTCCCCCGATCGGAGGATGTCCGGATCGCGGTCCGGGCGCTCGATGTCTCGGGCGGCACGCCCCCCGGGGAGGACGGGCTGGTTCAGTGGAGCCTGCCGGTGCCAGCAGGAGGGGATGCCAGCGTCGAGATTGCCTTCTCGGTCATCGTACCGGACGAGCTGATGCACCTCGCCCGAGAGCTCCTGATCCTGTGGAGCGAGTGAGCCTCCCGGCTACGGGACCGCCGGACTCCGATCCAGAGTCGTTCGGACCGCGCCCGACAAACTCTGCATCGTAAAAGGCTTTTGCAGGACAGGGGTGGACGGTTCGAGCTGAAAGCGGGTGACGGCGTCGCCGGCCCAGGCGCTCATCATCAGGACGGGGACCGTGGGTCGTACCTGCCGGATCCGGTCCGCCACCTCGGGGCCGGAGAGTCCGGGCATGACGATGTCGGTCAGGACCAAGTCGATCCCGAGCCCCAGGTCTCCCGCCAGCTCCAGCGCCGCGTCGGTGTCGAGCGGGGACAGGACCCGATAGCCTTGCCGCTCGAGGATCGCGGCGGCGAGGAGTCAAACGGCCTCGTCGTCCTCGATGAGCAGGATGGTCTCCCCTTTCCCCTCGAGCACCGGCTCGGGGCGAGGCGGGGGGAGGGTCAAGGCCCCCTGGAAACGAGGGAGGAAGACCCGAAACGTGCTGCCTTTCCCGAGCTCGCTCTCGACCGTCAGGAACCCGCCGCTCCGCTGGACGATGGCATACGCGGTCGACAGGCCCAGCCCGGTGCCTTTCCCGGGTTGCTTTGTGGTGAAGAACGGATCGAAGATCAACCTGCACGTGTGTGCGTCCATTCCGATGCCCGTGTCGGTCATCGAGAGCTGCACCGTCGGCCCGTCCCGCTCGGCGTCGGAGAGATCGATCTGGAGCCGTCCCCCGTCCGGCATCGCGTCCCGCGCGTTCACCGCCAGCGTCACCACGAGCTGGCCGATCTGGTCCGGATCGGCCTTGACGTAGCCGGTGGCCTCGCCGGTCAGGCTCACGGCGATGTCGCTGCCCAGCAACCGGTCGAGCAGGCCCAACGTCTCCTCGACCACGTGTCGAAGATCGAGGACTTCGGGACTGAAATCCTCGGGCCGGGAGAAGGCGAGGAGTTGGCGCGTCAGGCGGGTCGCCCGGTCGGCCGCCCCTCGGATCTGGGCCAGGTCGGAGCCGCCGGGGTGTCCCGGCGGCAGGCGCTCCGCGAGGATCTCGGTGTAGCCGATGATCACCGTCACCAGGTTGTTGAAGTCGTGCGCGACGCCGGCCGCGAGATGCCCGACCGCTTCCATCTTGCTGGCTTGGACGAGTTGGTCTTGCAGTCGGTACCGGGCCGAGAGGTCCTGAACCATCGAGAGGACGCTGGTCGAGCTGTGTTCCTGCACGATCAGGCGGTGCCTCCACTCGCATCGCACCGCCTCGTCGTCGCGGGTGCGCCCGGCGAATTCCGCCGGCGAAACCGATCCACCTTCCACCACGCGGCGAAAGCCGGCCGCGGCGTCAGCCCGGGCGGCGGGGGTCGTGAGGACGTCCCACCAGCGCCCCCCGACGATCTCCGCCTGCGTCAGGCCAAAAATGTCCTCGCAGGCTTGGTTCGTTGAGATCACCGTTCCTTCGAGGTCGCTTCGGATGCACCCGATGGGGAGCTGCTCCAGGGTGGAGTGCAGCTCGACCGAGCGGGCGACGACCTCGTCGCGCGCGGTCAAGAGTTCGGCTGCGGCGCTGCGCGTGGCGAAGGGCCAGGAGAGCGCCCGGCGGAGCCACGCCAACTTTCCCCCGCCCGGGGGGAGCCGCACGCGGAAGTGCGCCCCGTCTGCCAAGAGCGTCATCGCGACCTGGGCGGGGCCGAACCCGAGCGCGCTCGAGAGCGACTGCAGGGTGCCCTGCATGGCGACGAAATTGGCGCGAGAGGGCGCATACCCGGGGCGCATCAGGGTG
>CANLGQ010000165.1 GCA_947490265.1 Pseudomonadota bacterium | reverse complement strand
TCCACGGTCGCGCTCACCCTCGCGGTGCCGGCGGGGGCAACGGGCATCGGCGATGAGGGGTGCACCCCGGGGTACTGGAAGAACCACACCGACAGCTGGATCGAGGACGCTTCGGGCCTCCCTTCCTACTTTCCGACCGAGGAGTTTGGTAATGTGTTCAGCGTCTCCTACGGGGACGTCACTTTGCTTGAGGCTCTGCAGGGGGGTGGAGGCCCGGGAATCTCAGGTGCGAAGCAGATCCTGGCCCGAGCGGCGGTGGCCGCCCTGCTGAACGCGGCGCACGATGAACTTTCGTACCCGCTTAGGCGCTATCAGGACACCCCGTCGGGGCCCGCGATTATCCCTGCAGTCCAGGACGTATGGGACAGCGGAGATCGCGCCGCGATCCTGGAGCTCGCCACCTTTTTCGATGGGCTCAACAACCTCGGCTGCCCGCTGAACTAGGGTCCCGTCGGCGTGCCGGTCACCGCCCGGGTCCGCTCGGGTACGACCGGCGACGCTACCGTCGAGACATCAGCTTCACCGTAGCAAGAAGCTCGATGGCCCCGATCGCCACGAGGATGAACACCAGGGAGGCGACCCCGAGCCCTTCGGCGTCGGCGCCGCCCGGCCGCAGGCCCATGAGGTAGAGTTCCCCGGCGATCGGCCGCTCGTGCCACTCTCCGAGCTGCACGTACTGGAGTCGGTGCCCGCAGCGGAGGGCCAGCTGAAAGGCATACCGGACCGGGGTCAGCCACGAGCAGAGCCTGGCGAACGCCGTGGTCTCCTGAAGGGGCATCATCATCCCTGCGAACGCGATCTGCGGGATCAGGAGGAGCACGATCGTGCCGACCGCCGCCTCCGAGCGCCGCCACGCCGCCGAGACCACGAGGCCCGTCGTCATCCCCACCCAGCCGGTCAGCACGCCGGCCGCACCGAGGGCAGAAGCGGAGAAGCCGAGCCCGTGCAGGTGGGACCCAAAGTAAACGAGCGCGGTGAGCGTGCTGGCCTGCAGGGCGACCGCGACGCCCAGGACACCGACCTTCGCCAGCACCCAGGCCGTCGCGGAGACGCCGACCCGCCGTTCTCGTCTCCAGATCACGCGATCCGCGATCAACTCCCGTACCGATGCCGACATTCCGAACCAGAACCACGACAGCACCAGGAGGAAGAGTGCGGCGGAGGTCGGGCGTCGAAAGACGAGTTCCATCACCAGGGCCACCAGCAGAGGCTGGGCAGCCAGGACCGCTAACGATGTACGATCGCGCAGCTTTACGCGAGCATAGCGACTCGTGAGCTCCCACAGCAGGCCGAGCCGGGTCGGGGACGGTCGCTGTGGCGGTGACTCCGCGCGATCGAGCAGGCCAGAGGCCAACACGCGCGAGCGCATGTGCACCCATCGCCGGGCAGACTCCGAGTCCCCATAGCGACGCGCCCAACTTTCCGGGGAGTGGTCGGCGAGGCGGGCGAAAATCTCGGCAACGGAACGGACACCGAAATGTGCGGTCGCCTCGGAGGGTGGGCCGAACCAGCCGAGATGGCCGCCCGGCAGCATCAGGAGCAGGTGGTCGACCTGGGCGAGCACCCCGTCGCTCATGTCGTGGGTCACGAGCAAGACGATTCGTCCCGCGTCCGCGAGTCGCCGGGCCAGTCGGGCGATCTCGTTGGCCGCCTTCGGGTCGAGGCCACTCGTCGGTTCATCGAGGAAGAGGACCCGCGTGTCCCGCGTCAGCAATTCCTGCCCGATGTTCACGCGCTTTCGCTGGCCACCGGAGATGCCCCGCTCCTCGGGGTCGCCGATACGACTACCCCGGATCGGCTCGAGGCCGAGGTCGGCGAGAACCCTGTTTACGGCGATCTGCCGTTGTTCTCGCGGTGTATCCGCTGGCATCCGGAGGCGAGCGGCGGAGCGGAGGCTCTCCTCGACCGTGAGCTCGGGGAGCACGATGTCGTCTTGTGGAACTTCGCCGACCAGTGTGGGGCAGGCCGTCAGGCGTTGGCGAAGCGACACCCCGTCGAGCTGAACCACCCCGGACTGCGGAGGTGCTACACCGCTGATCGCCCCAAGTAACGTGCTCTTTCCGGCACCGGAGGGACCAACGACCGCGATGACCTCCCCGCCCAGCGCGGCAAAGCTGACCCGATGGAGGAGAGTGCGGCCTCCGACGGCACGGCCGAGGTCGCGGGCCTCGAGCACCGCGGGCGGACCCTCCGGCTCGATCCGCAGGGTGTTGCCGTCGATCTGGACGCTGTAGGGACCCAGGTCGATCTGGGACTGCGGACCCACGGGACAGGAGGACACCGAAACGCCGTCGACCACCGCCGCCCGTTCCGTTGCCGAAATCAAGCGCCAGCCGGCGTCCGTCCGGACCAGTTCGGCCTGAACAGCAGCGAGACGTGGATCGTCGAGGACCACCTCGCAGGTACTCGCGCGGCCGATCCGCACCCGCTCGGTGGACACCTGAACCGAGCGCCCTGGGTCGCCTTGCCGGACCAGCGCTGAGCCGAGGTGCGGATCGATGCCGAGGTGGGCGAGCTCGGCGGCGACCCGGGCCGCCGTGGGAGCATGAACCTGGGTACTCAGCAGCACCCGGGCCTGTGCAATCGCCTCGTCGATCGGCGGCGGACCGGTTCCTGTGGGGTGCGAGACGGCGGGCTGCCCGGTCGCGGGGGCCTGAGTCGGCCCCCGAGCGTCTCCGGCCGCGAATCCGCCGCGGAGCGCCGAGCTGGTGACTCCGCGCAGCCGGGCGGCGAGGATCGCGGAAACCGCTCGGTGGAAAACCGCGGAGAGCGCGGGGTCCGAGGCCAGGGCCGAGCGCAAGGCCTCAGTGTCCCAGTCCACGCACACCGCGGGGAGGTGCACGCGGACGTCCGCCGAGACCGGCGCGTCGTCGAGCAGCGACATCTCCCCCAGCACGTCCCCGGCCACGCACTGCGCGAGGACGGTGGGCGGCGTTGTTCGCCGGTCGACGACCTCGAGCGCGCCCGACTCTACGGCCACAACCCGCCGAGAGGGTTCGCCCCGACGCATCAGGACCGCTCCGACCTCGAACCGTACCTCCGCGCCGAGTGCGCGCAGGCGCTGCCAGTCCGCCGCAGAGAAATGCGTGCGAAACGACATCTGCCCCGGACGTTCGCTCGACCCCGTCGCTGACAACGTCACAGACCTCGGGTTCCGCCGTTGCGGCTGGCCGACGGCATGGTAGCATCCCGCGCCCGTCCAGGGGGATCGATGCTCGGGACCTTTCTTTTTGCATTTCTTGCCGTACTTCAGGGTTGCGGTGAGGCCGCGCCCCCTCCGGTCCCTGTCGCTCCACCTCCGCCGGTACTCGCCGAGCCGGCTCCGACGGCGGCACCGGCCGATAGTGCAGCATGGAAGGTGCTCGCCCCTTCGCCACTGGCCCTCGAGAGGAGCGTGAAGGAGGCCGGGATCTCGCGGACGCTCGCGGATCTCGTCCCCACCGAGCTGCCTGCGATGCCGCCAGCGGATCAACCCGACCGGGTGGCGTTTCGGACCGGCGTGGTGTTCGCCTATACCCTGCTCGGGGGGCGAACATCACCAAAGCCGCAGTTTTTGGCCCAACTTCGAACGCTGCGGGAGGGAATGGAAGCGATCGGCACGGGACCGGGCCTCCTCGCCCGAATGGACAAGGCGCTCGAGCATGTCGAGAACGACACCGCGTCGCGGGAGGACTTTCTGATTCAGCTCGACGAGATGATCACCTCCGCCGTACCTGAGCAGGGCTGGGGACCGAACGACACGACCGGACCGCTGCTCCAGGCAGGCGCCTGGCTCGCCGGCGTGAGTGTGGTCGCGCAGGCCGTGGTGCGCTCCGACGACGCCGCGGCGGCGGATACGCTGCTTCGACACCCCGAAGTCGCCGATTTCTTCCTGGGATACATGAAGGGTGGCGAAGGCTCGCGCAAGGCCGGCCAGGCCGGGGGCCCGCTCGTGGAGACCCTGAACACCTTGCGCGAGGTCGCCAACCAGCCGACAATCGGAATGGATGAGGCAAAAGCGACCGCTGAAAGCACGCAAAAACTGCTAATGATGTTCTAGGGAACCATCCGGCAGCCGTGCGCTACTTTTTGGCGGCGTTCAGCAGATCGGCGAACGTGCCGAAGCCGGCGCGCGGGCTCGCGGCCGGTTGGGCCTGACGAAGCTCGGAACGCCAGTTCTTCTCTTCCTCGTCCGAGCGCGCCGTCAGGTCGACCCGGGCTCCGCTGATCGAGAGCACCTTGGCGGTAATCGGTCGGCCCTTTCGATACCGCTGGGCGAGGACCGTACCCGCCGGCAGGTCGACCTCGCGCGCCGAGAGCCAGCCCGTTCGACCGTCCTCCAGTCGCACGGACACCCCGTTCGCCATCACCTCGGTGATGGTGCCCCGGACCTCGGTAGCAGCCGGGGCCGGCGCGTCGGCCGCGCCAGCGGGCGTGAGCTCGATTCGGCGTCGTTCACCGTCGATTCCGAGGACGGTGATCTCCACGTCGTCGCCCTGGGCCCAGCCCACTCCGGCGAGGCGACTCGCGTGGACCAACCCGGTGAGCCCCGGGGCCAGTTCGATGAACGCGCCGAACGCCTCGAGTCGCGCCACCTTTCCCCGGTATGACGCACCGATGACGAATTCGGTGCCCATGGCGTTCCACGGGTCGTCCTCGAGGGAGCGGGCCGACAAGGTGACCTTTCGCGACTCGCGGTCGAGTTCGAGGACGTGCACTTCGACGGCTTGCCCGGGCCGCAGAACCGTGGTCGGGTCGGCGTTGCCGGCCCAGGAGATCTCGCGGCGGGGGACCAGCCCCTCGACCCCACCGATGTCCACGAACGCGCCGAAGTTCAAGACGTTCTTCACGACGCCTCGGTACTCCTGCCCGACCTCCAGACGACCCCACAGCTCGACGGCCTTCACCTCGGCCTCGGCGTCTTGGAGGACCCGGCGCGAGACAACGACCTTGTCGCCGGTCTCGAGCACGCGGAATGCGAAGGTTTGACCGATGTAGGCGTCCGGGTCGACCTCGCGGAGTCGGCTGATGTGCGAGGCGGGGCAGAAGGCGCGCGTGTTGCCGATGCGCACCTCGTATCCGCCGGCGTTTCGCGCCGTGACCTTCCCCTCGACCGGAACGCCGGTCTCGCGCGCCGTTTCGAGATGTTCCGACGCTGCGCCGCCCGACAGCCGCAGGGAGAGTGTCACGCCGTTCTCGTCGCTCTCCAGGACGAAGGCAGAGATCGCGTCACCAACCGCCGCGTTGGGCAGCTCGGAGCGCTCGACCTGCCCCTCGGACTTTCCGCCGAGATCGACAAACACTTCGTCGCGACCGATCCGAGTGATTTTGCCAGTTACCTTTGTTCCGGGCTCGATCCGCGCCGCGGTGAGCGACTGGCGCATCGCGCTGTCGAGTTCCTCGCGGCTCATCGAGGCGAGCGCCAGGAGGTCATTGGGATCGAGCTTGGTCTCGACCGGTGGCGGGGCTGGGGCAACGGCCTTGCGGGCCGGGACTTCGGGAACCGCGACGGGCACGGCTTCCGGGGCGACGGGAGGCGTCTCGTCGGTCACGGCGGAGGGACGGCGACGGACGGTTTTTGGGCGAAACATAGCCACTCCTGCGGGGGCCGAGAGGGCTATCGCGGCGGTCAGGTCGCGACCAGCGCCGTAGCGACCTCCGCTTCTCGGGTCAGCGCCGCGAAAGCGTCCCCATCCCGCGCGGCAATGTGCGCCCGGGCTCGTCGGACCAGCGACTGATAATACCAGAGATTGTGTAGAGTTAACAGTCGTTTTCCGAGCATCTCGTCGCAGCGCGTGAGGTGGCGCAGGTAGGACAGGGACCAGGTGGTGCAGGTGGGGCAGGCGCACGCCGGGTCGAGCGGACCTGGATCCTCCGCGTAGCGGGCATTCTTCAGATTTCGGCGTCCCACCGAGGTGTAAGCGTGCCCGTGCCGGCCGGCTCGGGTTGGGAGGACGCAGTCGAACAGGTCCACGCCGCGGGCGATCGCGTCGAGCAGATCGCGTGGCTGTCCGACGCCCATCAGGTAGCGCGGTCGGTCTGCGGGAAGCGCGGCGCAGGCGACCTCGGTGGTGGCGAGCAGCGCGTCGCGATCTTCCCCGACCGAGAGGCCGCCGATCGCGTAGCCGTCGAGCGGCCTCTCTCCGATCTGCAGCGCATGGTCGCGACGCAGGTCGTCCCAGGTTCCGCCCTGAACGATGCCGAAAAGCGCGGTCTGGTGAGCCATCTTCCGGGCGGAGATGCACCGGTCGAGCCAGCGGGTGGTGCGGTCCGCGGAGGCCGCCGCACGGTCGCGAGTGGCCGGCCATTCGAGGCATTCGTCAAAAGCCATGGCGATATCGACCCCGAGCTCCTCCTGGACCGCGATCGACACCTCAGGCGAGAGAACGCGGTATTCACCGTCCTCCGGGGAGCGGAACCGCACCCCTGCTTCGGTCACTTTCGTATGCTCCCGAAGGGAGAACACTTGGTAGCCGCCGCTGTCGGTGAGGATCGGCCCCTGCCAGCCCATGAACCGCCGGAGCCCACCGATTCGCCCGATGATCGGCGATCCGGGCCGCACCCAAAGGTGGTAGGTGTTCGCCAGGACGAGGGTAGAGCCCGCCTCGCGAAGCTCTGCGGGGGTGATCCCCCGGACCGCCGCCCGCGTGCCCACCGGCATGAACGCGGGCGTGGGGACAGTGCCGTTCGGAAGCGTGAGCGTGCCCGCCCGCGCTGCGCCGAGCCGACCCGAGACCTCAAAGGACGAGCATTGCGTCGCCATACGAGTAGAACCGGTATCCCGAACGGACGGCGTGGGCGTAGGCGGCAAGCGTCCCCTCGCGTCCGAGCAATGCCCCGACCAGCAGGAGCAAGCTGCTTCCGGGGAGGTGGAAGTTCGTAAAGAGAAAGTCGAACGACGTCACTTCGTAACCCGGCGCGATCAGCAGGTCGGTGCGCCCCTGAACGTCGCCGGATCGCGTGGCCGCCTCCAGGGTTCGAGCCGTGGTCGTGCCGATCGCGATCACCCGACCTCCCTCGGCGCGGGTCTGGGCGATGCGCGTGGCGGTCGCCGCGGGTACCGCCCACTCCTCCTCGTGGAGCCGACCGCGTTCCAGATCTTCAGGGCGGAGCGGCCGGAAGGTCCCCAAGCCAACGTGGAGTTGAACGCCGACGACCGGGATTCCGCGCGCTGCGAGTTGGGCGACGATCGCCGGCGTGAAGTGCAGGCCGGCCGTTGGAGCTGCTGCCGATCCGGCGACGTCGGCGAACAGCGTCTGATAGCGTGTCGCGTCGTTCGGCTCGGCGGAGCGCCCGAGGTAGGGTGGAAGGGGAATCTCCCCGATCGCCTGGAGCACACCGAGCGGGTCGGGTCCGAGGTCGACCCGCGCGACCCCGTCCACCGGCGCGCTGCAGATCCGGGCTTCCAATCCCCCCTCCAGGGACAGGGTGTCGCCGACGCGGAGCTTTCGCGCCGGACGCACGAGCGCGGCGACCGGCCCATTGCCCAGTTCCAGGACGAGCAGTTCGCAGGCTCCTCCGGAGCGACGGCGGGCCCGCAACCGCGCTGGAAAGACCCGGGTCGTGTTCACGACCACTAGGTCCCCCGGGGAGAGGAGGCTCGGGAGGTCGGTGACCCGGCGATCGCTGAAGCCGCCGGTGCGGCGGTCGACCACGAGCAAGCGGCCGCCGTCGCGCTCGGCCGGAGGGTGGCGAGCGATCCGATCCGCTGGGAGTTCGTAGTCCCATGCCTCGAGGTCGATCGGCGCTGGCATGCCTTCCCCCTGCCGGATAACCGCGTGGCGGACGTCCCGACCACCGCGGCACGGCATTGGGTCCGCTTGACACGCGCCCCTTCGGTGCTTGTGTTGCGCGGCCCGCCGTCGGCGGCCACTTCCGGAACATCGAGGTTCGACCGTGAGCGCCATCGATTTCTTGCCCATCCTCGCCATTGTCGCGGTGATGTACTTCCTGCTCTGGCGGCCGCAGATGCAGGAAAAGAAGAACACCGAGGACATGCTCGCTGCGCTTGCCAAGGACGACCGGGTGGTGACCATCGGGGGCGTCCACGCAAAGGTCGTCGAAGTCGGCCCGAGTACCGTCGTCCTCGAGATCGGTGAAAAGACAAGGGTCACGTTCGAGAAAAGCGCGGTCGCGAAGAAGATCGTCCCCGGAGCGCCCGCGTAGCGGGCCAGGAGTTCATCGTGGAAGGTTCGTCTGCGCTTCGCCTCGGTGCGTTCCTGGCCCTCGTCCTCGGGTCGGTCTGGGTGCTGATCCCGTCGTTCGTGGGCGAGAGCGCCGAGGAGCGAAACGCCGCCGCGGCAGCCGAGGTCAGCGCACCCACTGCCCCACGCGACGCCCGACAGCTTGTCGTGTCGTACGAGGCGGCTGGCGATGCCGCAGCGCTCGCGGGCCAACTCGAGGCGCGCCTCAAAGCCGCTACAATCCCGTTCGATCGGGTCGATGTCGAAGACGGCAAGGTCGTAGCGAAACTCAAGGTGGGTGCAAAGCGCGAGGTCGTGGATGGGCTCGCCGCTCGGCCCGGAGTCGGCGGCGTCGTCGCGCCGTCGAAGCTCGTCGGGGGCGCTGTGGCCAACCCGGGCGAGCCCGATGTGACACGGATGCCTCCCGGTCTCGCCGATGCCCTGAGGCTGGCCCAGGTCGATGTGGGCCTTTGGTCCAAGCGCCTCATCGAGCTCGAGGGGGTGCAGCAGGCTGGCGTCGTGGCCGCCCCGCTCGGCCCAGTGGCGCTCGGCGATCCCCCCCAGGTGACGATGCAAGCTCCACTCGGGGAGCCGTGGGGCCTCGTCACGCTCGACAACACCGTCGTGGCGGCCGT